>CAISPW010000222.1 GCA_903887465.1 uncultured Oscillochloris sp. | reverse complement strand
GGCGCGGTGCGCCTAGCGCGAATGCTTCGGCCTTACGGGATCCGCCATGATCACAGCTACCGTAGCGCCTCCAGCGGGCGGCGGCACACCGCGTATGATCACTCATATCGTAGCGCCTCCAGCGGGCTGAGGCGCACCGCGTATGATCACTCATATCGTAGCGCCTCCAGCGGGCTGAGGCGCACCGCGCGCAGCGCCGGCAGCAGCCCGCCGATCACGCCCAGGCTGAGGGTCATCGCGGCGGCGAGGGCGAAGGTGGCCGGGCTGTAGCTCGGGGCTAGGAAGCTGCCGTAGTCGGGCGAGAGGCCGATCAGCCAGTTGATCAGTACGCCTATGCCGGCACCGGCCACTGAACTCACTAGACAGAGGGCGAGTGACTCGCCGAGTACCGTGCCCAGGATGCGCCGACGGCCCCAGCCCAGGGCGCGCAGTACGCCGATCTCCTGGGTGCGCTCGAACACGCTCATCATCATCACGTTCAGCATCACGATCCCGCCCACCAGCACCATCAGGGCCATCAATCCGTTCATCGCCGCCGTGGTGGTAGCGAAGTCCTGCATGCGCTCGGTGAGATCGGCGGTCGGGCTGGCCATGATGTCCGGGTAGCGCTGCTCCATGCGGCGGGCCACGGCGGCGGCCTGGCCGCTGTCGTGCAGGGTGATGCCCACAAAGGAGACCTGGCGCGGCTTGCCGAAGATGCGCTGGGCTTCGCGCAGGGAGATGACCGCGCCGGCGTCCTCGAAGGCGGCCCCGGTCTCGAAAATGCCGACGATCTCGAAGCTGCTCCCGCTGAAGCGCAGTTCGCCGCCGACGCCCTTCTTGAGGCTGTTGGCGGCCATGCGCCCGAGGATCACTTCGCCGGGGCGCTGGATGGGTCGGCCCTCCTGCACCGTGTAGTGCGCCGCGTAGCCCTCGCGCGGGTCGAGCCCGTAGACAATAAAGAAGGGCAGGCCCGGCACGGTGGTGGTGCCGAAGATCAGGCCGGAGACGCTCTTCACCGCCGGGTCGAGGCGCAGTTGCGCTACCGTGCGCTCATCGATCACGGAGAACGATGCGTCCGAGGCGTTGGCCTGCTCGACGAGGATATCGGCCTGGCCGGCGCTGAGCAGGCTGGTGAACAGGATCTTGGTGCCCTCGACGATGCCGCTGAGGGCGATCACAAAGCCGACACCGAGCCCCAGGCCGAGGACGGTCATTATGGTGCGAGCCGGGCGGCGCAGCAGGTTACGCACGGCGTTGAATCGGACGACCCGGCTGAGCATGCGGGCCACCGGGCCGAGGTGTACCGCCGCGCCGCTCTCGGCGCGCATGGCCTCAAGCGGGGCCAGCCGCGCCGCGCGCCAGGCCGGGTAGGCACCGCCCACCATGCCAAGAACCAGGGCTACCACAAATGCCTGCGCCCCGGTGGCGATATCCACGCCGTCGCTGAGCATCCCCGCCACCGCTGGAGCCTGTCTGGCCAGGGCGATCAAGCCCACGCCCAGACCTAGGCCGAGCAGCCCGCCGATGACCGACTGGATCAATGCCTCGCCCAGGATCATCCGCACCACCCGCCGCCGCCGCCAGCCCATCGCCCGCAGCACGCCGATCTCGCGAGTACGCTCGAACACGCTCATCAGCATTGCGTTCATCATGCCCAGGCCGCCCACCAGGATGGCGAAGATGCCCAGTACCCAGCCCATTGCGCGGTAGATTTTGAGCATCTCGTCTTGCGCGTTCGCCTCGCCCGAGCGCGTGACGCCCAGGTTCTCCCAGCGCGCTTTGATTTCAGCCCGCACCGCCTCGCGGGACGAGGGGGCATCGAGCTGGATCTTGAAGTAGCTGACTTGGCGGCGCTTGTCGAAGGCGCGCTGGGCGTCCTCCAGGTGGATCACCGCGCCGTTATCCTCAAAGCTCTGGCCGGTCTCGTAGATGCCGACCACCCGGTAGCTGATGTCGTTGATGCGGAACTTGTCGCCGACGCCCTTCTTAAGATTTTCGGCGCTCTGGCGGCCCAGCATCAGCTCGCGTTTAGACGCCACCTGCCGCCCGGCGATGATCTTATAGCGACTGATCGCGAAGCCGCGCGGATCCTCGCCGGCCACCAGAAAGTAGGGCGAATCGGGCATCTGCACGATGCCCACGGCGGTGCCCGCCACCCCGGCGACCCCGCGAATCTGGCGGATCTCGTCGCCCACGCCCTCATCGATGGCTCCGATGATGATCATGAGCGCGTCCTTCTGGCTCACCAGCAGGTCGGCGTCTGAGGAGGTACCGATTGCGCCAAAGCCGTCGGCCATGCCGTTGCCGAAGGCCGAGAGTACCACGACTGCGGCCACGCCCACCGCGATGCCCAGGGTGGTGAGCAGGGTGCGCGTCTTGCGCCGCCACAAGTTTTTTAGGCTGAGCATGGCTACGCCTCCGCGTTCGTTGGTGTCGGTGCGGAGGGGAGGGGTGCCGCAGCGCGACGCTGCGGCACCCTCCCCTCCCCCGCCGTCCGTCATGCCCCGATGGTTACGGTCGCGGTCATATTCCAGCGCAGGCGCGGATCCCAGCTGCTGGGCTTGATCTCCACGGTGTAGATCACGTCGCCCTGGAAGGTGGAACCCAGTCCCTTGATGTCGGTCACCACGCCCTGGAGGGTCAGGTCGGGCAGCGCGTCAAAGCTGAGTGTCACCTGGTCGCCCAGGCGCACGGCCACGATATCGAGTTCGGTCAGGTCGCTGGTCTCGATCTTCCAGGCCGAGGTGTCGGCCAAGACGATGGCTGGCTCGGCGGGAGTGAGTTCGCCGACCTTGAGGTTGACCGCGACGACGGTGCCGGCGAAGGGGGCGCGCAGGGTGGCCCGCTCGATGGCCAGTTCGGCCTGGCGCACCGCCACGGCGGCGGTGTCAGCCTGAGCTTTCGCAACTGCTAGATCGACACTACGCGGGCCAGCCTTGAGCTGGCTCAGGTTGGCCTGGGCCTGCTGGACTGCGGCGGCGGCGGCGTCAACCGCGCCAGCGCGGGCGTCGCCGGTGAGACGGGCCAGCGCGGCCTCGGCGGCGGCCACGCGCGCGCGGGCACCGGCGATCTGGTCGGCGTCCGCGCCGGACAGCAGCAAGTCGAGGCTGGCCTGGGCCTGGCTAACTCGCGACGTGGCGCTTGTGATACCACTTAGTTCGGCCTGGCGGGCGTGTTCCAGGTCGAGTCTGGCCTGGGCCAATGCGGCATCGGCGTTCTGCACGGCGCGCTGGGCGCTCACCTCGGCGTCCTTCTTGGCCCGGGGCAGATCGCCCGGCAGGCTCTCGGCCTTGCGGTTCTCCCAGTAGATGCGGCTATAGGTATCCTGGGCGTCGCGCAGCGCATTGGCGGACTGCTGCACGCCGAGGTCGGCGGAGTCTTTGGCGACCGCGAGGGCGTCGCGCTGAGTCTGGAGGTCGGCCTGGGCCTGGGCGAGGGCGGCGCGGGCCTGGCGGATCTCGTCCTCTTTGGGGCCGGCCTGGAGCCGGGCAAGGGTGGCCTTGGCCTGGGCAAGGTCAGCGCGGGCTGCGGCGAGGTCGCTGGGGCTGACGCTGCCAACCACCTGGCGGGCGGCGGCCTGGGCCTGGGCCAAGCCAGCCTCGGCGGCGGTGATCGTGTCAGGGGCGGCACCTGCGGCCAGTTGCTCATAGGCGGCCTGGGCCTGGATAAAGGCGGCACGGGCCTGCTCCGCGCTCAACAGGAGTTCGGCGCGATCAAGCGTGGCCAGGGGCGCATGTTCAGCAACCTGGCCGCCCTCGGCGACCATAATCTCGCCCACGAGGCCGACGCTCAGGAAGCGCAGGTTGGCGCTGCGAACCGGCAGGATCTTGCCGTCAGCGACCACACGCGGGGGCGGGGGCGCGGCGTCGGGCGTGGGGGTTGGCGCGGCGGACTGGCCGCCGATCCCGGCGCATGCGCTGAGCAGCATACCTGCAACCGGGAGCATCCAGAGGTGGCTGATATGCAGTCGCATCACAGACCTCCATCTCAGAGTACAGGGTCCACGGTACACATGATGAGCGTTGTTCGTATGCGAACTACTATGCATACATGATACGCCTGAGTGTCAATAGGGTTGCAGATGTACGGAGGGCGAAGGGGGGCGTTTGGATCGCGAAGGGGGGCGTTTGGATCGCGAAGGCGCGAAGGGGGGCGTTTGGATCGCGAAGGCGCGAAGGGGGGCGTTTGGATCGCGAAGGCGCGAAGGGGGGCGTTTGGATCGCGAAGGCGCGAAGGGGGGCGAAGGACGCGAACGCGAAGGACGCGAAGCTAGGCGAACGTCCGACTCTTTCGCTCCCCTATGCTATAATGCGGCCCATAATGAAGCCGCACGCCCGTGCGAGGAGTGAGATGACAGACGAGCGGCTGCTCAGCCCCAACCCCGACAGTGACGACCAGCAGGTTGAGAAGAGCTTGCGCCCGCGTAGCCTTGCCGAGTTTATCGGCCAGGAGAAGACTATCGAGCAGTTGAAGATCGCGATTGCGGCGGCCAAGGCGCGCAGCGATCCGCTGGATCATCTCCTCTTCTACGGGCCGCCTGGCTTGGGCAAGACTTCGCTGGCCGGTGTGATTGCCAGTGAGATGGGTGTGAAGATCAAGATTACCAGCGGCCCGGCGATTGAGCGCGCCGGCGACCTGGCCGCCGTCCTGACGAACTTGCAGAAGGACGACGTCCTCTTCATCGACGAGGTTCACCGGCTGAACCGCGCGGTGGAGGAGGTACTCTATCCGGCGCTGGAGGACTTCGCGCTGGATCTGATGGTGGGCAAGGGGCCGAGTGCGCGCAGCCTGCGCCTGAGCCTGCCGCGATTCACCGCGATCGGGGCGACTACGCGGGTGGCGCTGCTGACCTCGCCGCTGCGCGACCGCTTCGTGTCGGTACACCGGCTGGTCTTCTATAACGACGACGCTATGCGCGAGATTGTCGCCCGCTCGGCGCGTATCCTGGGTATGCCGATCACCGATGCGGGTGCCCTGGAGATTGGCCGGCGCGCCCGTGGTACGCCGCGTATCGCCAACCGTTTGCTGCGCCGTGTGCGTGATTACGCCCAGGTGATTGCCGATGGCGTGATTGATGTACCCGTGGCCCGCGCTGCTCTGGCTCAGCTAGAGGTGGATGAACTGGGGCTCGACGAGAATGACCGGAGGCTGCTGCACGCGATCATCGAGTTGTTCAACGGCGGGCCGGTGGGGCTCAGCACCCTGGCCGCCGCTCTGGCCGAGGAAGTGGACGCGATTGAGGACGTATACGAGCCGTTCCTGATCCAGCTCGGCTTTCTCCAGCGCACCCCGCGCGGGCGCATCGCCACCCGGCGGGCCTACGATCACCTCGGCATCGCCTACAGCGAGAAGGCTCCCGGCGATGACTCCCCGCAGGGACGGATGTGGTGACGGCGCGGGGGTGCGGATATGGTGAGGACGCAGGAGCAAGAGAAGAGGGACGCCGCGTGCGGCGTCCCTCTTCTCTTGCTCCTGCGTCCCTACTTCTGCGTCCCGCCTATATGGGGGCGTCAATAACCGTGATCGCCGGATCGTCCGTATTCGATGCGGGCGGCGGCAGGGCAACCGGCCGGCTGTCGCGGCGGCGGCGGCTGAGGCTTTGCTCGGCACCACGCTTTAGGGCGGCGCTAAAGCCGAAGGCCGGGCGCTCCTTGGCGGCACCGATTGGCACGAAGGGGCATTCGACCTCAACCCGGTCGAGGATCTCTTTGACATCGATGTCGGTCAGTTCGTTGCGCAGGATGAGCGCCTCGGCGACTGCGACCACCGCCGCGCGGTTGTGTTCGATCAGTTGCTTCACCTCGTCGAACTGCGCATTGAGGATCGCCTCGATGCGCGGCTTGATGTCTGGCGCCGCCAGACCCTGGAGACCTCCGAAGAGCAGGTAGGAAAAGTAGCTCTCGTCCATGCCGTAGGCTCCCACCATCATCGCCGCCTGGTACGTGGCCTGCTGGAGGTCGCCGGTGACGCCGCTCATCTGGATGCCCAGGAATAGCTCCTCGGCGGCGCGGCTGGCGACCGAGATTTTAATCCGGTCGAGTAGCTCGTCCTTGGTGCGGGTGTGGATCTCCTCCTCGGGCTTCCATGCGGCGAAGCCGAGCGCGTTGCCGTGGCGCACAATCGTCACCTTGGTCAGGCGCTCCTTCTTGAGCAGCTTGACCATCGCGTAGGCGTGGCCGGCCTCGTGGTAGGCGATGCGGCGGCGCTCCTCGTACGACATGCTGCGGATCGGCTGCTTGAGTCCCCACTCGTGCATTTCACGGGCCTGGGTGAAGTCCCAGTAGTTGATCGCCGCGCGCCCGTCGAAGTGGGCGTGGATCGTCGCCTCGTTGATGCAATACTTGATCGCCACCGGCGTGTAGCCAATCGTGTCGGAGACCATGCGGTTCAGCGGCATGGGTTCGTGCTTGACCTTGCCGAGGTAGTATTCGATCACCTCGCGGCGGCCATCGGCGTCGGGTGGCTCGACGGCGATCTTGCGGTCGAAGCGGCCTGGGCGCAGCAGCGCGGCGTCGAGCGACTCGGCCATATTGGTGGCACCCATCGTCAGCACGGGGGGCATCTCGGTCTTCTTGCGGCGCATGTTCACCGCGCGCAGCAGCTTGCCCCACCAGGTATCCTGGGGCGGCGGATCCATCTGGAGCAGCAGCTCGTTGAGGATGCCGTTGCCGCCGCCCATCCCGCCCATGCCCATCATCACGTTGCTGCGCCCGCCGGACTGGGGGTTGGCGGCCATGCCGGTCGCGCCGACGCCGGCCATGCTGGCGCTGCGGGCCCCGCCGATGGCGTCAATCTCATCGATGAAGAGGATGCACGCGCCGTACTCGCGGGCGAAACGGCGGGCCTTGCGGTAGAGGTTCATCACCTTGATGTTGCCCATGCCCATGAATGCCGACTGGAGCGAGGGCGCGCTGAGGTAGCCGAAGGGCACCCCCGCCTCGGTGGAGATCGCCTGGGCGAGGTAGCTCTTGCCGGTGCCGGGCGGGCCGATCAGCAGGATGCCACGGGTGACTTCGCCGCCCATCTGCTTAAACTCTTTGGCCCCCTTGAGCAGGGTGACGACGCGCCGGGCGGCCTCCAGCACCTCCGGGTTGCCCTGGTAGTCCTTGAAGCTAACGCCAGTCTCGCCCGGCTTCACCCAGTAGATCCGGGTGCGCGCCATAAAGAAGTACATCAGAAAGAACTGGAAGCCGATGAAGAAGAATAGGCCCACGGCGGTGGGGATGATGTTCAGGAGCATCGGGCCGAGGCCACCCGAGAAGATGACGTCAATCACCGGGGGTAACAGGTTGGACGCCAGCCAGAGTCCGATCACAACAAAGACACACGTGCGGATGAAGCGGAGCAACTTCCAGTTCCAGCGATGGAAGAATGTGTCGATCTTCTTGTCTAGCTCACGATCAAGCTCATCGCGGCTCTGACCCTCGGTGTTCGGGCGGTAGGGCTCAATGGCCATGCGTGTACTCCAGTTCTGGCGAGACAGCTCCTCATGCCGGTGGGGCGGTTGCAACGTCGCCTCCGGCGGGGGTTTGGAGGTGGCAAAGCCACCCCCGAACGATCTTTTTTGGTTGGTTTTTGGCGGCGAATCCGCCAAAAACCAACCAAAAGCGCGGTCTGGGGCGTAGCCCCAGCGACGTTGCACCAGCCCTGCTCATGCCGGTGGGGGTGGGGCGCGGCCCCGGAGATCGGCGCGTGTATTTTTACCTCCAGGTAAGATCACATACGCATGCCGACGATTTTTCCGCGCTTATCGACAGTGAAGATGAAGGCGTAGGTGCCGTTGCGGCCCGCCGCTTGCGATGACTCGATATCAACGGCGTAGAAGTACATGGTCTGCTCGCCCTGGAGCGCAACACCGCCGACGTAGGAGAACTTCGTGTACCGCTGCCCGCCTTCGCGCTCGCTCCGCACCTGAGCGGTCAGATGATCCTTCGAGATGCCCTGGTCGATCAGCGCCGCCTGAAACTGCGGGCTGAACGCCTCCCACATCGTTTCGGCGTCGTAGCGGGCCTGCCCTTGCAAAAAGGACTCGACCGCAGCGGAGGTTGGGATGGCCGGAGGCCGGTTATCGACCAGCTTCGCCACAACGAGCGGGGCGATCAGGGCGATGGTCTCCATGCCGATGACCCCGACCAGGAAGAGGGTCAGCAGCACCCAGCCCAGATTCGGTCGCATGACGCGACCGGCGAGGATCAGCAGATAGGCGACTCGGCGCAGCAGCCGCCGTGTGATCCGCTCAACGATGCCTTGGCCTGCGGCGTAGGGATCGGCGGCGGGCAGAGCCGACGGCGGCTGGATCTCTGTAGTTCCAAGCTGGGAAGCTGGCGTGTAGGGAGCGGTCTGAGGTGTTGGGGTGGCCTGCTGATCGCGCCGGTCTTCCATGGAGAACTGCCTTCGTCTCCGATGCCGCGCGTCGATCTCACGCGCCGCGAGAAGGAGATGGTCAACCACATAGACATGTGGGAGATATACGCCTGTGACGTAGGGGGTATTTTTTTGCGCAGCGCTCGTGTAAAGCCAGTATACCCAAGGCGCAGATCGTGGTCAAGGATGTATAATGAGAAGATGATGAGCGCACGAATAGCGCGTATACAAGCCATCGGCGATGTGCTGGCGGTGGCGCTGCTGCTGGGATATGCCTGGCTGGCCGGGGGCGCAGCGGGCGGATCGGGGTCGGCCCTCGACCCGGTGTGGGCGGCGGCGCGGGTGCGGGGCAACCTGCGCGTGGCGGTGGATGTGGGTTTCCGGCCCTTCGTCGACCAGCGCGGCGGCGAGTTGGTCGGCTATGATGTGGACCTGGCCAGGGCGGTGGCGGAGGAGTTGGGGCTGCGCGCCGAGTTTCTGCCGGTGGGCTTCGACGCCCTCTACAGCGCCCTAGTGAGCCGCCAGGCCGACATGATCGCCTCGGCCCTGCCCTACGCTCCCGAGGAGGGCGAGCGCGCCCGCTTCAGCAGCTTCTACTTTGATGCCGGCCAAGTGCTACTGGTGCCGGACGGCTCGCCGATTACCGGGGCGGTCGACCTGGTCGGGCGGCGGGTGGGGGTGGCCTTAGGCAGTGACGCCGACGCCCTGGCCCGGCGTATGACTGGCATCGACCTGCGCTCGACCTACGACGAGTCGGCTCAGGCTATCGCCGACCTGCGGGCGGGCCGGCTCGACGCGGTGATCTGCGATAACGTGAGCGCCCTCGGTGCCGCCCAGTCGACGTCCGGCCTGCGCATCGCCGCCGCCCTCAGCACGCAGCCCTACGTCCTGGCTGTGCCGACGTCGGCCTTCCAGCTCCAGGCCGAGGTCAACCGCGCGCTCGATAAACTGCGCGCCGCCGGACTCTTCGAGACGCTGAACCGGCGTTGGTTGAGGTGAATATCATATTCTGCGCGCGCGTCCTTGGCCTAATTTTGCGGCGTTCACGATCCAAATCGTTCGCGATCACCGCCGGTGAACTAGGTACACCGGGGCCGGCCCCAGGCTCACCGAGAGCCGCCCGTCCTGGGCAGGCAGCGCGCGCTCCGCGCCGTCGCGGCTGATCTCCCGCGCCTGGGCCGACCGCGTGCTCAGGTTCACCCGCGCCCCCGGCGGCGACCAGAGTACGTCCAGCGAATCCTCGCCGCGCTGGAGCCGCAGGTCGTAGACCTCGTGACCCGTGATCTCGCTCAGGTCGTCGAGGTAGATCGTCCCGCCGCCCACAAAGCTGTCTACCATATCGTCGAGGATGATCGCCTCCAGCTTGGCCGGGAAGTCCAGTCGGCTGTTGCCGCTGCCCTCCAGATGATTCCCTGGCTCTACCGGCCCGCCGATCGGTGCCGAGATGAAGTGCCATCCCGGCGGTCCCAGCGTCCCTAGCACATACTGGAGCAACTCGCCCTCGGCGTCGCGCAGCCAAACCTTGACTTGATTGGTGCTGCCGTCGCCGTAGATCCAGACGCCCAGGGCGTAGGGATTTCCGGGCAGCGCGATCGGCTGGTCGCGCACGAAGGCCACATAATCGTTCTGGCGGGTGGTGAAACTGTAGTTTAGCTCGGCGCTGACGCCGCCGCCGTGGGACTGGGCCGCGCTGGCGCGCAGGGTACCGTTGGGCTGGCTCGTGCGCCCCCAGCCGCGCACGCTGTCGAATCCCGCCAGGACGCTGCGGGCGAACATGTCGCGCCGCTCGATGAAGGTCGCCCCGGCAAGCTGGTGGTTGAGCGTACGCAGGGCCGCATAGGCTGGCTTGCGCGCGCGGTAATCGTCGCGCCCGGCCCCGGCGCGCACGAGGCCGTAGGGGTTGCCCGGGTCGTCCTTGAAGCTGTACCAGAAGATCCGCTCGACCCCGGCCTGCCAGAGCGTGAGCATGGCGCGGGTCAGATCGTTGGCCTGGGCCTGCTCGTCGGTGCGCCCAGAGGGGTCGCGGTCGCTGGTGCCGCTGGCCCAGCCCAGCTCGGTGGCCCAGATCGGCTTCTCGCCGTAGCGCTCGGCCAAGGCGCGCACGCCGTCGCATGCGGCAATCAGGTTGCCGTCCTCGGGGCCGTAGGGATCGACGTAGGGGTGGATGGCGATGATATCGAGGCTGCCCCAGCCGCCGTTCTCGGCCACGCCGCGCAGGAAGGTGGTATCGAAGGGGTTGGTGCCACCGACCAGCACCTTCGCCTGCGGGTCAATCGCCCGGATCGTGGCCGCCGTGCGGATGAGCATGCGCGTGTAGGCCGCTACATCGGGCTGGGGCTGCCAGAAAACGCCGTGATCCGGCTCGTTCCAGATCTCCCAGTGGTGAACATAGCGTCGGTAGCGCGTGACCACGGCGCGCACATAGGCATCGAAGGCCGCCGGGTCGGGCGAGTAGTAGGAAACATCGCTGGGCGTGTCGCCCTGGTAGGGCGTACCCCAGCCCACCGACGGCCCGAGGACACCGAGTACCTGGATGTCGCGGCTGAGGATGGCGCGCATCGCCGCGTCAGTGAAGGTCCAGTCCCAGGCATCGCGGCGCGGCTCGACCCGGTGCCAGTGGAAATCCTCACGCACCCAGCCCACGCCCAGATCTCGGATCATGTCAGCCGGCCCATCCATCGAGGAAGGGTTGGGGTAGCGGCTGGCCAGGTGGCTGTTCAGGCCAAATGAGGGCGGGCTGGCGGGCACGGCGGCGGGTGCGCGAGGTGCCAGCGCCTGCGCCGGGATGGCGGGTGCCGCCCCGGCCAGCAGGAGCAGGACGATAAGGATAGCCGATAGCCGATAGCCGATAGTACGACCGCTGGAGTTGCCTCCGTCGCCATCACTGGCGGGGGTTTGGGGGCCGCCGGCTCCCGAAAAAAATCCTTTTCTTTTCTTTCGGAGGGGCGAAGCCTCTCCGAGCCTCCCCGCCGGGAAGACGACAACGGTCGTAATAGCCGATGGCCTTCGACTGGTCATCCGTCGTGGTTCATTTGGCATTCGTCGAAAGCGCACGGCATTCCTCGTCGGGGTTCCGCAGATCGCTGCGGATCAGCGTGTCTTTATCAGGCGAGACGGTGTTCGGCCAGGGCGGAGGCGATGCTCTGGCCGCCGACCTCGACGTAGATCTGCCCCTCGGTGATCGAGAGCGAGAGGCTGGTGCGGCGCTCGACGGCGGCGGAGAGGGCGGCCATGAAGCGCATATCGAGGGCGAAGATCGAGATCTCCTCGGCGCGGTGGATGCGCTTGCCGGCCAGTTGCTGCTTGAGTACCTCGGGGTTGCGGTGGGTATACACCACAACCCGCGCGGCATGCTTACTGGCCCGGTGCAGACGATCCGCGTCGGGCATGCCCACCTCAACCCACACCAGCAACTGCCCGGTCAGATCGCGCACCGCCACCGCCGGCTCGTCGCCAGCCGCAATGCCCTGGGTGAAGGCGATGCCCTCGCGGTATTCGCGACAGTAGCCGATCACCCGCGACAGCATATACTCCATCGTCTCCGATGGCTGCCGGGCCACCCGCAGGTCAAGCGACTCGTAGACGCCGCGATCCATATCGGACAGCTCGATGGCGAACGTGTAGATCGTGGCCGTCTGTGCCATGCGACTCCTCTGGCGGCTGGTTGGCCGCACGAATTGGCAACCGACCTCGCATTGTACCCTAAGACCGCAAGACGGCTGCGAAACGTGCCATTGGGTGGCAGGGCTGATGCAACGTCGCTGGGGCTGCGCCCCAGACCGCGCTTTTGGTTGGTTTTTGGCAGCTTCGCCGCCAAAAACCAACCAAAAAAGATCGTTCGGGGGTGGCTTTGCCACCCCCAAACCCCCGCCGGAGGCGACGTTGCAACCGCCCTGCATTGGGTGGATAGATCTGGTTGCCACAATACAACTCATATATTGGGCCTATGTACCGTTCCTAAGCGCGATGTGCGCTATCATTTTGGTCGAAGCTCGCCAGCGAGATCCTGGTGAGCCTCGCGCATCCGCCTGGCACGCCACGTGCCCGCACCTGAGAATACTCACCTTATGAAGATCGCTTTTGTCTGCGACGACGGAACCACCATTCACCGCCACTTCGGACGCGCCCGCCAGTATGTGATTGTCACAATTGAGGACGGGCGGGAGACGAGCCGTGAGATCCGGGCCAAGTCTGCCTGTCACGGGCATGATCACGCTGGGTCGCCGCAGGATCATCACGATGCGGCGCATCACGATGCGCTGCTGGCGGTGATCGCCGATTGTCAGATGGTGGTCGCTGGCGGGATGGGCGCGGGGATGGACGAGCGCCTGCGCGGCGGCGGCATCACGCCCATCCGCACCCGCATCCTGGCAATTGACACCGCTGTTGAGCGCTACCTCAGCGGGCGGCTGACCGATACCATTGAGCTGGTTCACTAGAAGGCAGGCAGACGCCCATGCCCCACGTAGCCTTTCAGGATTACAGAAATAGCCCGTAAAGCCCAGCAGCTTTCGCGCTGGGAGGGATGAGGCGGCATCCCTTTGAAGCCCAAGCCCTCGGGCTTGGGCGCCGTCACTGTGGAGTACCGCCATGACTCGTGTTCTCCTCGCTGATGATCACGCGGTCGTTCGCGCCGGTATCGCCAATGCCATTTCGGGCATTCCTGACCTGGTGGTGGTGGGTGAGGTTGGCGATGGCCTTGCACTCTTTATCGCACTGCAGCGCCTTCAGCCCGATTGCTTGCTGATCGATGTGACGATGCCGAGCTTCGAGCCGATCGGCGACATCGGTCGCGCCCGCGAAATCTATCCCCAGATGAAGATTCTTGTGGTGAGCGCCTACGATGATGATATCTACGTCCAAGGGTTGCTGGCGGCGGGCGTTAATGGCTACCACCTCAAAGACCAGCCCCTCGGCGATCTGCGCCTGGCGGTGCAGCGGGTTCTCGCCGGCGAACGCTGGATCTGTAGCCCCCTTGTCGATAAGCTCGTTCGTCTGCGCGATGCCGCGCCGCTGACGCTGACTGATCGTCAGCGCGAGTTGCTGCTCTGCCTGCGCGAGGGGCTGGATAACCTCGGAATTGCGCGCCGCACGGGCCTCAGCGTGAAGACCGTTGAGAATCACCTGACACGGCTCTATCGCCAGCTGGGAGTGCAGAGCCGCCTAGAGGCGGTGAGCTATATCCACCAGCATGCGGGTATTTTTGGAGCCGCGAGCGCTCCGCCTATCACCCGCGATGAGGATCGCTTCCAGACACGCCAGTCGCTGCTGATCGTCGATGATAATCTGCGCTATCGCACCCAGCTTCGGCGCATGATTAGTAAGGCGTATCCTGCGGCAATGATCTTTGATGCAGGGGATACGCAGGAGGCGCTCAGGATTGTCCGTGGTGGCCCGCTTCGTCTCGCGCTTGTTGATGTCGTCCTCGGCGAAGAAAATGGAATCGACTGCGTCCGCGTTCTGCACAGCGCCGCCCCCGCTACGCGCTTGGTTCTCTTCAGCGCCTATCCCGATAGGGAATTTCACCGTCAGGGACTCGCCGCTGGCGCGGTGGCCTTCCTTGATAAGAAAGATGTTGATGCCGCTGCCTTGCGTGAATTAATCGATGATGCGACGGTTTAACATGCGCTCAGTGATCTAGGTTTGACAAGATGCGGCCCTACGGATATACTCAGTTCTGATTATTCCACTAGTGGCTCGCCACTATGATGATGCGAGATGTCGGCTCGGAGATGTTCGAGAAGGGCGTGTCTCTTCCCAAAACATACCCCCCATATTTACTGTGGTGAGCGACTAGGGGACGGTGTGCATGACCATTGATCGCCAGCTGCTGCTGCTCGGCCTGCTACGTGCGCAGGAAATGCACGGCTATCAGCTGAACGAGTTTATCGATCAGCAGATGAACTTCTGCGTTGATCTGAAGCGCTCTACCGCGTACTACCTGCTCGATAAGCTCTGCCGCGATGGCTATGTGGCCGAGGAGGTTGAGCGTGAGGGCAATCGGCCTGAGCGGCGGGTCTACCGCATTACGTCGGCGGGCGAACTGCGCTTTCAGGAGTTGCTCCGACAAAACCTCGCGACGTATGTGCCGCCGGTCTATGCCGAGGATATCGGCGTGATCTTCGCGCATCAGCTCGCGACAGATGAGAGCCTGCGCCTGCTCAACGCTCGGCGTGAGGCAATCCAGTCCCACCGCACCCGCCTGGAGATACTGCACGTACAGCTGCCGCCCTCGCACACGGCGGTGATCGAACATCACCTGCTCCATCTCGATGCCGAGATTGCGTGGGTTGACCGGCTGATCGCCGCCCGATCCAAGCATACTCCCCCTAATGGCGCAGATCGCACCGCGCCGTAGCCCGCCCTGATCTGTGCTGCGCTTCTGACGCGCCGCGATGCTGTCCGCCCTCGTCTTTACCCGTCGTTGGGAGCGATTCGAGGCGAGCTTGTCCCGCCCCAAATGTTCTCCGCCATATTCGTTGTGGTGCGCCACATACGAGAGGATCGTGATGAGTGATCTGGCTATCGATGCTCGCGGCCTCGTAAAGCGCTATGGCGATCTGACGGCGGTCGACGGGATTGACCTTCAGGTGGCCACTGGCGCAATCTACGCAATGCTCGGCCCAAACGGCGCTGGCAAGACGACGACGATCAATATGCTGACAACCCTCGCCCGTCCGACCGCCGGCGAGGCGCGCGTGGCCGGCTGCGATGTGCTGCGCCAGGCCAATCAGGTGCGCAGTCGGATCGGCGTGACCTTTCAGGATATCGTTCTCGATCAGGATCTCACCGGTCGCCAGGTGCTTGATATTCACGGTCGGCTCTATCGGCAGAGTGGCGACCTCCGCCGCAAGCGGATCTCCGACCTCGTCGAGCTTGTGCAGCTCGGGGAGGCAATCGACCGGGTGGTGAAGACCTACTCGGGCGGTATGAAGCGCCGTCTTGAACTGGCCCGTGGTCTGATGACAGATCCAACCGTCCTCTTCCTCGATGAGCCGACCCAGGGACTCGACCCGCAGAACCGCGCCAGTGTCTGGAGCTATATTCGCGATCTGAACCGCCAGCAGGGCCTGACCCTGCTGCTGACAACACACTATATGGAGGAGGCCGAGGCGCTGGCCAGCCAGGTGGGCATTGTCGATCACGGCAAGCTGGTGGCGCAAGGCACGCCCGCCGGCCTCGTGGCGCAACTCGGTGCCGACGTGATCCGCGTGCGCGGCGATGGCGACTCGCGCCACTTTATCGCCACGATCACCGCCATGCCGTTTGTTGAGCGGGTTGAGTCCGATGGCGACAGCGGCAGGGTCTCGATCTATGTCGATAGCGGCAGCCGTCGGCTGGTGGAGATCGTCGGGGCGAGCAGCGGCAACGGCTATCGGGTCGAGGATGTGACGGTGGCCCGGCCAAGCCTCGGCGATGTGTTCCTCCACTATACCGGCCGGGCGCTCAGAGATTAAAGGGGTAGCCTGATGTACGCGACCTACGTGATCTGGTCGAAGCATATGAACAAGTTCTGGCACAGCGTCGGGGAACTCTTCGGCCTGGCGCTGCAGTCGGTGCTCTGGGTGGTGCTGTTTGGGGTTGGCATGCGCGGTATGGTGGGCAACGTGGGCGGGAGCGACTACATGTCCTACATCCTGCCCGGCATCATCGCCCTGAGCGCGCTCGGCGGCGCGGTGGGCGGCGGGATGGTATTGCTTGACGAGCGGCTGCGCGGGATCACCAAAGAGTATCTGGCCGCGCCAATCCCTCGCTTGAGCATTCTGCTTGGGAATGCCACCAGCACCGCCACGAAGGCGCTGATCCAGGCGACGATCATGCTCGTGATCGGCGTACTCATGGGTGCCCACCTTACGCTGAACCCTCTGGGCTGGCTCGCCGCCCTGCTGCTGCTGGCCCTGTTTGCGATTGGCTTCAGCGGCCTGGCCCTGGCGGTGGCCGCAGTGTCGCGCACGATCGGCGGCTACCACGGCATGATCTTCCTCTTTAACCTGCCGCTGCTCTTCGCCTCGAACGCCCTTTACCCTCTGGATTCGCTGCCGGGCTGGATGCGAGTGATCGTGCTGCTCAACCCCGTCACCTATGTGACCGACGCGGTACGCACCTTGGCCTTCGGCACCGCGCCCACCATACCGCTGCTGTTTAGCTTGGCGGTTGTGCTGCTCTTCGCCGTTCTTGGCATCTGGCTGGCGCTCAGCGTGTTCCAGCGCTCCATCCGTGGGTAGTAGGTAGTAGGTAGCGTCCTTCGCAAAAAGAGATGTGCGGCTTCGCCGCACATCTCTTTGAGTCTCGTCATCCGCCGACATGCGCCGCACGACGCTGTGTTCGCATGGCCGCTGGCTATTACTACAGTTGTAGTCCCCCCGGCGGGGAGGCTTGGAGGGGCGTCGCCCCTCCGAAAGAAAAAAGGATTTCTTCTCGGGGGCCTCATGAATGGCGATGTTGGCAACTACAACTGTAGTCCCCCCGGCGGGGAGGCTTGGAGGGGCGAAGCCCCTCCGAAAGAAAAAAAGATTTCTCCTCGGGGCCTGCGGCCCCCAAACCCCCGCCAGGAATGGCGATGTTGGCAACTACAGTTGTAGTCCCCCCGGCGGGGAGGCTTGGAGGGGCGAAGCCCCTCCG
>CAISPW010000221.1 GCA_903887465.1 uncultured Oscillochloris sp. | reverse complement strand
ATCTGCGGGCGTGCATCCTCAATCTGCGGGCGTGCATCCTCAATCTGCGGGCGTGCATCCTCAATCTGCGGGCGTGCATCCTCAATCTGCGGGCGTGCATCCTCAATCTGCGGGCGTGGGGGTCGAAGGTATCGCCGGGGCTGTAGAGGTTGACCGAGAGCAGGAAGATGGCGTTGAATCCGTACTGCTGATGATATGCAGGGTCCCTGCACCAGCAGCATCTTCTTGGCGATCCCGTAGGACGTGGTGGTCTCCAGCGAGCGCATGCAGGTCACAGGCAGGGCAAGCCCTGTCTGTGACCTGCATGCTCACAGCGCAGCGGGCCGCACGGCTCGCCGCGTGTCGACAATCAGGCGGGACTGTCGGCTCACTGCGGGCCAGTCGTACGCCGAGTGGTCGGTAGCGATCACCACACAGTCGGCCTGATTGATCGCGGAATCAAGATGCTGTACGCTCTCCAGCGCTAAACCCTCGTAGCGAAACGATGGCACGTGCGGGTCGTGATAACTGACGACGGCGCCCTTCTCACGGAGCAGGTGGATAATGTCGATGGCGGGCGACTCGCGCATGTCACTGACATCTTTCTTATAGGCCACACCCAGCACGAGCACCTGGCTGCCCTTCAGGGACTTACCCGCGTCGTTCAGGGCGTCCTGCACCTTGCGCGCCCAATAGCGCGGCATGGCGGTATTGATCTCGCTGGCCAGTTCGATGAACTGAGCGCGGTAGTTGAGCGTGCGCAGCTTCCACGAGAGATAGAGCGGGTCGATCGGAATGCAGTGCCCGCCCAGCCCCGGCCCCGGCGTGAACTTCATAAAGCCGAACGGCTTGGTCGCCGCCGCGTCGATCACCTCCCAGGCATCGAGGCCGAGCCGCTCGCACATCAGCAGCACCTCGTTGACCAGGCCAATGTTCACGGCACGGAAGGTATTCTCCAGCAGCTTCGTCATCTCGGCCGCCTCGGTCGAAGAGACCGGTACCACGGTCTGGATCGCCGCGCCGTAGAGCGCACGCCCGGCCTGGAGGCACTGCGGCGTCACCCCGCCCATGACCTTCGGGGTGTTCGCCGTCGTCCAGTCAGTGCGACCGGGGTCAACTCGCTCGGGCGAGAAGCAGAGAAAAAAATCCTGGCCGACGCGCAGGCCCGACTCGGGCGCACTCAGGCGTGGCAGGATAACCTCGGTGGTGGTGCCGGGGTAAGTGGTACTCTCCAGCACAACAAGCATGCCGGGGTGAAGGTAGCGCGCAATCTGATCGGCAGCGGCGATAATAAAGGAGATGTCGGGGTCGCCGGTCTTATGCAAAGGGGTCGGCACACAGATGCAAACTGCGTCGCATGCGCGCAGGGCGGCGAAGTCGCTGGTGGCAGACATGCGACCCGCGTGCGCCAGGGGCGCGAGCCGGGCAGTGGGGATATCCTCGATATAAGACTCGCCGCAGCTGATCGCCGCGACCTTGCGCGGGTCCAGGTCGACGCCGACGACATGAAACCCGGCCTCGGCGAAGACCACCGCCAGGGGCAAGCCGACATAGCCCAGGCCAATAACGGCCACCCGCGCATCGCGGCGGGCGATCCGCTCGATCAGTTGGGTTCCTGCTGTCATACGGTAAACCTCACCACGACGCAGACGTAATTCTCCGCGCGCGAATTATAGTCAGATGTAGATTCTCGTGCAAACTATTAGGTTCGCCCTACCGGCGCAGCCGACCCCAGAGGGCGCTGGCGCGAGCGGCGAGGCCGAGCGGCAAGCGGCGCTCGGCCAAGCTGAGCGGCAGCTTGAGCATGCGCGGGCGCGGCCCGCCGGTGGCAAGGGCGTAGGCCAAGTAGCGCAGAGCGTCGGCAGGCCGACCGCCACGAGCCTCCAGGTTGGCCATAGCGGCGTAGATGTCGGCAATCACAGAGCCACGGGCGGCGCGCAGATTGGCGGGAAGATCGGGATCGGCGAAGTAGGACTCAGCCACCGCCAGCCACTCGCGATAGAATCCGGCAAACTGGCCCACGGTCTTCGACCCAGCGTGGAGGCGGTAGGTAGCGACCAGGGCGTGAACCTGACGAAAAGGGGCGATGCGGGCGGCCCGCGCCCAGTAGTCGGTGTCCATACTGTAGCGACGGGCCAAGTTGAGCGGGCCGACCGCCGCCACCAGATCGCGGCGCAGAAAGACCGTCGGCGAAGCGGGGATCTCCAGGCGCAGCAGAGCCAGGGGCGAGTAGGGTCGGCCATAAAACCGAGTGAGCGGGCGCCCGGCCGCGTCGGTGTACTGGGCATCGGCGTAGACCGCGCCGGCCGCCGGGTCGGCCAGCAGCGCCCGCACCTGGCCGGCGATGGCACCGGGGAGGTAGGTATCGTCGCTGTTGAGCCAGGCCAGGATATGGCCCCGGCACATGGCCCAGCCCTTGTTGATCGCATCGCTCTGGCCACGGTCGGGGGCGCTCAACCAGCGCAGGCGCGGCTCGTCGGCGTAGGACTCGAGGATTCCCAGGCTCTCGTCGGAGCTGCCGCCGTCGATCACCAGATACTCCAGGTTGGGGTAGCCCTGGCCGAGTACGCTCTCGATAGTGGCCCGCAGGTAGCGGCCCTGGTTGTAGGATGGCGTAACCACGCTCACCAGGGGCAGGGCGGGGTCGATGATGCGCGGCGGCGGCGCGTCCTCGGCGGGGCCATACGCGGCCCAGAGCGGGGACTGTCGATAGAGGGGGAGCTGCATGATAGGTAGCATTATCAGGATCGCTCGTTCGTGGCGCTTCAGGATCTCGGCGGCTCGGCGTGCAGCGAGACCAATGCCGTATTTGCGCTATCGACCATTAGCTGCAGTGATCGGCCCTCAAGGTGTCGACCGTATCTTCGGTAGATCTCGCCCCAGTTCTTGGCCGCCTGCGCAGATACGCCTTGGGCATTGAACGATCTCATGCCCCCTTTCCCAACATCTCGAAGGAATGGTGCCGCATACAGGCCGACCTGATATCCATGCAGCCACGCCTTTAGGCAGGTATCAATATCGTCACACTGAAACGGGGCGAAGGTGGGATCGATGCCCCCAAGCTCTAGGAATGCGTGTCTTCTGATGAACATCGGCGCTCTGTTGATAGCCATAACGAACATGAACGGCATGTCGTACGCGCTGAAGATCGGATGGTCGTGCATCCGGTATTTGTTTACGCCTGGGCATCCCGCGATATCACCAGTGCGCTTGTACTCGGGCTTGTGGTGTGCGTCCACCGGATCTGGAGCGAACAACTCTAGCCCAGACCTGCCCCCAAGGATGAGCAAGGTTGGAAGGCCGTCAAGTAATCTGAGCGCATTCCTAATCCACTGGCCGTCCTTGGGCGGGATATCATCGTCTTGGAGAAGACATACGTATTCGCCTTTGGCCATCCTGATAGCGCGATCATACGTCCGCACTTCATACAGATCATTGCACCGCAGGAGGAAGTCGTTGGGCTGATCAAGCAGGCGCATCCACTCCTCGTGCGAGTTGTCAATCGAGCCATCGTCAATGCCAATGATCTCATCGGCACCGCCCTCGCGCAGCGCTTCGACGATTGCACGTAGGTTCTTTCGCTTATTAAACGACTGAATGATAAAGGTCGTCTTGGGCTGCTCCTGATATCTGAGTTGAGCGCGCGATCTTTTGCGCTTTTCTACGCGGCGTTGGAGCGGTATGCGCAGGATATCGTCGAGGAGTCTTCTCAACTTGCGTGTTACTTTGGCCCGAAGTCTCGGCATACGCTTACGCATGTTGAAGTTTCCTTTCATGATGAGGATCGCGGCGATTGAGCATGAGTACGATACTTTTTGCACGACGCTGCGTGGATGGCGCGCAGGTCACAGCTCCCGATAGAGATCAAGGTGTCGCGCAGCGAACAGATCTCGCCCGTACTCGGCGAGGGCGACGGATCGGCAGGAGTCACGCAGGCTATGGCCGGCGGCGAGGTCTGACAGGGCGACGGCGAGGGCGGCGGCGAGGGGCTGGTGTCCGTGGCCGACGGCGAGCCAGCCGGTGACGCCGGGGCGCACGAGGTCGGGCATGCCGCCCACGGGGAGGGCGACGGTGGGCGTACCGCAGGCCATGGCCTCGATCACGGTGAGGGGCAGGTTATCCTCGGGCGCGGCGTGGAGCAGCAGGTCGGCGGCGCTGTAGGCGAGGGCGCGGCGAGCCTCGGCGGCGATGTAGCCGAGGGGCAGGATCTCGATGCCCGCGCCGATGGCGGGCAACTGGCCCGCGCCCATCGTGATCAGGCGCAGCGGGCGCGGGCCGGGGGCCGATGCCAGGGCTTTGAGCAGATCCGCGCCCTTGCGCGGGTCGGCCAGGTGCGGCATGGCCACGATGATGAGCGGGCCGGTGGCGGGTAGGCCGAGGGCGCGGCGGGCGGCGAACCTGTCCGCCGACACGTAGGTATCCAGGTCGAGGCCATTTGCAATACGCTCCACCCGTCGCCCGGCCCAGATCCCGGCCTGGGCTTGGCCCTGCATCCAGCGCGAGGGGGCCACGCCGACGAGGCGCGGGGCGGTGGCGACGGCCTGCTGGCGCAACGCCCAGGCTCCGGCGATGCGCGTCGGCGGCAGGGGCGGGTACTCGTGCGGGGTCGGGCAGGCCGCGCCGCAGCCGGTGATAAACTTCGGGCAGCCGTAGCTGTAGACGCAGCGCCCGGTGATCGGCCACATGTCGTGGAAGGTCCAGGCCACGGGGGCGACCTCGGCGGCCACAGCGAGCAGCCGGGGCGACCAGCCGGCCCCGATGCCGCCGTGCAGGTTGTGCAGGTGAACGATGTCGGGGCGCAGGCGTGCGAGCGCGCGCCGCAGGGCGTCGTTTGCGGGGCCGATGGCCCGCTCGTCCAGGGCGGCGCGGGCGGCCAGGGGTAGCCCGCGCCGGATAACCCGGCGCAGGCGGAAGTGCGGCGCGGCCAGGGTCTCGCAGGCCCAGGGGTGGGCCTGGCCGTCGGGGTAGGCGCAGAGCCGGGTCACCCGGTGGCCTGCGGCGATTAGGCCGGTCGCCAGACGACCGGCCGCGATTGCCGCGCCGCCGCGTGACTCGTGGTCGGAGAGGAAGATAATATGCATAGGTTTGGAGGGGCTGGGATTTGGATTGCGAAGGGCGCGAAGGGGGGGACGTTTGGATCGCGAACGGCGCGAAGCCGGGCGAAGGGCGCGAAGGGGGGGCCGTTTGGATCGCGAACGGCGCGAAGCCGGGCCGTTTGGATCGCGAACAGCGCGAAGCCGGGCGAAGGGCGCGAACGCGGAGTCGCGAACGCGGAGTCGCGAACGCGGAGTCGCGAACGCGGAGTCGCGAAGCTTCGTGCTAGAGTGATACATCATCGTTGCGGCGGCGGGCCGCGCGGTAGATACGGTGGGCCTGGCGTAGGGTTGGGTAGAACATACGCGAAAGTGACTCGGCGGTGCGTAGACGATCCCAGTTCGGCGCTGCGGCGGAGATCTTCTGGTATGCGGTGGCGTGGCTGCCGACGATCCGCCCGAGACGATGCATGCCAAGCATGCGCGCGAAGGCCGGGAAGCTGTAGCGTAGGTGGAAGGTGGCGGGCAGGTGGCACTTGATCAGTGGGTAGAAGTTGCTGGCGTCGGCTAGGTAGCCGCCTAGGCGCAGGCTCGCCGCGATGTCGGCCAGCACCGCGAGCGGGTCTGGTACATGCTCCAGCACATCTACGCAGAGGGCGCATGCGTAGCCGGGCGGGATCTGTCCCACATAATGCAGGTTGGGGAAGGCTGCGGCGCGATCAAGGGCGCTCTGGCTAGGGAATGGCTCGTAGATATCTATGCGCCGATCTGGCAGCGCCGCCGCGATCATGCGCGCTAGTCCGCCGTAGCCGCCGCCGTAGTCGAGGATCGTGGGTGCGTCCACGCTGCGTAGCCAGCTCGTGATCGCCGCGCGGTGCCCGCGCGAGACGGGGTCACGCTCGGTGAATCTGCCGTTCATCTCCCAGATCGGGTGGCGGTAGAAGGCGGCCATGTCGGTCGGGTTCGGCGCACGGTTGTCTAGCCCGAGATCATCCCAGGCCCGATCCATGGCCCGCCAGAGGTCGGCGAGGCGGGCGGGTTCAGTCTGCGTCATGGCGCGCTCCTCCGTATACGCAGGAGCCGGGCGATCCGCCATGCGGCCCGCTGGGCTAGGCTGGGGTTGTAGAGCGTGGCCTGGGTGCGGGCGTCGGCGCGGGTGTCGCAGGTCACACGTGATGGGTGGTGCAGCGGGAAGGACGTGGGGTAGGATCGCATGGCGGCGAAGGGGTTGTGCGCGGCGGTGGTATGCGCCCCCTTGGCCCCGAAGCCGATGTTGCTGACGAGATTGCGGGCGGGCAGAGCGGTGAGTCCGTTGCGTCGCCAGCAGCTGTAGGTCCAGCGGTAGGCCCAGGAGTCGACCTGTCCGGCGTAGACTTGGTCGAAGACGCGCCGCCAGTAGCGGGCAGCATGCCTGCTTCCAAGGTACTGCGCTAACCACCCGCTCGTGCGCAGGGTCGGCCAGTTGGCCATCGGGCCATCGTAGTGTCGCCACGCCCGGCGCCACGTGGCCCAGCCCCAGCAGTGCGGGTAGCGCGAGAAGCGGTAGCTGGCGGGTGTCGGTCGCCCGCCCTGGAAGTCGTCGCCGGAGATTGCCATCACTCGCGAGTCGTCGGCGTAGCGCTCCAGCAGCTCGGCGCAGAAGGGGAAGAAGCTCGGCGCGGGCACGCAGTCGTCCTCGATGATGATCGCCCGCTCGACCAGCTGGAAGGCGGTGGTAATGCCGCTCTCGACTCGGTTTCTGAGGCCCATGTTCGAGTCGGCGTAGATGCGGGTGATCTGGCAGGGCCAGTCGATGGCCTCGGCGGCGGCGCGGGCGGCGGCCACCGCCTCGGGGTCGCCTGGACAACCGGCGCGTGGCCCGTCAGCCACAATCATCAGGTGGGATGGCCGGGCCGCCCGCAGCGCCGCGCGCACCAGGGCGGTCTCGGCGGGCCGCCGGTAGATCAGCAGGATGACCGGGGGAGTGTCGCTCATGGCCTGACTCCGTCCATGATCAGCGATGTGTAGACGAGCCGCCCGCCGCCGTTGCGCGGGTCGAAGTGCCGCGAGCGAAGTACCATGCCGTCGGCCGGGCTCCACTCGCTGGACTGAAAGCTGCCCGCTGCATCGAAGTACTCCAGCGGGCGGACGGTGAAACCGGCCTGCTCAAGCAGCGCCCCCAGCGTCCGGTAGGTGTAGAGTACCTTGTGGTCGGCGGCACCGGCACCCGAGCCACCTGGCCGCACCGCCGCGATGTAGTCTGGGTCGGGGTGCAGCCCATCGGGCACGGCGATACGCAGGTGGCCGCCGGGGCGCAGGTAGCGGCGGCAGCGCCGCGCAGCCTCTAGGCCGTCGGCGGGGCGCAGGTGTTCCCAGACGTGTTCCGCCAATATCGCGGCGATGCTGCCCTCGGCGAAGATCGTGCGCCAGTCGGCCTCGTCAAGCAGGTTGAGCGAGTTAATGTTTGTTGAGATCCAGCCTATTTGGCGAGACATGCCAGCCCCGACCATGAGCCGCAGATCGCGGGCGCGGGCCAATCGCCAGCGCAGGATGAGGCGTTTGATCTGATGCTTAGGCATGGTTCAAACTCACGTGACCGTTCAGCGACGAGACGATGACGCGATGAGGCGATAGGAGCGCGTCATCGCCTCGTCGCCTCGTCGCAGGACGGTCATACTAAATGTACCCAATTTTGAAACATGTCTTACGCATGGTATGCCCTGACGTGCGGCGTGAGGTGGGCCGAGCCTCGGATCTCATGTCCGCACATAGATTGTCGTCTGCGAACAGACCGGAACCAGAGGCACTGCCCCGGCGAAGACGAGGGGCCGGTAGCTGGCTAGGGCCGCCCCGTTGCAGCGGGTGTAGTAGGCCCGCTCGGAGTTGTCGAGGATGAGCAGCCCGCCGGGGCGCACCTTTGGGGCTGCGTGGGCGAGGCACGCTGTCCTGGCCCGGCCATCGACGAGGACTAGATCCAGGCTGGCGTCAGCGAACGAGTCGATCTGGGTCACGTAGCGCCAGTAGGTGCGCCCGTCGTGCGGGGGACTCGCCGAAGCGCAGGTCGCCGGGTTGGCCGGGTCGAACGTGGTCGGCGGAAGCTCGGGCGGCTCAGGTGGAGCTAGGCGATAGTCGATAGCTGCGCCCGACGGAATACGCGCCCGCACCCGGTCGTACCACGCCGCATCGTGTTCCACCGAGGTGACCTGGGCACCCCGGCGCAGCCAGTAGAGGGTCGAACCTCCGCTGCCATACTCAAAAATACGCCAGCCGCGTATATTGATCTGGTCAATGTGGTCGATCGCACCGAAGACGAGCCAGGGCTGCGGGCTGCGCCGCAGTGTGCCGGGCCACAGCGACATCACCCAGCGCAGGATATACCGCCGCTGGCTGGGGCGAACGAACATCTGGGCCGGGAAGATCACATAGGCCATGATCTGACGTAGCTTGCGCATCATCCCTCACCAGAACTTAGGCCAGAGCAGCGCATGGGTCAACATGTTACCAGTATTGCGCAGCTTCGGAATCAGGTAGCAGGAGCCGTGGCCGGCGAGCCAGTAGGCGACCAGGGAGGCGATGGCCGCGCCCATGCCGCCCATGCGCGGGATGAGCAGCCAGTTTAGGCCGATATTCACTAGGCAGCCGAGGAGCACCGTGATTGTGTGCAGGTGGGCGAGGTTTGCGGTGTTGAGGTAGGTGCTGCGGGCCATGCCGATGCCGCTAAAGAGGCTGGCCCAGATCAGCACGGTGAGCATTGGCGCCGCACTGGCGTAACCCGGCCCCGCCAGGAGATAGATCAGCCAGGGGGCACAAACCGTGATGGCCAGGGCCGACAGGTAGCCGATGGCGGCCACCAGGGCGTAGAGGCGGCGCAGCCGGTCGTAGAACAGCGCCTCGTCAACCTCGCGGGCGGCCACCACCGAGGGGAAGGTCGAGGCGATGATCACCCCCGGCAACATCGGGAAGACCTCGGCGATTCGGACGGCGATGGAGTAGACCCCGAGCTCGGTGTCGCCAACGATCTGGCCGATCATCACCTGGTCGATGCGCAAATAGAGCGTGACGAGTAAGCCTGAGAAGATCAGCGGCCAGCTGTCGGCCAGCAGCGACCTGGCCCGCGCAGCGGCGGGATGCCAGGCCCGCAAGCGCCCGCCCCGACGCCGGTAGGCGACGATCACCGCGAGGCCGCCGAGGACGGCCTCGGCGGCGAAGACCCAGCCGAAGGCGATCAGCGGCGCACCGGCCAGCAGCAGGCTAACCTTGAGCGTGGTAGCCGCGAAGAACGCCGCGTTTCGGGCCACTACGATATCACGAGAGTCAACCCGCGACTGGAACCAGAGGTCGATGATCGAGAGCGCCTGGAGCGGCGAGGCGAGGCTGAACAGGGTGGTGAGCGCGATGGCGGTCTGGTCGCCGGGGCGGAGCAGCGCGGCGACACCCACGGCAATGAGGATTGCCAGAAGGCCGCTCGTGAGCCGCAGCACCGCCGCGCTGCCCAGGATGGCCGGGGACTCGGCGGGTGCGCGCACGAGATCGCGCACAACAATATTGTCGAGGCCGAGGGTCGCCACCGAGCCGACGATCATCGCGAGCGCGAGCGCGTAGTTATAGCTGCCGAAGTCGGTCGGGCCGAGGTAGCGGGCCACCCAGAAGCCTACTAGCAGCCCGCCGATCATGCGCAGCAGCCGGTCTGCCAATAGCCAGCCCACATTCGTGGTGAGTCGCCGCAGGCCGGGGCGGCCCCAGAGCAAACGTAGGCGCACGATGGCGTTGGTAAGTATCGACACGCACACGCTCTTTAGGTGGCGAAGGGCATGGAGGCCGGACACCGGCGGGGATTGTACCACAGGTCACGCCATACGGTTTGGATCGCGAAGGATACGGTTTGGATCGCGAAAGACACGAAATGAGACGAAGGACGCGAAGGATACGGTTTGGATCGCGAAAGACACGAAATGAGACGAAGGACGCGAAGGCGCGGTTTGGATCGCGAAAGACACGAAATGAGACGAAGGACGCGAACGCGAGGGCGCGGTTTGGATCGCGAAAGACACGAAATGAGACGAAGGACGCGAACGCGCGGTTTGGATCGCGAAAGACACGAAATGAGACGAAGGACGCGAACGCGCGGTTTGGATCGCGAAAGACACGAAATGAGACGAAGGACGCGAAGGCGCGGTTTGGATCGCGAAAGACACGAAATGAGACGAAGGACGCGAACGCGAAGGCGCGAAGGCGCGAAGATCTTCGCGCCTTTGCCAGCGGGGTAGCCGAGCATCGGTGGCCTTCCACTTCCAATGCTGAACGGCTGGCGGCAACGCCGCCAGCCGTTCAGCATCTGGAGTCACGCGGCTCACGGCCGCGGCCTGATCCCTCAGCCAACCGGGCCGCAGGCGGGGTCGGACGAAGTGGACGGGCCGGAGCGCGGGCCGACGGTGGCGAACATCGAGAGTACGCGCGCGGATCGCTCGCCGCCGCAGGTCGGGCAGGCAATCGTTGGCGCGGACTCGCTGCTGCGCACGAGGCGCTCGAAGCGCGTGTCGCAGTCGGGGCACTGGTATTCGTAGAGCGGCATGGATATAGCCTCCTTGCAAGACGGATGCTCTTTCGATGCGCGTGTGGGCATGGAGGTTACACCAGCAACTCGTTGGTGAAAACCATGCTACCATAGAGTTCCACACATCATCAGCGAGGATAATGGCCATGCTGGCATCCCTGCGCGGCGCGCCCGCCATGCTCACTCAGCCGATCCGTCTGCTGCGGGGCTACTCGCTGGCTGCGCTGCGCGCCGACTTGATCGCCGGCGCGTCGGTGGGCGTCGTGCTGCTGCCTCAGTCGCTGGCCTTCTCGCTGCTCGCCGGGCTGCCACCGACCATGGGCCTCTACGCGGCGATCATGGCTAGTGTGATCGGCGCGCTGTGGGGTTCGTCAAGCCACCTGCATAGCGGGCCGACCAACACCGCGTCGATCCTGACGCTCTCGGTGCTGCTGCCGATCGCTGCGCCCGGCAGCCCGGCGTTTATCGCCGCTGCCGGCTTGATCGCCGTGATGGCCGGCGGCATCCGCCTGCTGATGGGCATGGCTCGGCTGGGTGTGCTGGTCAACTTTGTCTCCGACTCGGTGGCGGTGGGCTTCACCGCTGGGGCGGGCATTCTAATTATGTCAAACCAAATCGAGCCGCTGCTCAACCTCAAGTTGCAGAGCAGCAGCAGCCTGCTCGACACCTTGCACTTCACGGCGGTGCAGATCGGCCAGGCCCACCTGCCGTCGCTCATGCTGGGGCTGGGCACCGTGGGCCTGCTGCTGCTGCTGCCGCGCCTGCAGCGCAAGCTCCCGGCGGTGCTGTTGAGCGTCGTGGCCGGCGGGGCCGTCTCCTGGGGGCTGGGCATGGAGGCGCTGGGCGTAAAGGTGCTGGGCGAGTTGCCCCATCGGTTGCCGCCTCTGGCGACGCTGCCCGCGCTAAACATCCACCTGGTCGGGCAACTGGCCAACGGTGCCCTGGCCCTGGCGATCATCGGGCTGGTGGAGGCGGTGGCGATTGCCCGCGCGGTGGCTAGCCACTCGCGACAGCGCCTCGACAGCAACCAGGAGTTTGTGGGCCAGGGGCTGGCCAACATCGCCGCCGGGCTATTCACGGGCTACCCGTGTTCCGGCTCCTTCAACCGCTCGGCCCTGAGCTACCAGTCGGGCGCGCGAACCGGGCTGGGCAACGCCTTCTCGGGGGTTTTTGTGCTGACGGCCATGTTTGTGCTGGCCCCGCTGATCAGCCACCTGCCGCGCCCCGTCCTCGCCGGTACGTTAATCGTCACCGCCTACAGCATGATCGACCGGCGGGCGATGGCGCGGATCTGGCGCGGGGCACGCGGCGACACGGCGATTATGCTGATCACGCTGGCGGCCACCCTGGCCCTGCCGCTCCAGTTCGCCGTGCTGATTGGGGTGCTGATGTCGCTGGGCTACTACCTGCTGAAGACGAGCGCGCCGCAGGTGCTGGCGGTGCTGCCCGACGACAAATTTCGCCACTGGACGCACCAGCCGAACACGCCGGGCTGCCCGCAACTGACGGTGGTAGACCTGCTGGGCGACCTCTACTTCGGCGCGGCCAACCACGTGGAGGAGAGTCTCTACGATCTGCTGATGATCAGCCCCCAGCAGCGCTTTCTGATGCTGCGGATGCATAGCGTCCAGCATTGCGACATCAGCGGCATCCGGGTTCTAGAGAACATCCTGCGGATCTGTCGGGAGCGCGGCGGCGGGATGTTCCTGGTGCGCGTACACGAGCCGGTGCTGCGGGTGATGCGCAGCACCGGCTTCGTCCAGCTGCTGGGCGCGGGGGCTTTCTTGAGCGAGGATGATGCGGTGGAAACACTCTTCCACCACGTACTCGACCCGGCGATCTGTATCTACGAGTGCGAACTGCGAACCTTCCGCGAATGCCAGGAACTGCCCAAGCGCGCACTGGCGAGCGGCGTGATTGTCCCAGAGGTTCACGGGCCGACGCGACCGGTGCCGGAGTTGGCCGCGCGCGCGCTGTGGGCGCGCCTGCGCGGCGCGGATCCGCCCCTGGTGGTGGATGTGCGCGAGCCGCGCGAGTACCGCCTGGGTCACATCCCCGAGGCGCAGCTGGTGCCGCTGCTGAACATCCTCGGCGGCCCCAGCGCACTGCCGCGCGACCGGTCGATCATCCTGGCCTGCCGCAGCGGCAGGCGCAGCGCCCGCGCCGCCGCGCACCTCGCCGCCTGCGGCCACGCGAACATCAGCATCCTCCAGGGCGGCATGCTCGCCTGGGAGGCGGCCGCGCTGCTGGAGGCGGTGGATGGGTGAGAGATGGATCACGGCGCATGCCACATGGGCCGCCGCGAGCGGTGTCCCCTGTGGCACCTGCTTCGGCCCGACGGGGGACGCCGAGGATATCAGCATACCGCAGGCGAGGCAAGACTCCCATGAGCGAGATAAAACTTCATCGGAACACCGGGCTCGACCTGGTGCGCGCCACCGAGGCGGCCGCGATCAGCGCCGCCCGCTGGATGGGCCTGGGCCGCCGTGACGAGGCCGACCAGGCGGCTAGCACGGCGATGCTGCGCGCACTCGACAACCTGGAGCTGGACGGGAGGATCGTGGTCGGCGAGGAAAGCCGGGTCGACAGCTTCCCCGAAGTGCGCGCCGGGCGTCCGGTGGGCACCGGGCGCGGGATGGCCGTCGATGTGGTGATCGACCCGATCGACGGGCGACGGCTGTTGGCGCAGGGCCGCGCCGGGGCCGTGTCGGTGGCTGCCGTGGCCGCACGCGGCGCGATGTGGTCGCCTAGCCCTGCCGCCTATATGGAGAAGCTGGTGGTGAACCGCGCCGCCGCCGCCGCCCTGGTGCCCGAGTGCCTCGACGCCCCCGTCGCCTGGACCCTGGCCCTGATCGCGCGGGCCAAAGGCAAAACCGCGCGCGACCTGGTGGTTTTCATGCTCGACCGACCGCGCCACAGCGACCTGCTCGACGAGATCCGCGCCGCCGGTGCCCGCGTGATGCTCACCGACGATGGCGACATCTCGGGGGCCGCGCTGGCCGCCGCGCCTGACGGCCCGGTCGACCTGCTGATCGGGGTGGGCGGCACAGCCGAGGGGGTGATCGCCGCCTGCGCGGTGAAGGCGCTGGGCGGCGGCATGCTGGCCCGCCTAGCCCCGCAGAGCGCGGTCGAGCGCCAGGCCCTGGCCGCCGCCGGTATCGACACCCGGCGCATCCTGAGCTGCGAGGATATCGTGGCCGGCAACCAGGTTTTCTTTGTGGCCACCGGCATCACCGACGGGCTGCTGCTGGCCGGGGTGGGCTTTGCGCACGACCGGGCCAGCACGAACTCGCTCATCCTGCGCTGCGAGACCCGCACCCGCCGCAGCATCCACGCCGAGCATCTGATCACGGCGATCTAACGCACCCGCCCCGCCATCGCGAATGGCGCGGAGCCGGACGTTTGGATCGCGAACGGCGCGGAGCCGGACGAATGACGCGAACGACGCGGAGCCGGGCGTTTGGATCGCGAACGACGCGGAGCCGGGCGAATGACGCGAACGCGAACGGCGCGGATCCGGGCGTTTGGATCGCGAACGACGCGGAGCCGGGCGAATGACGCGAACGGCGCGGATCCGGGCGTTTGGATCGCGAACGACGCGGAGCCGGGCGAACGGCGCGAACGGCGCGTCCCCGTAGGGCCAAAGCATCGCCCCCCCGTATATGCGACGCCCGGATACAACCCGGCGATGCTTCGGCCCGGCGACGACCAAACGACGCAAACGGCGCGGGCGTTTGGATCGCGAACGGCGCGGGCGTTTGGATCGCGAACGACGCGGAGCCGGGCGAATGACGCGAACGCGAACGGCGCGAACGGCGCGTCCCCGTAGGGCCAAAGCATCGCCCCCCCGTATATGCGACGCCCGGATACAACCCGGCGATGCTTCGGCCCGGCGACGACCAAACGACGCAAACGGCGCGGGCGTTT
>CAISPW010000220.1 GCA_903887465.1 uncultured Oscillochloris sp. | reverse complement strand
GGTCGCATTGCCGATGCTCACCGTCGGGGAGTCGTCGTTGAGGATCGTGCCAGTGGCGGTTGTTGGCGCTGCCAGCGGCGGTACCGGCAGGGGCGCGCTCGTCGTTGCCCCAATCAGGTTGATCTGCACAACCTCATCTAGCTCGGGGGTCGTGTCGCCATTGACGGTGATGTCAATCGTGCCACTCGTCGCTCCGGCCGGGATCGTCAGCGTGCCGCTGGGAGTCGCGAAGTCGTTCCCCGCCGTGGCTGTGCTACCCGCCGTGTCATACGTAATCATCACCGGCTGCGAAATCGCCGCCGAGAGACTCACCGGGAAGCTCATCACCACCTGGGTGCCGCTGCCGCCTTCGCGCACGGCGGTCGCATTGCCGATGCTCACCGTCGGGGAGTCGTCGTTGAGGATCGTGCCGGTGACGGTTGTCGTCGCCGCCAGCGTCGGTACCGGCAGGGGCGCGCTCGTCGTTGCCCCAATCAGGGTGATCTGCACATCCTCGTTCGGTTCGACAGTCCTGTCGCCATTGACGGTGATTACAATCGGGCCACTCGTCGCTCCGGCCGGGATCGTCAGCGTGCCGATGGGAGTCGCGAAGTCGTTCCCCGCCGTGGCTGTGCTACCCGCCGTGTCATACGTAATCATCACCGGCTGCGAAATTGCCGATGCCTGCGCATTCAGGCTCACCGTGAAGTTCATCGGCGTAGAGCCGGGGCCGTCGCCTTCGAACTGGGAAGAAGGAGAAGGCGCGTTGATACTCGCCGTCAGCGTATCGTTGTCGTTAATTGTTCCAGTGCCGAGCGCCGAGGTTATCTGCACCGGAGAGGTGGTCGTCGGCGGAATCGATCCGGCGCTCGCGCTGATCAACGAGATGCTGAAGGTCTCAGACAGTTCATAGATCGTGTCGCCGATGATCGTCACCGGGATCGTCTGGGTCTGCTGCCCTGAGGCAAAGATGAGCATGCCGGCCGGGACGGGCCTATAGTCCGAATTTGGCGTCGCAGTGACACCCACATTTGGCGTCGCAGTGGCACCGTAGTTCACCGTTACCTGGTACCCTGCGGGCACCGGGACGCTCAGGCCCACACTAAAGGTCATCACCTGGGTGACGGTAATGTAGTCGCCTTCCGTCACCGAAGGCGAGCCGATACTGGCGGTGGGGAAGTCATTGTTGGTGATGGTCCCAGTCCCAGTCCCAGTCCCAATCTGGATGTTGGTCGCAGGGGGGATCAGCAGCGGAACCGATCCGGCGCTCGCGCTGGTCAGGGGGAGGGTGAAGGTTTCATCCGGCTCAACCAGGAGATCGCCGATGATCGTCACCGTGATCGGCTTGGTCTGCTCGCCGGGGTTGAAGGTGAGCGAGCCAGCCGGGATCCCGTTATAGTCCACCCCGGTCTGCGCCGTGCCATTCGCCGTGGCACCGTAGTTCACCGTTACCTGGTACCCTGCGGGCACCGGATCGGTTAGGCTCACCGTAAAGGTCATCACCTTGGTGCCGCTGTCGCCCTCCTTCACCGAAGGCGAGTCGATACTGACGGTGGGGAAGTCGTCGTTGGTGATGTGGCCGATACCCTCAGTGTTGGGGGGCAGCGTCACCGCAATCGCCCCGGTGCCTGCGGTGGTCAGGTTCGCCAGTTGCACGGCGAAGGTTTCATCCGGCTCAACGGTGATGTCGCCGGTTCCATTCACGGTAATCGTGCCGGTCTGGCTGCCCGCCGGAATGGTCAGCGTGCCGGTGGTCGTGAGGTAGTCGCTGCCCGCGAACGCCGTCCGGTCGAGGGTGGTGTAGTCCACACTCATCGCCCGATCCAGCGGGTTATTCAGGCTCACCGTGAAGACAAACGGGGTGGTGGTACCAACCGTGCCCTCCGGGTGCGTCACATTGGTCATCGACACGGTCGCGCTGTCGTCGTTGGTGATCGTGCCGATACCCTCGATGTTGGGTGGCAGCGTCACCGCAATCGCCCCGGTGCCTGCGGTGGTCAAGTTCGCCAGTTGCACGGCGAAGGTTTCATCTGGCTCAACAACACTATCGCCGGTTCCATTCACGGTAATCGTGCCGCTCAGGTTGCCCGCCGGAATGGTCAGCGTGCCGGTAGTCGTGATGAAGTCGCTACCCGCGAGGGCCGTCCGGTTGAGGGTGGTGTAGTCCACGCTCACATCACGGGCGGCCACATTGCTCAGGCTCACCGTGAAGATAAACGGCGTGCTGCCGGTATCGCCCTCGGGTGCGGTCACATTGGTGATCGCCACCGTCGCGCTGTCGTTATCGAGGTTGGTCAGGCTAATCGCCTGCGCAAACTGGGCGCTGTAGAAGGGGTCATCGCTAACGGCATGGGCAAGCCGCACACTGTAGGCAATCGGGCCATCGACGACAAGGTCGTCCCCGCCGGTGACAGTGACAATCTGGGCCACATTCCAGTTTGTTGCGTCGTAGGAGAGGCTGGCCGGGCTAACCCTGCCCTCGGTCGTATCGCTACTCGTGAGCATGATCGTCACCGGCGCGGTGGGCTGGCTGTTCAGCGCGACAACGAAAGAGACGCTGGCCCCGGCCTCGCTGGTGTTTCTTCCGCTGAGGGCCGAGACATTCACCCCCGCCAGATCATCATCGGCGATGGTGAAGGTGTAGACGCCAGGCGTACCACGAATGGCGTTGGTGGGCGCGCCGAGGGTGGCGATCAGCTCCTCGGGGTGTTCCGCGATCAGATCGTTGAGGATCGTAAAGGGCAGCCGGACGCTGGTGGCACCCTTGGGGATGATCACCGTGCCGCTGCTCAGGCCCGTGTAGTCGCTCCCCGCCGTCGCGCTGCCGCTGATCGTGTAGGGCACCGCGACATTGTAGACGCTGGGGTCGCTCAGGGCGATCCACAGGCTGGCCCGGCCCGCGCTCTCGCTCACGGTGCTGCCACCGCCGATAAAGCTGACCATCGGCGGCGCGCTCGCGTCGCTGATCGTCAGGGTCGCCGTGGCGAGGCCAGAGATCAGCACGCCTGCGGGTGGGTTGAGCGTGATATGCACCAACTCGTCCGGCTCAACCTGGTTGTCAGAGAGCAGCGCGATATCGAAGCTCTGGGTCGGCTGGTCGGCCGTAAAGGTCAGCGAGGTGATCGCCGGCGCGCTGTAGTCTGCGCCAGACGTCGCCGTATCGCCGCTGCCGCCGACGGTGAAGGGAATAGTGACGCTGCCGGTCGCCGGGAGATTCGTCATCTGCACCCGCACCGTCACCGGCTTACCCTCTTTCCCGGCCAGGTTCGCCTCGACAAAGCCCACACTTAGTACCGGGAGGGGCGTCGCCGTCGCTGTCGCCGTGGCGGTTCTGGTGGGCGCAGACGTATTGGTCGGCGTCATTATGCTCACCGGCGAACTGATGGCCGTGGCCGATGTCGCGGTCGCAGTGCGCGTCGGCGGGGCCGTCGTAGGCGTCGAGGTCAACCTCGGTGTGCTTGTGGCGACCGGCGACATCTGCCCGCCGGGGTTGGTGATCGCGGTGAGGATCGGACTCGCGACAACCGGCTGCCTCGTCAGGCTCGGGGTAGGCGTCTGAACGCTCGTGATCGGCATGCGGGTAGCGGTTGGCGTGCGGGTGGACGAAGGTTCAGCGTGCGCCGTCGCAGATGCGGCAGCGGCGGCAGTGTTGCCTATTGGCGAGGGCGAGGGCGAAGGACTCGCGGTTGCGGTCGGCTCCTGGGTCGGAGGGAGGATGACCACGATTGGCTGGCTATCGCCCGACCCGTTCGTGACGGGGGGCTGGTTAGTCAGTTCTTCTACGGGCGCAGCGGCGGCGGGCGGGGGGGCGGGGATGCTCGGGCCTTCATCCCAGAAGCTATAGTTCGCGTGGCCTTTGGCGGTCAGGTCGCCGCGATAGAGGCTCAGATGTGGCGCAACCAAATAGAGCGCGGAGCGCGCAATGCAGCTGATCCCAAAAAACACGATCAGCAGGGCAAGCGGTATCAGCCAAAAGAGGGGACGCGAGTCCGTACCATCGCGTCGGCGCTCAGGCAGCCGCAGCCAGGAAGGTCTTAGAGTTTTCAGGGCGGGGTGTCGCATTAGCGTAACATAGTGTAAAGCAGAATGTACTGCCCTGTCCAGGCGCGCTCTTTATCCAGATCGTACCACCCTGTCGTTCGACGAGCTGCTTACAAATGGCCAGGCCGAGGCCGATACCGCGCTCAGATGAGTTGATCCCCTCGCTCGCACCATCGCCACGGATAAAGCGCTGGAAGACCTGCTCGTGCATATCGGGCGAAATACCGCGACCGGTATCCTCAACCTCAACCAGCACATGTTCAGGCAAGGCGGTGGCGCGCACCACAATCCCGCCCGCGCTGGTGTAGCGCCGGGCGTTGTCGAGGAGCTGGTGCATAATCATCCGCACCTGATCAAAATCAACCAACACCTGCGGGAGATCCTTAGGCAGGTCGATCTTCAAGTTGAGCCCCTTGGCCTTAATCAGGCTCTGGAGCGGCCATACGGCATCATCGACCGGGCGATTCAGCTCGACCGACTCCAGATCGGTCGAGAGCGATCCTGAGTCGAGGCCCGCGATCACGATCACATTGCTGATCAGGCTGGTCATATTACTGGCGTGCTGGCGAATGGAATCGACGAAGACCTTCTGGTCATCGTCGAGCGGGCCGGCCAATCCGCGCATCAGCAGGTCGGAGTTGCCACGGATCACCGTGAGCGGCGTGCGCAGCTCGTGGGAGATCGTGCCGATAAAATTCGTCTTCGCCCGGTCCACCGCGACCTCGGCGGTCATATCTTGCAACACGCAAACGGAACCGAAGCGCTCGCCGTTGCTGCTCGCCACCACCGAATTCGCCGTCGCACGGACGATCCGCTCGCCCAGCGAGAACAGGTCGTGGGCGCGCTGGGTGCCGAAGCCTGGCACGCCATCGGTCAGCTTCATCAGGGGGATGTCGTTAAACCAGATGGGCGGCGGTTCGTCGTCGCCGATGCCGAGAAAGCGGCGGGTGGCGTGGTTGATCAAGGTGATCCGCCCTTCGACATCACAGACAATAATCCCATCGGCGATACTCTCGACAATCGCGGCCCGCTGGCTCGACTCGCTCTGCACCTGGCCAAAGAGACTGGTGAGGTGGCCGGTCATCGTGTTGAAGCTGTTGGCCAGGGTGCCGATCTCGTTCTTCGACGTAATGTGGGCGCGGCGGTTGAAGTCGCCGGCAGTGATCGCCTCAGCGGCGTGGACCAACTCGCTAATCGGCGCGGTGATTCGGTTGGCGATAAGTATGCCGACGCCGGAGAGCAGAAGAACGAGCAACACCACCGCTGCGCCCATCGGTATGAGGCTAGTGTTGCCCGTATCGATCACGTAATCGCGTGCGAGGGCCGGGGCGAGGATGCCCACCGAGGTGCCACGAATTGCGAAGGGGATGTAGGCGAACTGGTACTCACGGCCGCCGACGGTCTCGGTGCTGAAGAGATTGGGCATATCGCTGTTGGCCGCGAAGGCGTGGAGAACCGTCGCCTCCATCGCCGGCAATTTGCCGCCAGAGATGCTGAAGGTCGAGGCCAGCATCTCGCCTGTCTGGCTGTAGAGCGTGATCCCAGCGGACTGAGAGCGGGCTTTCAGGGTACTCAACATGCCATCGGCACCATCGACGCGAATGGCACCGATCAGGCCACCGACCACCGAGTTGCCCTGGCGCACCGGGGCAATCGTCGCGAAGTACAGCGTCTCGGTCTCCGTATCGGTCGCCTTAAACTGAAGCAGACCCGCGTACTTATCGCCACGGCTATCATTCGGGCCGTTGAGTATACGCTGGGTGAACCAGGCTCCAGAGAGGTCGATTGGCGGATGGATGTTGTAATCTGGGCTGAAGGAGCCCGGTGCCCGCTCAAAGTCGCTGATCGTCCGCCCATTGTGGTCAAAGGCGATCAGCCGATCAAGGCTGACGCCGCTGCGGTTGACGCTCACACGGAAGTAGGGGTCGAGGGCATCTTTGAGCCCCTGGGTATTGCTGGTAGCGAAGGCTTCGGCCACACCGGGCGCGCCCGTCGACACGTTGCGCTGGGCGAAGGCAACCTCGCGCAGAAACTGTAGGTTGGCCTGCTCCTGGCTCACCAGCGCATCGTTCGCCGTACGCGCCACCGAGGCCATCTGGTTATCGAAGCGCTCCTGCAACGAGGTTGTCATTTGAGAAAAAACAACAACCGTCCCCACCACTGCCACAATAATGGTGAGGAGCAGAAATGGGCCGATAATTTGATAGCGGAGCCTCGACCGCAGCATACGCAGTAGCCACTGCATCGACGTTCCCTCTCGGCACAAGATGCTGGCTGGCCGATCCAGGAGAATGCGCCCAAAAGCGGCGTATTCAGTATGATGTGACGATACGTATACTTAGAGTATAAAATACTGTGCGAGCCAGATCAAGGGGCGCTGGATGGTATCTCTCTAACAGTTTGTTTATATGGTATACGCGCCGTACGACGAGAATGGGTCGGAGCGCCTCACCCTCGCCAGAGGCGACTTTGCACCAGCCCTGCCCGTCATGCTGCATACCCGCCACAGATAGACCGATTGTGCTATAATCAGAGCGGTATCCTTAATTGGCGTTTGAGTGGCATGCATGCAGTTACGTTTTCTTGGAACCGGCACCTCGATGGGGATTCCCGTCATCGGCTGCGACTGTCCGGTCTGCACCTCGGGCGACCGCCGCAACCGTCGGATGCGTACCTCGGCGCTGCTGCGCACTGCAGGCCAGACAATCCTGATCGACGCTGGCCCGGACTTCCGCATCCAGGCGCTCGACGCGGGCCTGCGCCACATCGACGGGGTGATCCTCACCCACTCGCACTTCGACCATGTGGCCGGGATCGACGACCTGCGGCCGCTCGGCAGCCACGGCAGCTGCGTGCCGATCTTCGGCAGCCCGCGCACCCTCGCCGACGTGCGCGAGCGCTTCGCCTATGCCTTCACCGAGAGTTCGGTTGGCTCCACCCGCCCCAGCATCGAGCTGCGCCCGATCGAGGCACCTTTCCAGATCGGCCCCACGGCGATCACCCCGCTCGCGATTATACACGGCACCTGGCCGATCACCGCCTACCGCATCGGCGGCCTGGGCTATGTCACCGACGCCAGCGGCATCCCGCCCGAGTCGGCGGATCTGCTGCGCGGCCTGGATGTGCTGGTACTCAACGCCCTGCGCTATGAGCCGCACCCGACCCACTTCTCGCTCACCGAGGCGCTGGATGTGATCGCTGACCTGCGCCCGCGCCGGGCCTTCCTTGTGCATATGACCCACGCCTTCGATCACGACGCCGCCGGTGCGCAACTGCCCCCCGGCGTCGCGTTCGCCTACGATGGGCTGGAAATAGAGGTAGGCCACCGGCCACCGGCCACCGGCAATAGCTGAGCGCCACGGTGGCCGGTGGTCGGTGGCCTATGAGAATCGGCATCGACGCACGGCTGAACGCCTATCGCCAGGGCGGGATCGCCCAGTACACCCGGCTGCTGCTCACAGCGATGGCCCCGCTGGTCGGCGACGATACGCTGATTGCCCTCCAGCACCGCCGCCAGCCCCAGCCGCTGACCGTGGCCAGGAACGTCGGGCGGGCGCTGCTCTTCACGCCGCCCCACAACCGCTTCGAACCGCTGGCCCTGCCCGTCGAGTTGCTGCCCCAGCGGCTCGACCTGCTGCACTGCCCCGACTTTGTGGCCCCGCGCCTGCGCCCCTGCCCCGCCGTGGTGACCATCCACGACCTAGCTTTCCTGCGCTTCCCCGCGATCCTCGACGCCGACGCCCGGCGCTACTACAGCCAGGTGCGCGCCTCAGCCCACGCCGCCCAGGCGATCATCGCCGTCTCTGAGTCCACCCGCGCCGACATTATCGAGCTGCTCGGCCTGCCACCGGAGCGGGTCGATGTGGTCTACGAGGCGGCGGCCCCCCACTTCCGCCCCGCCACGGTGGGTGCGGGCGAGCAGATTAACATAAACGGGTGTGCGCTGCGGGCCGGGGGGTTCGCCCTTTTCGTCAGCACAATCGAGCCGCGCAAAAACCTAGAGACCCTGCTGCGCGCGCTGCGGGTCTGTCTCGACCGCCGCCCGCAGGTGGGCTACCGCCTAGCCATCGCCGGGGTGCGCGGCTGGCTCGATGGGCCGGTCTTCGACCTCATCCGCGAACTGCGCCTCGCCGATCACCTAGATTTCCTGGGCTGGCCCCAGCCCCGCGAGCTGATCTGGCTCTACAGCGCCTGCCAGATCTACCTCAACCCCTCGCTCTACGAAGGCTTCGGCCTGCCGGTGCTTGAGGCTCTGGCCTGCGGGGCACCTGCGGTGGTGGCCGATACCAGCAGCCTGCCCGAGGTGGCGGGCGACGCGGCGCGGCTCCTGCCGCCGCGCGATGTGGCGGCATGGGCGGCGACCATCGCGGACCTCTGGGCAGACGAGGGCGCGCGGGGCGATCTGGCGCGGCGCGGGCCGGCCCAGGCGGCGCGCTTCTCCTGGGAGCGCGCCGCCCGCGAGACCCTGGCGATTTACCGGCGGCTGGGCAGGTAAGGGCGCCGCAGTAGCGCACGGCGGCGCGTGCCCCGGCCCTAGCCCTGCAGGGCGGGGTTGAGCTTGATGGCGGCGAGCCAGGCTTCGATCCCGACGGTGGGCTGCACCCCCTGCTCGGTGACGATCCCGGCCAGGGCGCTCAGTGGCGTCGAGTCGAAGTAGACATTCGAGATCTGGATGTTCACCGGCATATCGGGCCAAACCTGATTGGCCGGCCAGCGGGCCTGCTCAGGCTGATGGTAGCCGGGCGGCAGAAACTTCTCGGAGCTACAGAGGGCGTAGACCGGCACGTTGGCGGCCTTGGCCGAGAGTACCATGCCGTAGGTGCCCACCTTGTTCATCAGGCCGTGGGCGCTCAGGTGATCCGCGCCAACCAGGACGAGTTGAGACTGACCCGCCAGCACTACGGCAAGGGCGTCTACCACCAGGGTTGTCGGGATACCGCTGGCGGCCAGTTCGCTGGCCATAATCCGGCCCTCGCAGGAGGGGCGTCCCTCGGCACAGATGACCCGGAAGCGCCGACCGGCCCGCTGGGCGTGGCGCAGCACCGCACGCACGGTGCTGCTGCGCCCGTTGGTCACGATCTGCGCGTCCTCAACGATTAGGCGCAGCGACGTTTCGGCGATCGCCGCCTCGTGGACGTGCAGACGGCGCTTGAACTCACTCGCCGCCTCCACCAGCACCCGCTGGCCCTGGGCGAAGTTCTCGACCACATCGATCTTCCAGAGCAGCGCATTCACCAGATTCACCAGCGGGGCCGTCGTCGGGTGCGCGCGGATGAGCGCCCAACTCACCTCAAGCAGATCTTGACGCAGGTGCGACAGATCGCCGCTCTGATCGGCCTGGGCCTGATATATCAGCGCCTCGGCACTCTTCTCGGCAATCTCAACCGCGCCGGAGACCCCGTCTTCGGTGATGGCAGCAACTGCCTGTGCGATATATCCATCCACAGAGTTCTTCCATTCGTGCTATCACTGCGTGAGCGCACATGCAAGCTGCTTGCTGCCCGTAGGCAGAAGCGCGTGTCGCGTCGGATATGCCCATCGCAACGGGCCAACATTAAGTGACCTATCACGAGCATACCACAGATTCGCTCACCGATTATTGGAACCGATGGAACGCCGTTTGAGCAACTGTCTGATCGCCGTCTCAAGCTGGCTGATCGAGAAGGGCTTCGGCAGGTAGAGGTTCCCGCACTGCTCAAGCTGCGCGAGGGTGGTCGGGCTGAGCGTGTCGCCAGTGATGAAGATCACCCGCTCGGCGAGGTCGGGGTCGCGTTTACGAATAGCCGAGAGGAGTTCGAATCCGCTCATGCCCGGCATGCGTACATCGGTGAGGACGACATCGAAGATTTCGCGGCTGAGGGTGGCGAGGGCGGCCTCGCCGTTGGTGGTCACCGTCGAGTGGTGGCCGAGGTCGTGCAGGAGGCGTGCGAGGAGCCGGATGACCGGCTCCTCGTCATCGATGACGAGGACGTTGAGCGGCGTTTCTGCCTCGGTGATCACCGAGGCTGAGGGCGCGGGGGGTTTGGGCTCGGCGGCGGCAATCTGGCGCATGGGCAGATCGATAAAGACATGTGTGCCCGTACCAATCTGGCTCTCGGCCCAGATCTGGCCTTCGTGTTCCTTCACGATGCCAAAGCAGATCGAAAGCCCGAGGCCCGTGCCCTGCCCCACCGGCTTGGTGGTAAAAAAGGGGTTGAATATCTTGCGCAGATTACGCTCAGGGATACCCACGCCCGTGTCACCGACCTCGACCCGGATCATCTGCTCCCCAGGCTCGTCCTCAGTGCGGGCCAGCACCACGTGGGTGCGCAGGGTGAGTGTGCCGCGCCCGCCGCGCTCGACCATCGCGTGACGGGCGTTGGTGATCAAGTTGAGGAAGACCTGCTGGAGCTGGTGCGGGTCGGCCACCGTCGGTACGAGGTCGGGGTCGAGGTCGAGCTGAATGGCGATATTATCGACGCGCAGCTGATACGCTTGGAGGGCCAGGGCGCTGCGCAGCACCTCATTGAGGGCGACCATCGAGCGCTCGGGTGTATGCTCGCGGGCGAAGATCAGCAGGTTCTGGACGATCCTGGCCGCCCGCTCAGCCTGGGCGTGGATCTGCTCGATATCCTGGCGCGTATCATCGGAGAGGTGCGGGTTGCGCAGGGTGAGTTGGGCGTAGCCGCTGACACTGGTGAGCGGATTATTCAGCTCGTGGGCCACACCGGCGACCAACTGGCCGATCGCCGAGAGCTTCTCCGACTGGATGAGTTGCTGTTCGAGGCGGCGACGGTCGGTGAGGTTGCGGGCAATGCAGTGAAGTCCGGCGGGCTTGCTGCCGCCATTCTGCATCACGTGGGCGCTCACCTCCAGATAGATCGGCTCCTGGTTATGGTGGGCCAGTTCCAGCTCGAAGGGTGGCACGCTAAGGCCATCGAGCAGGCTGCGCAGATGAGTCTGAGCTGCGGCCCACGAGTCGGGGGCGCAGAGCGTCCAGAGAGGCTGGCTGATCAGATCCTGCATCGGGTAGCCGGTGATCTGGGCACCGACCTTATTGATGCTGGTGATCCGCAGCTCGCGGTCGAGCATAAAGATCATATCGTAGGCGTTGGCGAACAGATCTTTATAGCGGCGTTCGCTCAGCTTCACCTCTTCGTAGAGCCGGGCGTTCTCAATCGCGATGGCGGCGTAGTCGGCCAGGGTGGCCAGCAGATACTGGTCATTCTCGCTGAACGCGCGGTCAGACAACTGGTTATCTACGGTGAGCACGCCCACCACTTGGTCGCCCACAATCAGCGGCACCTGGAGGATCGCCCGCACGAAAAAACCCGTCTTCACCTTCAGGGCCACGCCATTGCGGACTCTATCGGTGCGGATGGGCTTGCCGGTACGCACCACCTGACCGGCCATGGTGTCGTCGATCGGCATACGCAGGCTCTGGGCGCGCTGCTCGCCGAGGTTCTTGGCCGCGCGCAGGTACAATTCATCGTGCTGGTTGTCGCGCAGCAGCAGAAAGCCCTCTTCGGCCTGGGTGATATAGACGCCGGCCTCAACGATACGCTCAAGCAGTTGCTCCTGCTCCATCAGGCCCGTCACCGACTTGCCGATACGCGAGAGTACCGTGAGTTCCTGGACGCGCTGCTGGAGCGAGGCGGTAAGGCGATCCTTGTCACGGCGAAGGCGGCGCTCGCGCAGCGCCTGGTCGATCACGGTGCGCGCCTCGGTATCGGAGAACGGCTTGATCAGATAGTTCCGCGCGCCGAGGCGGAACGCCTCAACCGCGATATTCTCTGAGCCGTGGGCGGTCATCAGGATGACCGGCACGTCGTAGCCCTCCTGGGCGATCAGGCGCAGCAGATCGAGCCCGGAGATATCGGGGAGTTGCAGATCGAGCAAGATCATATCGGGCAGGCGGTCACGCAGGCGCTGGAGTCCCTGACGCCCGGTATTTGCGACGATTGGGCTATAGCCAAGCTCGGGCAACACGTAGTTGGCGAGAAGCCCGCAGATCTGCTCGCTATCGTCGATGATCAGAATCTCTTCCATATAATGGTGCCGTCGCTGCCCGAGGCGACACTATACCAACAACGCATCGCCCCATGCGAACACTCGCACATGGCGTGTGGGGGCGCTGACAGGAATCACACTTGGATTCAGATTGTACCCTGTTACGATAGCGGTGGCAAGAGATACGCCTTTGCGGCCAGGGCGGTTGCCACTTCACTGGGGCTGCGCCCCAGAGCGCGCTTTTTGTGGATGTTTGGGGGTGGCCCCAAGCCCCCGCCAGAGGCGGCGTTGCGCCCGCCCGGCACCCGAGGGCACAGGGTTGGAGGCGAGGAATTTCGATGCTACCTGACAACATTGACCAGATCATCGCCGACCTAGCGGCCCTCGTGGCCCCCGCCGACGCGGTGAATCCCTACGCCCTGGGCGGCCCGCCGGGCAACGCGCTGCGCCGGGCCAACCTGCATCTGGCCCTGCGCCTAGCCCTGGCCCGTGGCCCCGACCTGCTGCTGGTCGGCGAGGCCCCCGGCTACAACGGTGCCCGCCGCACCGGTGTGCCCTTCACCAGCGAGCGCCTGCTGCTGGGCGGCGTCGCGCCGCTCGGCCAGTACGGCGCGGCCCAAGGCTTCGCCCTGGCCACCGATGACGGGCGCATCTCCGCCGAGCCCACGGCCACCATCGCCTACCGCGAACTGGCCGCCCTGGGACTCTTCGCCGTCGGCTGGAACGCCTACCCCCTGCACCCGCACCGCCCCGGCGTCGACCAGAGCAACCGCACGCCGCGCACCGCCGAACTGGCCCTCGGCCTGCCCCTGCTGGCCCGCGTCTGCGCCCTCTTCCCCGCGCCCGCCGTGGCCATGGGCAAGAGCGCCGACCGCGCCCTCAGCGCCCTCGGCGTGCCCCACACCAAGCTGCGCCACCCCGCCCAGGGCGGTGCCGCCATCTTCGCCCGTGGCCTGCGCGCCCTGGCCGCGACCCTCGGGCGAGAGGGGGTATAATAATGCGCTGGCCCAAGAGCGCCGACCGCCTGCCGTTTGGAGCCATGAATCTGTGAAGATCTACGTTCCGCCAATTAAATGCCAGGGCATCAAAACCAAGCTTGTTCAATGGATTAAGGCGCACGCAGACCTACCTTCGGGCGGGCGCTGGATCGAACCGTTTATGGGCTCAGGCGTTGTCGGCTTTAACCTACGACCCCATGCGGCGATCTTCGCGGATGTAAATCCGCACATTGTGAACTTCTACAATGCGATGAAGCATGGCCAAGTCACGGCAGCGAGGGCAAAGGCATTTCTTGAAAAAGAAGGCGCGCTGCTTACCCAGAAGGGCGAAGCGCACTACTACGCGCTCCGTGATCGCTTCAATGAAGGTGGCGACCCGTTTGATTTTCTGTTCTTAAGCCGGGCCTGTTTCAACGGCCTTATACGTTTCAATAAAAAAGGCCGGTATAACGTGCCGTTTGGGCATAAGCCCAGGCGATTTGCCCAGGCTTATGTGACAAAGATAGCAAATCAGATCAGATACGTCGAGAGCGCCATACAACAGTATGACTGGTCTTTCGTCTGCGCGGATTTCAGAGCGGTCATGAGAGAGGCCGGGGAGCGCGATTTTTTGTACTGCGACCCGCCATACATGGGGCGGCACGCCGACTACTATAGCGCGTGGTCGGATCGCGAAGAGGAGGCGTTATATCAACATCTATCGACGATGCCGACACCATTTATGCTCTCGACCTGGCACAGCAACCGATATCGCCGCAACACAACATTAGACCGCTATGCCTCGCAGTTCACGGTTTTCACGCGAGAGCATTTCTATCATGTGGGGCCAAGCGAAGACCACCGCCATGCCATGTTAGAGGCTATCGTCCTCAACTACGTGCCGGTTGCCCTTGATCATGCATAGCGTTCCGCTTGGAGCGGTGGCTTTAGCCGGCCGTATCCGGCTAAAGCCTCGACTCCACGCAACAACCCCAAGAGGATTGCTATAGCGTTCCGCTTGGAGCGGTGAAGGGGGGGCAAGGCTTCAGTTGGCTGAAACCTTGCCCCCCCTTCCGTTTCCATATTCACGGGCCGAGCGCCTTTCGCCGGTCGGCAGCTGCGTCGAGCGCCCGTCATGCTGAGTCGGTGCCGCCGGGCCTGTAGGCACTCCACGGCTCAACCGTAAACGATCACAATTCGTCCTTGATCCGGGCGACCATTTGGCGCACGGCGAAGCGAGCGCGGCCCAGGCTGGAGTCAGGGCGCACGCCGAGGATCGCGTAATAGCCGGGGGTGATCATGCCAGCCAGGTAGGTCAACTCCTCGGTCTCAATCGTCAGGTCGAGTACATACCCGGAGCCAATCCGCGCCGAGGCAGCGGATGCGGCCGAGGCAATCGTGCCCAACTCAAGCTCGGCCAGTTCGATATCGAGGTGTGCGCCGCCGCCGGCGAAGGCCATCTCCACGCCCAGCCCGTCGGTGCCGATCACGCCTGCGAAGAGGGCACCCGAGATCTTGTCGATCGCCTCATTGATGATGTCGGTCATGCTCATCGGGGAGTCCTTAGTTCTACAGCTCGCGCCGGCCTTCGAGGGCGGAGCTCAGCGTGTCCGGGTCAGCCCACTCTAGGTCGCCGCCGGTAGGCAGGCCACGCGCCGGGCGCGTCACCCGCACCCCGAGGGGCGCCAAGTCTCTCAGCAGCAAAAAGGCGGTGGCCTCGCCCTCGGTGTTCGGGTTCATCGCCAGGATGACCTCATCGACCGGCTCGCCCCGCACGCGGGCCAGCAGTTGGTCAATCTTCAAGTCCTCGCGGTAGATCCCCTCAAGCGGCGCGATGTGGCCGTGCAGCACGTGGTAGAGCCCACGGTAGGCTCCGGTACGCTCGATCGCCAGCACGTCCAGGGGTTCCTCCACCACACAGATCTTGCTCTGGTCGCGGCGGTGGCTCTGGCAGACCAGGCACAACTCGCCCACGGTGATGTTGAAGCAGCGCGTGCAGAACGTCACCTGCGCCTTCACCTCCAGGATAGCCTGGGCCAGCGCACGCGCCTGACTCTCCTCCGCCCGCAGGAGGAAAAAGGTCAGGCGTGAGGCCGTCTTCGGGCCAATCCCCGGAAGCTTGCCCAGTTCCTCGATCAGCCGCGCCACCGGCTCGACGATAATGCCACTGTCGCCGCGTGATGTCATATGAATGCTGAATGCTGAATACTACATGTTGAGGCGGCGGGCCGCATGCAACATTCAATATTCAACATTAAAACAGCCCCGGTATGCCCTTCATCCCGCCGGTGAGCGGCCCCATGCGCTGCTCGGCCAACTCCTGGGCCTTCTTCGAGGCATCGTTGAAGGCGACCAGCAGCAGATCCTGGAGCATCTCCACATCGCTGGCGTCCACCACCTCGGGCGAGATCGCAATGGCCTGGAGTTCACGGTGGCCGTTCATCTTCACGGTGATCGCCCCGCCGCCGGCACTGCCCTCAACAATCGCGACGGCGAGCTCCTCTTGGATCTTCTGCATCTGGCGCTGCATCTGCTGGGCCATCTGCTGTAGCTGACGTGGGTTCATCGGTCGCTGCTCCTTAACGCTTGTTCAAGTTCCTAAGCTTACCACAACGCCCTAGCCTTCGACAAGATCAGACATCAGGCTCAATCTCGACAATGTGGGCATCAAAGATATTCATGGCTGCGCGTACCATCTCGTCCTTACGGGCCTCGCGGATCTGCCCGCGCAGGTCGCGCGTCTCGGTCTTCGTCTCGATTGTACAGCGGATGGCGAACACTGCGGCGAGCTGCTTGTTGATCACATCCTCGACGATCCGGCGGTTCGGTGGTTTCTCCAGGCTATCTTTATGGAACTGCGAGGATGCCAGCAGCACAATCGTGTTGCCCTCCACGTCGATCGGGCGAATACTATGCAGCAGCGCCTGCACCGTGGGGCTGCGCGGGCGCACGTCGCGCTTGATGTCATCCCACAGCGACTCGATCCGCTCCAGCACGGTGAAGTCGGCGTTGGCGGCGATAAATGCCTCGGGGCTAGGCGCGGCGGCGGGGGACTCTTCGGCGACGGGAGACTCTTCGGCGACGACAGGAGACTCTTCGGCGACGGCGGGGGACTCCTCGACGGCGACAGGAGACTCTTTGGCGACGGCGGGCGCACGGGTGATTGGCGGGGACTCGGCCCGCACCGGCGGCGCAACTCGTGCGACCGGAGGCGACGGCGTGGCCCCCGGCCCCCGGCCCCCGGTCCCCGGCCCCCGGCCCAGCCCCCGGTCTCCCACCAGCGCCTCAACCACCGTCAGTTCCAGGGGCAGGTGCCCGTAGGGCGTGGTGCGCAACTGGAAGTCGAGCCCGCTGAAGAGCTTGATCCACGCCACCAGGGCGACCGTATCGGCGCGGCGCGCCCAGCCCTCCAGGACGCGCAGCTCGTCCTCGCCCACATCGAGCAGGCTCGGGTCGCCGGTGGCCCGCAGGAGCATGAGCGCGCGCAGGCGCTCCACCAGGTCGCGGGTGAACTGGCGGATGTCAGCGCCCTGGTCGGCCACCCCATTCACCGCGCGCAGGGCCGAACCCAGATCGTCATGGAGCAGCGCCTCGATCAGGGCGTTCACCTCGGCAGCGGCGGTCATGCCCAGCAGGCTGTGAACCTGCTCTAGGGTGATCGCGCCCTGGCCGAAGGATGCCAGTTGCTCAAGGACGCCCAGCGCATCGCGCATGCTGCCGGTAGCGGCGCGGGCGATCGCCTCAGGCGCGCCGGCGTCAAGATCCAGGCCCTCGGAGGCCGCGATCTGGCGCAGATGGGCGCTGGTGGCGGCCACGCTGTGCCGGGTGAAGGTGAAGCGCTGGCAGCGCGAGAGGATCGTCGCCGGAACCTTGTGGACCTCGGTGGTCGCCAGGATGAAGATCGCGTGGTCTGGCGGCTCCTCCAAAGTTTTCAGCAGCGCGTTAAACGCCGCCGTCGAGAGCATATGGCACTCATCGACCACATACACCTTGAAGCGCATCTCAGCGGGCCGGAACTGCACCCGCTCGATCAGCTCGCGGGCATCGTCCACCGAAGTATTGGATGCCGCATCCATCTCGATCACGTCTACGGCGCGGCCCTCGGCGATCGTAGTGCATGCGTGGCAGCGCCCGCAGGGGCGGGCCGCCGGGTTCGGGTCGATACAGTTGACGGCCTTGGCCAGCAGGCGGGCCATGCTCGTCTTGCCCACGCCACGCGGGCCGGTGAAGAGGTACGCATGGGACACCCGCTCCTCGACAATTGCGTTGCGCAGAGTCTGTACGACGTGCTCCTGGCCGATGAGCTCGTTGAAGGTCTGCGATCGCCACTTACGATAAAGCGATTGGGAAGCCATGCGCGCCTCTACGGTAGGAAAATTTTTTCTATTATACCCTACACGAACCGATGGCGCCAACGTCGCCCTTGCATGCTCAGGGCAGGCGCAACGTCGCTGGGACTGCGCCCCAGACCGCGCTTTTGGTTGGTTTTTGGCGAATTCGCCACCAAAAATCAACCAAAAAAGATCGTTCGGGGGTGGCGTTGTCACCCCCAAACCCCCGCCGGAGGCGACGTTGCGCCCGCCCTGTTGCATGCTCAAGGGCAGGCGCAACGTCGCTGGGACTGCGCCCCATATGCAGCAGCGTGAGGGTTGCCGCCCTAAAACCCTGCGTTGTTTTGGGGAAATGTGCCAGCGAAGCTAGTACATTTCCCCAAAACAACAAGAAATCCTAATGACGGGGGCTGAAGCCATTGATAGGGGTCAGACGAGGGTTTAGCGGGGCACGTTGAGCGCGACCATCCTGCGGGGCTGCGAGGATGCGATGAGGTGCTACGGGCGCACCCGCGCGCCCGCGCCTCATCGCCAAACAGTAAAGCAAGATTGAACCATGCCGAGGCATGGTTTACAGGTAGATCTTGACGATGACGTTGGATGCGCGCCGTGTGACGGCGGCGAATGCCTCGATCACAGCGGGGTCGAACTCGGTGCCACTGGCGTCGAGAAGATAGGCCAGCGCCTCGGCGTGGCTCCATGCGGGCTTGTACGAGCGCTGCTCGCGCAGGGCGTCGTAGACATCGGCCACGGCCACAATCCGCGCCGACAGTGGGATCTGCGTCCCAGCGAGCCTGTGCGGGTAGCCGGTGCCGTCCCAGCGCTCGTGATGGCAGCCGACCACTGCGATCATGGTGGGGTCATTAATGAGGCGGGCGATGCGGGCGACCCCAAGCTCGGGGTGGCAATCCATCACCGCCCGCTCATCGGCGGTGAGTTGGCCAGGCTTGATCAGCAGATGGTTCGGCACGTCAATCTTACCGATGTCGTGCAGTCGGGCGGCACGGGCGATGGCGCGCACTTCCACATCCGATAGCCCGAGCTGGCGAGCGATCACACCGGCAACGCGACCGACGAGATGACAGTGAGCTGATGTCGCTGCATGGTGGCTATGCATCGACCAGTGTAGCGAGTCTTCAGCGTGAACGCCGCTCATCACATGTTCGCTAGGAACGGTAAACTCAGTCATTGGCATCCAAATGTGTAACAATGATATCCTCAGGTATGATGCCTATCGGGTGCGGCCCTATTACATCTATAGATTACGTCGCCGCCGGTGGGAAAAAGTAACGATCCTTTAATCCATGTCTTTTAGAAGGCGGCGGCCCCCCAGTAGAACGATATCAGCCCGCCCTCAATGGTGAAGGGGGGCAAGGCTTTAGCGAGCTAAAACCTTGCCCCCCTTCACGGATCCAAAGAAGATCCGTGGCAGACCGGCTACCACCCCGAGCTGTTGGCCCGCGCAACTTGCGGGAGCGCGCTGTGGTGATACGCCTTGAGAAAATCCGCCCAGCGGGTTAGCGGCGAGTCGTGTTCGTAATCGTGGGCGTACTGCGCCGCAGTGAGCGGGAAGTAGATCGAGATGCCGCTCCCGTCGCGGTGGGATTGCCCCGACCCGTAGGCGATGCAGGCATGCCGGATGGCGTTCGCCGTCACCTCGGCGGCCGCCGCCACGTCGTGGGTCGCTCCGTGGGCCGCGAGCAGCTGGGTCAGGCGGCCCAGATCGACCGCACTAAAGGCGTCGGGGAGGCTCGGCGCGTAGATATCCACTGTAGCCCGCGCATAGGCGATGCGCGCATCGCCCGCAGGCCCGCCCGCGCGCAGCGCGCTGGCCAGGCGGGCAAGCCCCAGGCTAATATGATCCACCTCGGCGAGATCAAAGGCCGCGAGGGTCACATCGTCTGTGCCCTGATACGCGCTAATATAGCTATCGACAATCACGCCCGCGACGCTGGCGGCGTCCTGGCCGGGGTTAGCCGCCAGCGCCCCCAGCCAGGCTTCCCAGGCCCAGCCCTGGCTCGGCTCGATCTCCGCCGAGGCGACCACCACGCGGGCGTAGGGTGCGATGACCTGGAACACATCGAGCTGGGCCATCAGACAGGCGTCGAAGCCGATCAGGTCGATCTGGCCGTAGCCGGTTCGCGCGCGGGCGGCGGCAAGGGCGGTACCCAACTCGGGCAGCGTGAGGCTGTCGCCGCCGGAGCTGTCGTCGCTGGCGAGACCCTGCCACGCCCCACCATGAGACCAGAGGATCAGCGCGTAGTGCCTGGCCGGGTAGTTGGCCATGCCCCATACGATGAAGTCGGACAAGGTGGCCGGGTCGCCGGTGTTCAGTTCGCCCAGGCACTGCACGGCCATGGTGGCGTCAGGCTCCATGCCTTGGGTGATCAGGAAGCGCTTCGTGTCCGTCCAGTTACCAGCGGTGCTATCGTCCCAGCTCTCGGGCGAGGCGATCCGGTCAACCTGGGCGACGATCCTGAGGCGCGGCGATGATCCCACTGCGGCGATCTGGCGCAGGTTGTTGAGCGCGGCCGGCTCCAGGTTATTGTCGCTGGCCATGTAGACGAGTACGGTCCAGTCGGCGACGCCGCCGCCCGCAGGATCTGCCGCGCCCGCCGCCACTGGGCTGATGCGGGCGAGGGCGATCACGGCGGCCCCGACGGACAGGGCGAACCCCAGGGCGAAGAGCGCCAGGGCGTGCAGCGCCATCACAAGCGCGCGGGACGGTGTATCACGATATGATCGAGGCAAGTAAACCTCCATTTTCGACGTAGATATACCAATCGCAGAGATCATCATAAAAAGATATGTTATGCGATCCAAGCGATGTAAGCCCCCTCCACCATGCTACGTCGCGGCCCAGGAGGAAAAGTAACGGAGCGAAACCTCTTCACTGCCTCACGAGAACGGGGAGAAATCTCATCGCCGTCTCACGGGGGGCGGTTGGATCGCGAACGGCGGGGGGGATGTTTGGATCGCGAATGATGGGGGGGGACGTTTGGATCGCGAACGGCGGGGGGGGACGTTTGGATCGCGAACGGCGGGGCGGGACGTTTGGATCGCGAATGACGGGGCGGGACGTTTGGATCGCGAACGGCGGGGCGGGACGTTTGGATCGCGAATGACGCGAAACCGGGCGAATGACGCGAACGCGGAGGCGCGAACGACGCGAACGGCGCGAACGTGTCCCCGTAGGGCCGAAGCATCGCCCCCACGCGCCCGCGACGCATGGATATACCCCGGCGATGCTTCGGCCTCCGGTGGCGGATAT
>CAISPW010000219.1 GCA_903887465.1 uncultured Oscillochloris sp. | reverse complement strand
GCAGGCGAACTCCGCACCGCCTGTGGTCTTCTTGTGGGCCGCCAGCGAGAAGCCGAGCAACTCGTGGGGGAAGCTGCTGGTCAGATCGGTCTTCGTAATATTGGCGGTTGCGCCCTTGTGCTCGGTGTGGCAACTCAGGCAAGCTGCGCCATCAGGCATTGCGCCGTGGAGTGTGCTGGGATTTTTAAGCTCGGCCTGAATATCGGTGTGGCAGCTCAGGCAGCTCGCGGCCATACCACGGGAGTTCCAGGGGGAGCTATGGCATGCGGCGCAATTCCCGCCAAGGGCGGCGTGCGATGTCACCCCGCCGAGGGTGATCCCCGCCTTGGTATAGGCATTGAGCGGGCCGGGACTAAACATCGTGCCGCCGCTGAGCAGGGCGACAAGGATCACGGCGGCGACGGCGATAACACCGCCGCCAATCCCAAAGGGCGTAAGGCAGCCAAGACGACGCATGATAATCTCCTCCCCTAATGGAGGAGCGTCGCGTAGTAGACCGCGGCGCCAACATGCACGAAAGCCAGGATGAAGAGGGCGACGCCGATTGGGATATGAACCGTGTGCCAGAGGGCGAGCAGGCGGCGGGCGATGGCGAGGCGCTCGATCTGGCGCAGCAGGCGGTGGCGCTCGTCGATCAGCCGGCGCAGTTCGTCGGCGGTGGCCTGATCCTGGCTGCCCAGATCGCTCAGCGCGCGGCGCAGGGCGGCCCGGTCACGCCAGCCGATCAGCGGGCGGGCGAGTACGCTGGTGAGCGCGCCGCCCGGCGTAGGGGCGAGGGGCGGCAGCCGCAGCCGCGTTGGTGTCTCCCCTGGCGCGGTGCGCGAGGGCGCCAGGATCTCCAGGCGGGCCGCGCCCGCTGTCAGCAGCGACTCCAGATCCGCCAAGGTTACCTCGGCACCGTCCACAGTGCGCGGGATGGCCGTGTACAGGTAGCGGCCCACAAAACCGCTGCCCACCACCACCATCGTCAGCAGCGTCACCACGCCGGCCAGGCCGTTAAACTGCCAGGCGGTGTGCAACAGCACCATGTACGACCCGACGATCCCGGTGACGATATGCCACTGGAGCCAGGTACTCAGGCGTCCGAAGGCCCGCCCGCGCGCACGCTTGCGCAGGGAGTAGAAGCTCTCGGTGGCCAGCATAAGCACAAACCCGATTACGCCAAGGCCATGGCCAAAAAGCCCGCTGGAGGCCGGGGTGCCGATGCGCGAGGCCCACAAATATAGCCCGGTGACGGCACCGACCGACACCAGGGCGATCTCGATCTCGTAGGTGGTCTGACGGGCAGGACGGCTGGCTTTCGCCACAGGCTGATCACGAGTTGTCGGCATGGCTGCGCTCCCACTCGGCAGAGAAGCTTGCAATAAGCTGCAGGACGGCGTGATCATCGGCCAGCAGCGCATCGCGGATAGGGCTAATGTCAGCCTCGGCGGCAATCAGGCGATGGAGTGGACGTGAGAGGGTCTGGTCGCCCATCACCAGGGCACCGGTGATCGTGCGATCACCGAGCATGATCCGCACCCGGTTTACCTCGTGGTGTTCGACGACCACCCAGGTTGGCGCGGCTGCGCGCCAGCTCTCGCTGTCGCCACGGGCAATCGCCACCATATCCTCGTCGCTGCCGCTGCCCAGGGCACCGATGATCGTCGTCGGGATATCGGCGAGCAGGGTGACGTTCATCGCCGCCGTGCGCCGGTATGGCGTGGGCGCTCCGGTCATGGTGGCGGCGGCGGCCACCCCGTGGGCGCGGGCCGTCGGCCAGAGCGTATCGAGGCTGGCCCGGCCTGTGATATCGTCGTGAACCTGGGCGACATCTCCGGCGGCGAGGATGTCGGGCGCGCTCGTGCGTAGGCATGAGTCGGTCAGGATGCCACGATCTATCTTGACCCCGGCGGTGCGGGCGAGGTCGAGGTTTGGCCGTGTGCCGATGGCGACGGCCAAAATCTGGCAGGGGATGCGCTCGCCTGAGTCGGTCTGCACGGCGATCAGCCGGCCCTTTTTGCCCTCCGCCTGATGGATGCGTGCGTGGTAGTGGATCTCGATGCCGTCGTCACGCAGGTGATCTTCTACCAACTGCGACTCCTCGGCGTCGAGGACGTTGGACCAGTAGCGTGCGCCGCGCAGCAGATAGTGGACGTTGACGCCGCATGCGTGCAGACCTTCGGCCAGCTCCAGGGCGGTGATGCCGCCGCCCACGACCACCGCATGCCCGCTCTTGTTGGCCTTGTGGATCAGGCGCTTGGCATCAGCTAGCGTGTCGAGCGTGAACACCCCGTCGAGGTCGCCGCCGGGGAAGTCGGGCGCAGCGGCGCGGGCACCCGTGGCGATCAGCAGCTTGTCATAGGCTAGGCTGCGCCCGTCGGCGAGGTTAACGCGGTGGCCTGCGACATCGATCTTGGTGGCTTGGGCCTGCACCCAGCGCAGGCCAAGGGCGCGCAACTCGGCATGCGAGCGCGGGAAGAGTTGCTTCTCTGGGATGGCCCCGCCCAGGTAGTAGGCCAGGCCAGGGCGCGAGTAGAAACCGTTGGGATCCTCGGTGATAACCGTGATGCTCGCCCCCGGTGCGCGGGCGCGCAGCGCCTCGGCGGCGGCAATGCCGGCGACCCCCGATCCCACAATGACATATTCTGCGGCCATGTTGGCGATCCTCCTCGTTCAGACAAATGCAGAATGGTGGGTGTGTAGCCAAGCTTCAGATCCGCTTGACCGTTTGGCAAGAACGCGAGGACGCGAGGATGCGCCGACATTGCATCCTCGCGTCACGTATTCCGGCACAACGGTCAAGCTGAAAGCGCCCGTTTTGAACCATGTCTTATCACACAACGCCGTCTGCACGTTACGATTTCCCATTTGCCATAGGGGCGAAGATCAGGACGCCGCGCGGGCAGCGGGCCACACACTGTCCACACGTGAGGCAGTGGCTATCAGAGATCGCCTCGCCGCGCCAGGCGTAGGCGCGCACATCAAGACCGATCGGACAATTATACGAGCAGATCCCGCACTGCACGCAGCGCGCTGGCTCGGGCAGCACGTGCCCGGTGGCCAGAACTTCCGCGCGGGTGAGGTCGAAGAGCAATGAGCGCCGGTCGATGGTCATACCGTGTTCCTCCGTGACGTGTGACGCCCTATCATCTCAAGCGTCTTGTCTCATGCGTCAGCGCGCCGCATATGTTTGAATCATAACGGGTGAGGTTTAGAATTCCCCTGGAAACAGCGTATGGTGAGTAGAGATTTCACCACTCTGCGATGTGAATCCTTATAGAGCATTTCGCTTGGAGCCATGAAGCGGATTCACGGCTTCAGCCGGCCAACGCCGTGAGGCCGCCTTCACAACCGGAATGAGGACGGCGCTAGGTTAGCGGTGCTGAGCTAGATATGAGATTCATTAACGATAGATCTACTTACTTATGAATCACATGAGATCACGCCGAATCTCGCACCCGTATAGATTTACTTTATAAGAAATTACTTTAAAAAACTGCCCCCTCTTCTTAATGTGTTTCCAAGAAGGCCAGCCTATGCTAGGATAGGGACTTCACATACGGTTGTAGATGAAAGGCTTTCTTCGTGAACAGGCGCACAACTCGCACGCTCGCCGCCATCGCTGCGGCCCTCATTTTAGTCGTCATCGGCGTTGTGGTGGCGAATCAGTCCGGCATCACGGGTAGCTCACCGCAGCCCGCCAGCATCACCGCCGTCCAGCCCGCCAGCGTTACCGCCGTCCAGCCCGCCAGCGTCACCGCCATCCGGCCTGCCAGCGTCACCGCCGTCCAGCCCGCCAGCGTCACCGCCATCCAGCCCGCCAGCGTCACCGCCGTCCAGCCCGCCAGCGTCACCGCCATCCAGCCCGCCAGCGTCACCGCCATCCAGCCCGCCAGCGTCTACCCCGTTTCGGTAGATCAGGCTGGCACCATCGCGGTTACGAACGCGCCCGGCGCGAAGGTCGTCGGCACCCCCATGATTGTGACCTACCAGGGGGCCAACGTCTACGAGGTAACACTGGACACCGGCTTGGTCTATGTGGATGCAACCAGCGGGAGTGTCGTCGCCAACAACGCAACGAACGCCATCAACACCGGCGGGAACGGCGGGGGCGGCGAGGGTGGCGAGGGTGGCGAGCACGAGGGTGGCGAGGGCCACTAATCGTCAGAATCTAGGTACACCCACACTGAGGTGAAAATAGCCGATAGCCGATAGCCGATAGCCGGACATCAGCGGCCATTTTCATCGCGGCGTTGTGCGCCATGCGCATGGCGGTCTAACGCAAGATGCCCGCGTGCCCATGGCGCGCGGGCATCTTGCGTTGGCGTGTTACCCAAAGCGCCCGCTAATATAGGCGAGCGTGCGCGGATCCTGCGGGCTGGTGAAGATCTCCTGGGTCAGCCCGGCCTCCACGACAAAACCGGCGCGGGTATCCGGGTTCATCGAGAGAAAGATCGTCTGTTCAGACACACGCCCGGCCTGCTGGAGGTTATGGGTCACGATCACAATCGTATAGCGACTCACCAATTCCGTCATTAGCTCCTCGATCTTCAGGGTGGCGATCGGGTCGAGCGCGGCACACGGCTCGTCCATGAGCAGCACGGCAGGCTCGACCGCGATGGCGCGGGCGATGCAGAGTCGCTGCTGCTGGCCGCCCGACAGAGCCAGGCCAGACTGCTGGAGCTTATCCTTCACCTCGTCCCAGAGCGCGGCGCCGCGTAGGGCGTGTTCCACCTGTGCGGCGATGGCGTCCTTGGGAACCCGCTGGGCATTCAGACGCAGCCCGTAGGCCACATTCTCAAAGATCGACATGGGGAAGGGATTAGGGCGCTGGAAGATCATGCCGACGCGCTTGCGCAGGGCGATCAGGTCGGCGAAGGCGTTAATATCCTGGCCCTCAAGCATGAGCGCGCCCTCGCACGACGTGCCCGGCGTCTCATCGTGCATGCGATTCATCGCCCGCAGCAGGGTCGACTTGCCGGTGCCTGAGGGGCCGATCAAGGCCGTGATCTGATGGCGCGGCGCGGCCATGGTGATGTGTTCCAGCGCCCGAAAGCCGCCGTAGTAGAAGTTGAAGTCCCTGGCCTCAATGGCAAACTGCGCAGCGGCAGACTCGCCGCCCGCCCGCGCGTCCAGCGCTCTCGGATACACGCCAGCCTGGCTGACCGTCTGCTCGCGCATAAGCTCCTACATTTTTAGTGCTGACGGCGCATATTCGTACCTGCGTTCGCCCTACGCGCCGCCCCCCAGCTGCGCATAGAGACCCTGAAGCTGCTCATCGTTGTAGACCGTAATAGTCAGCCGGATCGCGCCGCCACGGCGGGTAAGCTGCACAGGGGTATGCAGGATGGACTCAAACAGATGCTGAGCTTCGGCGTCCTCGGGGGACTGCGGGCGCGGCTCGCGGTACTCCGGCGTAGCCGCAGGGCGGGGCGCAGCATTTCCTGATGGGGCGGAACCTCCAAGGATCGCCCCGTGGTCGCGCACCTGGGCCAGCGCGTGATCGAGCGTGGCCCCATCCGCGATCAGGGCACAGAGGCGTTCGGCCGCGCGCGCATCTAGCCCCTCAGCGTGCGACAGGGTAAGCGCACGCGCCTGCTGTTGAGAGTCCTCAATGCAGAGGAGCGCCTGCGCCAGGGCCGGGGTGATCGTTCCCTCGATCAGCGCCTGGCGCACGGCAGGAGCCAGCGCCGTCTGGAGTGCAATCTCGCCGAGCCGTTCAGCCTCGCGGACGCTCAGATCGCGGCGAACGATCAGATCGAGGGCCATATTCTGGGCCTCCACATCCTCAAAGCGCAGCAGCGCCCTCCCGTGGCCAGCGCTGATCGCCCCATCGAGGAGCGCCTGGCGGGCGGGGGCGATCAACTTGATCAGGCGGCGCGCATTGACCACCGCGACCCTGCTCTTGCCGACCCGCCGGGCGATATCCTCATCGGTCAGGCCGAACTCACCTTTGAGGGTCTGGTAGGCCAGGCCCTCCTCAAGCGCATTCAGGTCGGCGCGCTGCACATTCTCAACGAGCGCCAGTTCAAGGAATTGCTGGGGGCTGGCGCTCTTCACAAGCACTGGTATCTCGCTCAGCCCAGCGCGGCTGGCCGCCCGCCAGCGCCGCTCGCCGGCTATCAACTCGAAGCCGCCGGCCCCATCCTCGCTCACAATAATAGGCTGAATGACCCCGTGTTCACGGATGGATGCCGCGAGATCATCGAGGGCCTGCTCATCAAAGCGTGTGCGCGGCTGGCTGCGATTCTCGTGGATATTCGAGATCGGAACCTGGCGAACCGTCTGAGCGCCAGCGGTCGAAGTATTCGATAACAGCGCATCTAACCCACTGCCGAGGCCACGTCTGCGACTCATAGACCCTCTCGCTGCAAAACTTCATCGGCCAGTGCCGCGTAGGCCTGGGCGCTACGACCAAGCGGGTCGTACTCTGCAATGAGTTTACCGTAGCTGGGGGCCTCGGAGATACGGACGCTCCGTGGAATCAACGTTCGACAGATCAGACGCGGGAAGTACTGCCGCACCTCTTCCACCACCTGCTGGGCGAGGTTGGTGCGCCCATCATACATCGTCATGACCACCCCGACGATCTGCAGCGAGGGGTTCAGGCCATCCCGCACGCGATCAAGTGTCCCCTTCAGCTGTGCCAAGCCTTCGAGGGCCAGGTATTCGCATTGAAGCGGGATCAAAACGCTATTCGCGGCGCAGAGCGCATTCAGGGTCAGGAGGCCCAACGACGGCGGGCAGTCAATAATCACATGATCGTAGTTTGGTGCGATCTGATCAATCGCATCATGGAGCCGCCACTCGCGACGATCCAGTCCGGCCAACTCAATGGCCGCCCCGGCCAGATCCTCATCAGCTGGCACCAGATCAAGCCGTTCGCGGCCACTTGTGATGATCGCCGCCTGCACATGTACGGTTTGCATGAGCAGATCGTAGATTGTCGCCGAGAGGCTTCGCTTGGCCACGCCGAGGCTCGTGGTGGCGTTGCCTTGTGGATCGCTATCTATCAGTAGGACACGCTGGCCACGCCGCACAAGTTCGCCAGCTAGGTTGACGGCGGTGGTTGTCTTCCCAACCCCCCCCTTCTGGTTCGCGATCGCCAGCACCCGCGTGCGCCGAGCTTGAGCGTCCTGTTTCACGTGGAACACTATAGTGGACCCAGAAAACTGCACAGTCAGGAGGGCCAGGGTTCGGTAGAATAGGTCTATGAAAAAGTCTTACACTGCGACCTTCAAGGCCCAGGCCGTGTTGGAACTCTTCAAGGAAACCAAGACCCTCAACCAGCTCG
>CAISPW010000218.1 GCA_903887465.1 uncultured Oscillochloris sp. | reverse complement strand
CGAGATATCCGCGCCGGCAACGAGGATGATCGTCTGCAGCTCACCGCCGACGGCCCGCAGGTCGTAGCTCTCAAGCGAGAGCAAGTGCCGCGCCGGGAAGGGCAGGTCGTCGATCGAGCGGATGGCGTCCGGCACCTCGGCATGCTCGTGACTCTCGTCATCGCGCTGCTGATCGATCCACTGGATCGCCCCCGTGCAGATCGTATTGGCATCAAGGCTGCTGCGGCCCATCTGCACCGGCAGCACGTGGTGATGCCGATCCTGGTTGAGCGCATGGACGGCGGCGGAGAGCATCTCGGGTTCCTCACCGGCCACCACCAGCACCTGCGGTCGAAACGAGCGCAGCGGCTGAAACGCCGTACTCAGGGTCGCGTCAGGGTCGAGCGCCAGGTCGTAGATCCGCACAATCCGCCGCCGCTGCTCAAGCAGCGCCGCAATATAGGCCAGCGTTAGGGGTGGCGCTGGCAGCTTGCCGAGGCAAGGGAGTGCTATCAAAGCTACATTCACACGCGGACCTCACTCTTCCAGAGACAACTGATGTGACGGCTCCCAGGGCGAAAGCTCCTGGGTTTTACGGGCTATTTCCGTAAACACAGCTCGTGGCATTCTAGGATGCCACCGGCTCACGGATCAGCTGCTCCCGCCGCACGAGCGGCAGGGTAAAGTTGAAGCGGCTCCCCACGCCCACCTCGCTATCCACCCAGATCCGCCCGTTGTGGCCCTCCACAATCTGCTGGCAGATCGAGAGTCCCAGGCCAAGGTGGATGCCGTGCTTCGACTCGGTATGCTCCAGGCGGTAGAAGCGGCTAAAGATCTTCTCACGCTGGTCGGGGGGGATGCCCACGCCCGTGTCCGCCACCCGCACCTGCACCTCGTGCGCGTGGATCTGCGCGCTCAACTCGATATGGCCCCCGGCCGGGGTTGCCTTCATCGCGTTCTCGATCAGGTTCGTCACCACCTGGCCGATCCGCTCGCTGTCCATGAGCAGATCGGGGATATTATCGGGCACGTCGGCGTCCACCGTCAGCCCAAACTGTTCGGCCTGGATCTGGAAGCGCGCGCTGGCGATCAGCAGCAGGTCGGCCAGGTTCGCCCACTGGGGCTGGAGGCGCAGCCGCCCGGCCTCAAGCCGGTTAAACTCCAGCAGCTCAGTGATCCGGCCCTTCAGCGCATCGGCCTGGCTGTCGGCAAGGCTAAGGAACTCCTGCTGCATGTCGTTGAGCGGCCCGGCCCGGCCCTGGAGAACCACCTTGAGGAACCCGTTGAGCGTATTGAGCGGGTTGCGCAGCTCGTGGGAGACCATTGAGATAAACTCGACGCGCTGACGCTCCTGGAGCTTATGGTCGGTGATATCGTGCAAGACAATCGCCACATAGCTCTCGTCGTCGGGGGCGATCCGCACCAGCGAGGCGAAGATCTGGAAGACCAGCTCGTGGTCACCCTCGCCCATGCGCAGCTCGCGCTCGATCATCGCGACGCCGTCGGCGCGGAGCTGGCGGGTGATCTCGTCGAGCCTATCGCGCAGCCCGCCGCCGAGCGCGTCGCTATGCTGAAGCGTCTGGTAGGCCAGCGGGTTCGCCATCACCATCCCGCCCTGCGCGTTGACCACAATCAGGCCGTCGCCGATATCGCGCAGCACCGCCTCCAGCATGGCTTGCTGGCGGGCGAGTTGGGTGTGTAACTCGGCGTTGTGGATGGCCACGCTGGCCTGAATGCTGAACGAGGTCAGGTGGCGGGCCTCGGTGGGCGTGAACGCCTGGCGCTGCGTACTCACCACCGTCAGGGCACCGAGGATCTGGTTATGCGGGTCGATCAGCGGCACGCTGAGCGCCGACATGGCCCCGCAGCGCTGCACCTCGCGCCAATCCCGCTCAAGCAGGGCGTCGCCAACCAGCACCGAGCGGCGAGTACTCACCACCCGCTGGGCGAGCGGCTCGGCCCAGCAGCTTGGTGTGACTCCGTCGAGGCCAATCGTGCGATGGGTGAAGCCCGTTCCGCTCACCAGAGTCAGGCCGACGGCGCTCACTCGCGGGGTGCCGAGCATCTGCATCATGCTGTCGAGGATCTGGCTGAGCACATCGTCCAGGCTCAGCGAGCCGGTGATCGCCCGCAGGCTCTCCTCAAGCGACTGCTGGCGGCGGATACGCACGCGCAGGTCGGTGTTAATGCTCTCTAGCTCGGCCTCCCGCGAGTCGTGTTCGGCGCGGATCTGGGCGATCTGCCGGTGCAGATCCTGTGTCTGGCGCAGGCGGCGCTCGGCGAGGGCCAGCAGCATGCCGATAAACATACAGCTCCCGCCGACGAGTCCCCAGTAGGCTAGAGACTGCTCGGTGGAGAGGCCGTCGATCCCGCGCCCCATAAGGTAGCTTGATGAGAGATAGAGCGGGCCGAGCAGCGCCGGCACCAGGAGGGTCGGGAGGAACTGGCGACGGTAGTAGAGAGCCTTCATCCCGAACACCGTGTAGATCGGGAAGATGCTCAACGTGAAGGGGCCGACCGTGGCCAGCAGCCAAGTTGCCATGGCGGCATCACCCACCACCGAGGTCGTCATCAGCGCCGAGAGCCGCCGCCAGCGGCTGCCGGAGAGGGCGTAGCGCAGGGCCACCAGCAAGATCAGGTTGCCCACCGCATAGACGAGCAGCCCGATGGCCGAGATTCGTCCGACCGGGAGCCGCACAAACCACCACGAGAGGGCGAGGACTGGGAGCGGCAGCGCAACACGCAGCCCATCGCGGATATTCGCGCGCAGCCACGGCTCAGCCCGTGCGATGAGCGTATCGGTCGCAGCCATTCATTGCCAGCCTTCTCCGTGCTACCGCTGGTGTGCATCGCGCTGTGGCCTGGGCGGAAGAAATAGCGGATGATGCGGATTATGCCTCGAACTTATACCCCAGGTTACGCACCGTGATCACGTGGCGCGGGTGTTCGGGATCTTTCTCGATCTTGGTGCGGAGGCGACGGATATAGACCGCCACCAGGTTACTCTCGCCCTCATAGTCATAGCCCCAGACCTTGTTGAGGATCTGGCTCACATTGAGGATACGCCCGGAGTTCTTCATCAGGTAGTAGATCAGCCGGAACTCCAGCGGCGTCAGTTCCACGGCCCGGCCATCGGAGAAGAGGACCTTATGCTCCACCGGATCGAGGGTCAGTTCGCCCTGGCTCAGCCGCGAGGATGGGTTGAGCATATCGCTATTGCGTCGGCGCAGCACCGCCTCTACGCGGGCGAGCAACTCGGATGGCTCGTAGGGCTTCACCAGGTAATCATCGCCGCCGATCTGAAGCCCCATCACCCGATCCTGGAGCTGCGAGCGCCCGGAGAGAAAAATAATCGGCACATCGGAGTTCCGGCGGATCTGACGGCAGATATCAAAGCCGCTCGACTTAGGCATCATCACATCCAGTAAGATCAGATCGGGGTTATTCTGCTCAACGGCCTGGAGAATGCTTTGTGCGTCGTAGGCTTTGACGACACGATATCCCGCCTCTTCGAGTACAAATGATGTCAGCTTCACACTTGGGATATCGTCATCGGCCACCAGAATATGCATATCTCTCTCCTTAGAGCGCAGCAGGATGCATCGCAGGCCATCGCTACAACCATAGCATCATACCATTCTGAACGTGAACCTCTCACTGGTTTGAGCAGCGAACTACAGGTAGGCTAGCGGCTATTTCTCGCTCTTAATTTTAGCAGAAAGTGACGCCCCCTGCCATATATTCAACTGAACTGTGGTTCCCTGCCCCGGCTGGCTGGTGATGCACAGATCCGCGCCGACAAGCTGCGCCCGCTCGCGCATCCCGGCCATGCCAAAATGTCCCACCGACTCCGCCTGCTGCGGGGTGAATCCGCAGCCATCATCGCGGACCCGCAGCATAATACTCTTAGGCATGGTTCAAATCGGCTTGACAGTTTGCGGTGTTCGTAGTGGGCGCTTTAGCGCCTGTGCGGCTGAAGCCGCCACTACGAACTGTCAAGTTGGAATCGCCCGATCTGAACCATGCCTTAGACAAGGTTTCATGTGCCAGGTTTCAGCTTTACCGTTTCGCGATGAGGCGAGGATGCGACGAGGCAATGCTATCGCATCCTCGCCTCATCGCGTCCCCGCCAGAGGCGACGTTGTACCCGCCCTGGGACAGGCTCCCAGGGCT
>CAISPW010000217.1 GCA_903887465.1 uncultured Oscillochloris sp. | reverse complement strand
TTTTGATGATTTTTATAAATATATATGATTATTATTGATGACTAAAGATCAGATCTCTGCGAGAGAAGGAGTAGATCGCCAGGCCGAGCAGCGAGATCAGCAGCGACGCCTGGGCAAACAGGTTCGCCCAGGCCGTGGAGGTGGTGTAGTCGCGGGTGACGGCCAGCTGAAAGCCGTAGAAGGCCGGCACGAGCGGGCCACCGAGCAGCGCCTGGGCCGCCCGCAGGAACATCAGCGCCGAGTCGGGCATAGACTCCAGGAGCGTGCCGCCGATAAAGTTGCTTGAGAAGGCGAGGGCAATCAGCCCCAGCACGAAGAGCCGCCAGATCGTGGCGAAGACCATCGGCGAGAGCATGATCATCAGGGCGGACAGCAGCCCGACATTCAGCAGCAGCGGCAGGGTGCCCAGCAGCCACCCCGACAGATCGAGGTCCGGCGGGCGGTTGAGCAGGGCGGCCATGATCGAGAGCAGCCCGTAGGATCCGGCCACGATCACCAGGGCGCTTAAGAAAATGCCCAGCAGGTAGTCTATCCGGCTCACGCCACGCGAAAGCAGCACGTAGCCCTGGGGCCGGTCGCCGATGCCAATGAACGCCGCCGTGCTGTAGAGCGTGAGCGCCGGCGTGTAGATCCCGGTGACGCTGAAGAAGTACTCGGCGTTCATCGCCAGCCCGACCCGCCGCAGGAACATAAAGTAGACCACCAGGGTGGCGATGACCTCAAGGGCGACCCGTCCGGAGCGGATGTATTCTAGCAGGGTGAACCCGGTGAACCGCAGGGTACGCATACGCCCTCGCTTCTAAGACAAGGTTACTAAGATATGTTTCAGACACATTTGACCGTTCAGCGACGAGACGATGAGGCGATGGGAGCGCACCATCGCCTCGTCGCCTCATTGCCTCATCGCAGGACGGTCAAGCTGGAATGGCCGATTTTGAACCATGCCTAAGGTAGAGGGAACCGATTCAGAGCATCGGCAAACCCTGCGCGGATCATAGCGGTAACGTATCACGTTCTCTAAGCTTCATCCGCGTGATCGGCACTGGTTCCCTGCTCCCTGCTCCCGGTTCTCTGCGCCGGCTCCTGGTCGCCGCCCCGCCGCAGCAACTCATTGAGCAGCGTGTCGCCATCACCTGTGCTTCGGGCGGCGGGAACCGTCGGGGCCGCCAGGGGCAACGGCGGGGCGGCGGGTATGCGATCACGGTAGATGCGCGGGGGCGGGGGGGGCTTCCGAATCGATACGCCGGCCTGCACCGCATGGGTATAGAGTTGCTCAAGCGGACTCTCTAGCGGTTCCAGCGAGATTACCGCCACCCCGGCGTCGATCAGACGCCGTAGCACCATGGCCTGGAGTTGCGGCGTGTTCTGGCGGATACGCACCGTGCGCAGGTCACAGATCACCCCGCGCCCCAGCGCCTCCAGGCTCCCGCGCAACTCCGTGCTGATCGCATCGACCTCGATCAGCGCGCTCCCGCCGGGCGTCCGCAGGTCGCGGACGGTCGCCTCTGCCGCCAGCCTCCCGCCGGTCAGCACGCCCACCCGGTCGCAGAGTTGCTCGATCTCGTGCAGGTAGTGCGTGCAGAGAAACACGGTGTGCCCACGGTCGCGCAGGGACGACAGCAGATCGATCAGCTCACGCTGCCCGGCCGGGTCGAGTCCGCTGGTTGGCTCGTCGATCAGGAGCAGGGCGGGATCGCAGAGCAGCGCCTGGGCCACGCCAACACGCTGGATCATGCCCTTCGAGAAGGTTCCCATCGACCGGTCGGCGTCATCTGCCATACCGACAGCGCGCAACTCCGCCTCCACCCGCTCGGCCAGGCCGACGCCGCCCAGCCCACTGAACTCGCCGATGAAGCGCAGGTACTCGCGGGCGGTGTAGCGGGTGTGGTAACGCTGGCGCTCGGGGACATAGCCAATCTGTGCGCGCACCTTGTCGAGGTTGCGGCTGCCGAGTACCCGCAGGCTGCCCGATGAGGGCTTGAGGAAGCCGAGCATCAGGTGCAGCAGCGTCGACTTGCCTACGCCGTTTGGCCCGAGGAGCCCGTATACCTCACCGGCGGTCACGCGCAGGCTGAGGCCACGGAGTACTTGGACGTTACCGTATGATTTGGCCAGATCTTCGATCTCGATAACATCCGTACTCACGCCTCGCTCCGTCTGCTTCACATCGGCCGTCCAGCAATGATCAGGGCGGCGGTCGCTGCCACCGCGAGAGGGGCCACGTAGATCCAGCCAAAGCGCAGGATGGCGGGCAGGGTCAGGCGCGGAATCCTCCCGCGCAACTGGCGCAGCAAGACGCCTACGGCGATAAACCCGACCGCGACCTGGGCCAGGCCCAGCCACGCCGGGCCGCTGGCGCTGGGCAGGGTGGCGATCAAGGCGGCGGCCAGCAGCGACGCGGTGGCCACCGCGTGGGCCAGTCCGTCGAGCCAGCGCAGGCTGGGCGGCAGGCCGGCCTGCACGCCCGCCCCGGTGATGCTGACCTCATCGTCGAACGGCCCCCAGCCGACGGCGATTGGGAAGGCGATCAGGGTAGTGCCAAGCGCTAGGATGTGGGCGGGCAGCGCGGCGATCTGCCACTCGGTGTGGATGGCCAGAGAGGTCGCCATGGCCATCCAGAGCAGCGCCCGGCCAAAGGCACCGATCTGCGCGCGCCGCGCGGCCGCCCGCACCACCTGCGGTACACCAGCCGCCAGCGCGGGGGCCAGGGGGATGAGAAAGGCCAACTCGATCCCGGCCCAGGCCCAGAGCCAGCTGCGCGTCGCCCCGGCGGGGTGGGCGGGCCAGGGCAGCGCGGCGAGGCCCGCCGCCGCCGCCAGCATACCCGCCAGCGCGGCCAGACCCTCGCGCGAGCGCAGGGCTGCGCCGAGGCCGCTCGCGCCCCCGTGTTCATCCGCGCCGCCCACCAGCCGCCAGTAGATCACCCCCAGGGCCAGCGCGGTCAGGAGGCCGGGGTATATGATTCCCGCGATGATAATATCCATGGTGTGGAATGCCGAAGCATCGCGCACATAATGCGCCACGCATTAGACAAGGTTTCAGGTGCCAGGTTTCAGCTTTACCGTTTGGCGATGAGACGATGAGACGAGACGAGACGATGAGACGACGAGACGATGACGCGATGACGCGCTCCTATCGCCTCATCGCGTCATCGTCTCGTCGCTGAACGGTCACGTGTGTTTGAACCATGCCTTCAATATATGCCTATGCGCTGCTTCGGCCCTACAACGCCCGGATAAACGCCAGTTCGTGGATTGCCGCGTCGATCGTGGTGAGCAGCGGCCCTGGGTAGAGTCCGACCGTCAGGCAGATCAGCATTAGGATGAGCGTCAGAGCCGCCGCACTGCGTGGCTCGGGGTCGAGCCGTCGCGGGGCCGGGCGATCCAGCTCGGTCTCGCCGAGCATCAGCGGCTCGGGCGTGGCCTCATCCTCGCTCGGGCCGAGCAGCCGCTCGTGGGCGGTGCGGATCAGGGCCAGCAGGGCCAGCAGCGTCGCCGTCAGCAGGGCCAGCAACTCGGGCCAGCCGTTCTCCCCCGCAGCCTGGTAGATCAGCAGCCGGCTCATCGCGCCGCCGAGCGGCGGCATGCCGATCAAGGCCAGGCTGCCCGCCAGCAGCCCTGTGCCCGCTACCGGCCAGCGGCGGAGCAGATCACGCCGTGCCATGCCGGGCGGACGCCCGTCGGGTCGCTCGATCAGCCCCAGGCTCACCAGCATCAGCAGCACCGCCAGGGTCTGGTTTAGGGTGCCGAAGACCGCTCCGGCCAGGCCGATGCTCGATACCGAGGCTAGGCCATAGAATACCATACCACAATCATAGAGGATCAGGTAGGCCATTGCGCGCCGCAGCGACCCCGGCCCCAGGGCCAGGCCCGCGCCGAGCAGGGTGCTGATCAGTGCGCCGATCCGCATCACCCGCAGCGGCCCCGCGTTATCGGTCAGCAGGATCGGGAACGTCTGAAAGGCGACCAGCAGCGCCAGCAGGCTGCTCGTGTTCAGCAGCGTGATCACCAGGGCCGCCACCAGCGGCTCGGCGTGTTCCACCAGACCGGCCAGCCATGCGTGGAAGGGGATGAGCGCTAGCCGTAGCGAGAAGCTCACTGCCAGCAGTGCCAGGATGAAGCGGGACAGCGAGATCCGGCCGGGCAGTTCGCCGATCCGGAAGATCGTGGCGAGTACGAAGGCGATGTACATCAGGATCGCCGCCACCACCATCAGCACCAGATACTTCAGGGCCGCTGCGATTGCCCGCGTGCCCACGAGGCTGCTCGTGCCCGCTGGCAGATCCACCACCGCCAGCACTGCGGTCAGCCCGGTGAGGGCCAGCAGCAACGTGCTGATGAACGGGTTCTGGAGCAGCAGCACCGCGCTGACCTGGCTAAGCATCAGCAGCCCGATTGGCACAAAGTTTTCGCCGTGGGGCAGGCTCCACGCGCCCACAAAGGCGAACCCGCCGATCATCAAAAACAGCAGCATGAACATGCGGTTCAGCGCATTCAGGGTCAGCGTGACGCCCAGGAACAGGCTCGGGTTGTCCAGCGGGATCTGTGCGGCGATCAACATCTCGGCGATCACCGCGCCCAGGGCCATGAAGATCACCAGCCCGCTGTTTTTGCGTAGCACGAACGTACTCGCGGCCATGCTGATCGGAAAGAGGACGAGGAGAAGATAGAGCATATCGTCATCATCTGGGGTGGTGCGGAGGGCGGATGCTCCTGCGCAAAACACCGCGCGTTATCGTTTGTAGAGCTCGTTCAGCTCCAGGGTCTTCAGACGACCGTAGAGCAGCCCGCAGAGGTAGGCGATAGCCAGGGCGAGCAAGATATGAAACTGACTGAGCAGGGCCAGCGGGATCACGTTCATCCCGCCCTCCTTCAGGGTACTCTCTACCGCCGTGTAGAGGGTGTCCACCCCACTGGCGCAGAGCAGTAGCCCCAGGCCGATCTTCAGCAAGTCGCTGGCGGTGGCGATCGTCAGCACACCGGTGAGTACAAGCCAGTACCAGGCGAAATCGGCGGCGGGTGTCGGCGCGATCGCGTAGACGAAGGGCAGCGTGGCGCTGGCAAAGAGGGCGAGCACCCCGGCCCAGAATGGCACGATATAGTCGCTCATGCGAAAGGGTTGGCTGGCCCGATAGCGCTGGGCCGTGCGGGCGGCCCGGCGCAACTCGGCCAGGCCAAACTCATCCAGGTTCTCCAGCCCGTACTCGCGTGAGAAGGTTAGGGCCGTGATGGTCAGGATCATAGTCACCGCCAGCCCGGTGATCAGCTTCACCAGCACCAGCGTGTTCATCTCCCCGATCAGGCTGATGTCGGGGGTGACAAAGCGCGGCTCGGCCAGGAAGAACGCCAGCGCGACGTAGTTCAGCAGCAGGGCCGGGAAGGTCAGCCGCCAGTCGCGAAACAGTAGCACGACCGTCGCGGTTGCCCCGATTGCTATCAGCAGCCAGTTAATTTGCATCGCTCTTGGAGGGAAGAGTCTGCGGGAGGGCGAAGCCCTTTCGCAAACTCTTTATGGAAATAGCCCGTAAAACCCAGGAGCTTTCGCCCTGGGAGCCGTCACTGCGCCATCAGCAGCATCACGGTGAGCAGGGCGACCAGAACGCCCAGCAGGTAGTAGCGTTGCTCGAAGACCGACAGCGCCAGTTGGAGCCAGCGGCTCATCCAGAGCAGCGCGGCCCAGGTCCGGCCAAGCAGCGCGTCGGCCCGACCGAGTCCGGCCAGGATCCGCAGGCTTTGGCCAAGGGCGTCGGCGGCCAGTTGGGTCGGCTCCTCGTCGGTGTTGCAGGCGATCTGTCGCATGGCAGGTGCGCGAGCGATAGCGGCTGCCAGGGCGATGATGGCCACGCCGATCACGCCAGCGACCGCCTGAGCGCTCAGGCTCACCGGCATGTCGGGCGGGGCGAGGGGCAGGCGGCGCATCCAGAGGCTCCATGCGAACTGGGGCGCGGCACCAAATACCAGCAGCGGTATGAGGCTTAGAATCCCGGCGACCGGGTCGAGCCGACCGGGGGCGACCGGGTGGCTGCGCGGGTCGGGCGCGGGCCAGAAGCGGGCCAGAGGCATGATGAGCGCCAGGGCCAAGAGCGTGGCCCCAGCCATCAGGGGCGGCAGCGCCCAGGGCGTCTGCTCAAGGACGGCCTCGAAGAGCCAGCGCCGCCCCCAAAATCCCCAGAGTGGCGGGATGCCCAGCGCCGCCGCCCCGGCGGCGGCCCAGAGGGTACCGGCGAGGGCCAGGCGCGGCCCTGGGGCCGTATCGGCGAACTCATCGCCACCGGTGTTGCGCTCCAGGTCGACCGCCGCCGCCGCGCCGGCCACGGTGGTCAGCATCAGGTTAATCAGCAAGGCCGGGCCAGCTAGGGCGGCCAGGGGGCCAGCGAGCCCGGCGGCGACCACCACCACACTGGCTTGGGCACTGGCCACCCAGCCGAGCAGCGGGCGCAGCCGGGCCTCGCCGTAGGCTCCGGCGGCGCTGGCCAGCGCGCCCAGCGACCCGAGGACCACCAGGGTCGTTGCCCAGGACGGAGGCACGACCGGGAGGATGGCCAGCAGGTGCAGCAGGTAGCCTAGTCCGAGGGTCGGCATAACCAGGCCGTAGATCAGGGCACCTAGGGGGGCCGGTGCCAGCACGGCCTCATCGCGGGCCATGCCCAGGGGGGCCACGCCCGCTATCGCCAGCACAGCCAGGAGCATGGCCGCTGCCAACCCCGGCGCGGGCAACCCGCCGCTGGCGAGGGCCGGGCGGGTGCCGAGCAGCCCGCCGAGCAAGAGTCCGCTGGCCAGCAGCCCGAGGGCCAATCCACGGGGCAAGGCCGCGCTCTGGCCAAGCGCGCCGCTGGCCCGCAGGGCACCGTAGCTCGCGAGGGCGGCGACCGCCCATGCCAGTGGCGTGACCATCGAGAGCGGCGGGGCGGCCAGCCCCAGCAGCGCGGCGACCAGCGTCAGGCAGGCCCAGCCAAAGATTGCACCGAACCCCACGACCCCCGGGGCAATCGCCGCCGCCAGGGCAGCCAGGGCCATTGCCCCACCCCAGAGCAGGGCCGCCGCCAGGGCCGTGTCGCCGAGGCCGAGTTGCCCGGCCAGTTCAAACGAGGCCGCACCAACCACGAAGATGGGGAATGCGAGGTTGGGGGCCAGGGCGGGCGCGGCGGCCAGCAGCAGGCCGCCGCCGACACACGCGGCGGCGGCACCTAGCCCGAGATGTCGCGTCGTGATCACGCGGCTCAGCCCGAAGCATGTGGCGGCAATGGTGAGCAGCAGGCTAACCGCGATAACTAGCATATGGCGCTGTTGGAATGTGCCTGGGGCTGTGCCCTAGACCTCGCTTTTTGTCGGTGACTGGCGGCAACGTCGCCAACCATCAATGCAAAGAGATCGTTACTCGTCACCATTGGCCCTCTGACACGCGCTACACGGATCCGTCGAGAGAGCGATCAGCACGGCGTCATCGGGGGCGGCCTGGTCGAGCAGCGTCCGCGCCAGCAGCCGGTCGAACTGGGGGGCCGGCGTGGCCTGGTAGCCGCTGATACGCTTCCCGTCGCTCTCGACGCGGTAGCGCAGGGCACCTCGCGGAGCCTCTACGGTGGCCTCGCCCTCGCCCGACGGCAGGATTGCCGGCATCTGGGCGCTCAGTTGGCCGGTCGGCAATTCATCCAGCGCCCGGTCGCTGAGTTTCAGGCTCTCCAGCGCCTCCAGCAGCAGCAGCACCAGCCGTGCGTACACATCGCCGCTCTCCTGGGTGATCATCTGGGGCGACAGTGTGGCGTAGGCTCCATAGGGTGCGCTAATCCGCACATCGTCTTTCAGCCCCGAGGCGCGGGCCAGCGGGCCGCGCAGGCAGAACTGGGCGGCGGCGGCGTTGGTCAGCGTACCCACCGCTACCGTGCGGGCCAGGATGATCCGCTGATCAATCATCCGGTCGGCGATCTGGTAGAGCCGTCGGCTGGCCCCGGAGATTCGCTGGCGTAGCTCCATGCGTCGGTCGTCGGAGATATCGCAGCGCAGGCCGCCGGGCAGGATGAGTGCGCCGTTGCCGGACTCGTCGGCGAGCAACGCCAGCCCCTGGGCGCACGTATCGCGCAGCTCGGCCAGCGTCGCGGCGGTGGTGTCCAGGCCCAGCGTGCTGAAGAGCGCCTCCAGGGTGCCCAGGTGCGAGGTTGCCCGCTCTAGCTCGGCGGCCACCAGGCGCAGGCACGAGGCCCGCAGGGGAATCTCAAGCTTAAGCAACGCCTCGACCGCCAGTGCAAAGGCCAAGCAGTGCGCGTGGGTGCAGGTGGGGCAGCTGCGGGCCACCTCCTGGAGCAGGGCGGGCCTTGCAGCGGTGCGCGAGCGGGGGGTAAGATTCGGGCGGTATTCGACATCGGCGATGCGCTCGTCCGCAATCTTCAGCACAAGCCGCTGCGGGCCAAGCCACGCCGCCGCCGCCGGCTCAAGCGTCAGGGTGTAGCTCACGCGGCGCTCCTACAGTAGGGTGGCATTGAGGCGGCATTATAACATACTGCCCGCCCGCGAACCTGTGGTACCATACGGCCCTGATGGCAGGGCTAATGCAACGTCGCTGGGGCTGCGCCCTAGACCGCGCTTTTGGTTGGTTTTTGGCGGCTTCGCCGCCAAAAACCAACCAAAAAAGATCGTTCGGGGGTGCCTTTGCCACCCCCAAACCCCCGCCGGAGGCGACGTGGCCACCGCCCTGGCCCTGAGGGCGGTTACGTTACCTCCAGAGCGTAGCCCTACGTTTTTTTATGGATCACATCGCCACCAGCGACGTGATGCCTATGATCATTTGAGAAAGGCAACCCTATGTCCGCCGGAGTGGCTCATACCCTGACCCTACGCTGCGAGATCGAAAACCGGCCGGGCATGCTCGGTCGCCTCACCACCGTCATCGGCGAACACGGTGGCGATATTGGTGCCATTGATATTGTGCGCGCCGAGCGCAACATTGTGATCCGTGACATCACCGTGCGCGTCCAGGACGAAACCCACGGCGACCTGCTGGTCAGCGCAATCAACAGGGTGGAGCAAGTCCGCGTGCTGCGCGTCAGCGACCGCATCTTTCTGGCGCATATGGGCGGCAAATTGGCTATGCAGAGCCGCGTGCCGCTGAAGACTCGCGACGACCTTTCGATCGCCTACACTCCCGGTGTCGCCCGCGTCTGCCAGGCCATCGCCGAGGATCTGGACAAGGCATTCACCTACACCTGGAAGCGCAACAGCGTGGCGGTGGTCAGCGATGGCAGCGCCATCCTCGGCCTGGGCAACCTTGGCCCGGAGGCGGCCATGCCGGTGATGGAGGGCAAAGCTATCCTCTTCAAGGAGTTGGCCGACATCGACGCCGTACCGCTCTGCCTGCGCAGCCAGGACCCCGACGTGATCGTGCAGACGGTCGAGCAGATCGCGCCCAGCTTTGGCGGGATCAACCTGGAGGACATCGCCTCGCCCAACTGTTTTATGGTCGAGGGCCGGCTCCACGAGAGCCTGGACATCCCGGTGATGCACGACGACCAGCACGGCACCGCAGTGGTGGTGCTGGCAGCCCTGCGCAACGCCCTGCGGATCGTCGGCAAGCAGATCAACACGGTGCGCGTGGTGGTGAACGGGGTAGGCGCGGCGGGCACGGCGATCATCCGCGCCCTGCTGGAGGCCGGTATTGGCGAGGTGACCCCGGTGGACCGCCACGGGATCATCCGCAGCGGCGATGACGCGCTTCAGACGCCCATGCAGCGGATCATCGCCTCGCAAACCAACCGCGATGGCCGGGTCGGCAACCTTGCGGTCGCCCTGGTCGGCGCCGATGTCTTCATTGGCGTCTCACGGGGCAATATCCTTAGCCCGCAGATGGTGCAGAGCATGGCGACCGACCCGGTGGTCTTCGCCCTGGCGAACCCCGTCCCCGAGGGCGACCCGGACATGCTGCGGCAGTACGCCCGCGTGGTGGCGACGGGCCGCTCGGATCAGCCCAACCAGATCAACAACGTGCTGAGTTTCCCAGGGATTTTTCGCGGTGCCCTGGATGTTCACGCGCTAAAGATGACCTCGGGGATGCGGCTGGCAGCCGCCGAGGCTCTAGCTGGCGTGATCCCGCCCGAGGAGGTGAGCGAGGAGTATATCATCCCGAGCGTCTTTAATCGCCACGTGGTGCCGGCAATCGCGGCGGCGGTGGCGCATGCGGCGATCACTGAGGGCGTGGCCCGCCGTATGCATCTGCCGGGGGCGTGATGCGGTGTAAGGCATGTTTCAAACGCACGTGACCGTTCAGCGACGAGACAATGACGCGGTGAGGCGATAGGAGCGCGTCATCGCCGCATCGCAGGACGGTCAAGCTGGAATGGCCGATTCTGAAACATGCCTAACGCGGCGCAGGAACACAATAGGAGGAGGCACCGCGTACGGTGCCTCCTCCTAATTGTGTTCCTACGCCGCGTCGATTCGGCGTATGTTCGTGCTGGTCGCATGTACCTGAAGATCGCGGCTGCGCGAGTTTTGCGACTCTACAGGTGTCAGCTTGATGATTGGCCCCTGCTGGCGATCCGTCCGCGCGGCACAGGCGAGCTGGATCAGCGAGGCATAGTGCAGTGTCGTGGATGGTGCGGGATCTGGCTTCATCTCAGGGCTGCTGTACCAGCGGCGAGGTTTCATCGGGGGCTCCACAGCACAGCGGTTCACATAATGAACACAAACTCCTTACAGTTGATCTATAAGGTGTTACGTATCACCGTCGTATTCTTCTAATAGGCGTGAAATCTTTCCCCTGCCCATTGTAAAAGAGATGGTATTGTATATGCAGATTTGCCGGATGTCAACACCACAAGCCGGTGAGCCGGTGGAACCAGGGCTACATCAAAGCCACCGCCCGGTGGGGGGCGATGGCGGTGCAGACCCAAGGGCCGCGTATGGATCATTGATGGCTGGTGGTTTCGCCACCAGCCATCAATGATCTATGTTTGCGTTACTTCCCGCGATTACGGTTGCGCAGGAAGGGCGGGATGTCCAGATCATCGCTGCTGCTGCCAAAGCTAGGAGCCTGGCGGGGCTGCGGGGCGGGCTGCTGGGTCTGCGGAGTCGGCTGGCGGGGCTGCGGGGCGGGCTGCTGCTGCGGATGCAGGCCAGTGGACTGGCCCATGCTGGTGCCCACCGGCGGGAAAGAGCGCGTGCGCTGCTGCATGACATTCGGGTTGTGGGGGTGCCGGTTCACATCAAAGCCGGTGGCAATCAGCGTCACCTTCACCTCACCGGGGGCATAGTTCGGGTCGATCACCGCGCCGACGATAATGTTGGCGTCTGGGTCCACCTGCTGGGCGACAATATTGGCGGCCTCGTAGACCTCCAGGATGCCAAGATCCTCGCCGCCAGTGACGTTGAACAGGACGCCACGGGCACCGTCGATGCTCACCTCAAGCAGCGGACTAGCGATCGCCTGGTTCACCGCATCTACCATACGGCTATCGCCACTGCCCATGCCAATCGCCATCAGGGCCGAACCCTGCTGGGCCATGATCGTCTTGACGTCAGCGAAGTCCACATTGATCAGGCCGCGCTGGGTGATCAGGTCGGAGATGCCCTGGATGCCCTGGCGCAGCACATTGTCGGCCATCTGGAACGCCTGGGTGAACGTGGTGTTCTTGCTGGCCGTCTGGAGCAGGCGGTCGTTAGGAATGATGATCAGGGTATCCACCACCGGGCGCAGCTGCTCGATGCCCTGCTCGGCCATCTTGCGGCGATGGTTGCCCTCGAACGTGAAGGGCCGCGTCACCACGCCCACCGTCAGGGC
>CAISPW010000216.1 GCA_903887465.1 uncultured Oscillochloris sp. | reverse complement strand
TTTTCAGGCATGAATGTGCCGGTTTTGCGGTTTGCTAGCCGCAGGGCTTGCGGCGGATGGATTGCAAAGCAACCCATCGTCTGGCAAGCGAAGCACAGCAGGGATCGCATGCGAGTGGGATCGCCAGATGGTTGCGTCAGGTGAACTGAAGCTGTCGAACGAAGAGCTCGTTTGCTCTGCGTGAAGGTGGCGCCAGCATCGGCGATGGAGTAAAAAGCCGACTAGCCGGTGGAAACGCAGGCGCGACACCGGTCCCAACCGCCAAGTCAGACCCGATGCCGCGCCCCGCAGCCCCAACAGCGGCGACGTTGCCCGCATAGTATTTCACGAAGCGCACGTTGCTGTCGACTCCCCATTGGCCTTGAGTGCCAATGGATATCCCCGGAAGACGCTACCTGTGCGCCGGTTGCCGCACGCCTGTGCTCATGTGCAGCCACTGTGATCGAGGCAATCGCTACTGCGCCGCTGGATGCGCGCTGCAGGCACGCCACCGGTCGATACGGGCTGCCGGCAGTCGCTATCAAGACACGCATCGCGGCCGTTGCGCCCATGCCGAACGCCAGCGTCGATACCGGGCCCGGCAGCAGAAAGTGACGCATCACGGTTCCCCCCCACCGGCCCTGCCTGTTCAACTAGCGGCCGAATCGACAGCAAAGAAATACACGTTGCCGCCGCCCTGGCACTGCCACTTCTGCCATCGGGTGCTCCCGGAATTCGTGCGTCAGGACTTTCTGCGCCGTCGGATTCGCCGATCCCATTCAGACAGGAGAGCTCCCTTTGGTCCTTACCCCAGAAATTGAAGCGCAGATCCTGCGCTACTACCATGCCGAACGCTGGCGCGTGGGCACTATTGCTACCCAACTGCAGTTGCACCGGGACACCGTCGCCCGGGTACTGTCCCAGGCCGGCTTGCCGTTGATGGGACCGGTGCGCCGAGTCTCGGCCATCGATCCGTATCTGCCGTTCATCCGCGATACGCTGGAGCAGTTCCCGACCCTCACGGCCAGCCGCCTGTACGGCATGGTGCAGCAGCGTGGGTACCCGGGCCGCCCTGATCACTTCCGGCATCTGATCGCCCGCCACCGACCGCGTCGGCGGGCAGAAGCCTATCTGCGGCTACGAACCTTGCCGAGCGAACAATGCCAGATCGACTGGGGTCACTTCGGTCACCTCGAGATCGGCCGTGCCCGCCGCCCCTTGATGGGCTTCGTCACGGTCCTGTCCTGGTCGCGACAGATATTCCTGCGCTTTTATCTGGACGCCCGCATGGAGAACTTCCTGCGCGGCCATGTCGCCGCCTTCGAGGCGTGGGATGGTGTTCCCCGGATCGCTCTGTACGACAATCTGAAGAGCGCGGTGCTCGAACGCCAGGGCAACGCCATCCGTTTCAACCCGACGCTTCTCGCACTGGCCGGGCATTACCGGTTCGAGCCACGCCCGGTGGCTGTCGCGCGGGGAAATGAGAAGGGCAGAGTGGAGCGAGCGATACGCTATATCCGCGATGCCTTCTTCGCGGGGCGCACCTTCACCGATCTGGATGACCTGAATGCCCAGGCCGATGCCTGGACGAGCGGCCCCGCCAGCGAGCGTCGCTGCCCCGAGGACGAGAAGCTGACTGTGAAGGCGGCCTTTGACCATGAGAAGGAAGGTTTGCTTGCTTTGCCGCCCAACGCCTTTGCAACCGACGAAGTCAAAGCGGTGTCGGCCGGCAAGACCCCGTATGTACGCTTCGATCTGAACGACTACTCGGTGCCCCATACCTATGTGCAGCGCGCACTGACCGTGATCGCCGATCCGCGTCAGGTTCGCGTCATCGACGCAGCAGAGGTGATCGCAACGCATCCGCGCTCGTATGACCGCGGGCAGCAGGTTGAATTGCCTGCGCACATCGACGCCTTGGTCGAGTACAAGCACAAGGCCAGCGCACATCGCACCACGGATCGTCTGGTGCAGGCGATCCCGCAGAGCCGGGAGTTGTTGCGCCAGGCCGCACAACACGGTGAACCGCTGGGTCGCATCACGCGCACGCTGCTCGATCTACTTGATCGCTATGGCGTCGCAGAGCTGGAGGCCGCGATTCGCGATGCACTAGCGCGCGGGGTGCCTCATCCGAACGCGGTGCGTCTGGCGTTGGAGCGCCGGCGCCAGGAACAGGATTCTCCACCACCGGTAGGGATCACCTTGCCCGATCACGTCAAGCGGCGCGATGTCACGGTCCGGCCGCATCCTCTGGCAGGCTATGATCAACTAACGGAGGCCGGCGATGACCACCAGTGATGCCCGCCGAAAGCGGGCCATGGCCCTGCAACTGCATGGCGTGCTGGCTCATTGGGCAGAGTGCGTCGACCAACCTTGGTTGGAACCCTTGCTGGCGTGGGAGGAGTCAGAGCGTTCCCGTCGTTCCCTGGAGCGCCGCTTGCGCTATGCGCATATCGGTCGCTTCAAGCCCTTGGCGGACTTCGATTGGAACTGGCCCGAGCAGTGTGATCAGGCCGCCATCGCGGAGTTGATGACACTGGACTTCCTGCACTCGGCCACCAATGCCATCCTGGTCGGTCCCTCCGGCCTGGGTAAGACGACCATCGCACAGAACATCGCACATCAGGCGACGTTGCAAGGGCATACGGTTCTCTTCACCACCGCCGGCCAGTTGCTCGGCGAACTGGCCTCGCTCGACAGTGACTCGGCCTTGCGCTATCGATTGCGCCGCTATGCTGCGCCCTCTCTCCTGGTGGTCGACGAGGTCGGCTACCTTTCCTATTCGAATCGCCATGCGGATCTGCTCTTCGAGTTGATCAGCCGGCGCCACGAGAAGAAGAGCACGCTGGTCACCACCAACAAGTCGTTCGGTGAATGGTCTGAGGTGTTTCCCAATGCCGCTTGCGTGGTCGCCCTGATTGACCGCTTGGTACATCACGCCGAGATCATTCCGATCAAGGGCGAATCCTATCGTCACAAGGAGGCTCAGGAACGTGCCGAGACCAAGGCCCAAAAGCGCAAGGTGGCACGCAGCAAGTCATGAAACTCTACCATCCACCTTCCGGCATCAAGCAGGGCCTTGAGCTTCTGATCGATCCGAACTGGTCGCCCGAACAGGCTATGGCCGTAATCGATCTGCTCGATGATCTGCGTGATCGAATATGGTCTCACTACGAGATCGTCTTACAGCAAAAGCTTCGCGACGAGCGCATCACACACCACAACGTCGTCATCCCCGATCCACCGTTCTGATCACCGCCGCTCTTCTCTTACACAGGGGCCTGTCGGCCCCTGCTTCGCTTATTCGTTAAACACCCACCGACGCCAAATTCCGCCGCCAATAATCCACGCCGTCTAGGCGCGCAACGACACCGCCGCCAACA
>CAISPW010000215.1 GCA_903887465.1 uncultured Oscillochloris sp. | reverse complement strand
ATCGTGCGGGTCTGCGCCGACCTGCAAACGCTGCTGCCGCGCCGGGTGCGCCCCGTCGGCCCCGTCCAGAGCTTCAGCGGCGCGCAGGATGCCCACGGCGCGGAGGTTGACATCGCCACCGAGGACTACGCGGCGGTCATGTTCACCACCGAGGGCGGAGTCCACGGTGTCTTCCGGGTCTCGCAGGTCAGCGCCGGTCATAAGAACGACCTCGTTTTTGAGGTAAACGGAGCGCAGGCATCGCTGCGCTGGGACGCGGACTCGTCTGATGAGCTATGGGTGGGCCACCGCAACCAGGCGAACCAGCGGATCACAAAGGATCCGTCCCTGGTAGCACCGGGAGTGCGAGCCTACACGCACCTGCCGGGCGGGCATCACGAGGCGTGGCCAGACGCGCTGAAGAATGTGTTTGGCGAGATATACGCGGCGATACGCGCCGGGCGCAGCGGCCCTGGGCCGAACGACGCCTTCGCCAGTTTCAGCGATGGGCACCGCTCCGCCCTGCTGGTCGACGCCATTCTGGAGAGCAGCCGGCGTGGTGCGTGGGTTGATCTGAGCTGATGGCGACCCTCACCCCGGCCCGATCCCTCAAGGGGAGCGGGCGCAACGAAAGGGAGCAAACCATGAAACTTGGTGTGTTAACGGTTCTCTTCCAGGATCGTCCGCTGACAGTGATGCTCGACAACGTGGCCAACTTGGGGCTTCATGCGGTAGAACTGGGCACCGGAGCCTACACCAGCAACGCTCATTGCGACCCGGCGGCGCTCCTGGCCGATCCCACGGCGATCAAGGCGCTCAAGCACGCCGTCGCTAGGCGCGGGCTGATCATCAGCGCACTCGCGTGCCACGGCAACCCGCTCCACCCCAACCAGGCATTAGCCGCCGAACACGATCAGGTCTACCGCGACACGGTGCGCCTGGCGATAGAGCTTGGCGTCGACGTGGTCAACCTTTTCGCGGGATGCCCCGGCGACTCGGCGGACTCACGCTATCCGAACTGGGTCACATGCGCCTGGCCACTCGACTTCGCCGAGATCCTGCGCTGGCAGTGGGAGGAGAGGGTGATCCCATACTGGACCGAGGCTGGGAGGTTCGCGGAGGAACACGGGGTGAAGCTCGGCTTCGAGATGCACCCCGGCTTTGTGGTCTACAACCCCGAGACGCTGCTGCGCCTGCGGGCGGCGGTCGGTACCGTGATTGGGACAAACTACGACCCGAGTCACCTCTTTTGGCAGGGGATCGACCCGGTGGCCGCGATCCGCGCCCTGGCCGGCACGATCTATCACGTCCACGCCAAGGATACCTTTATCGACCCGCTAAACGTGGCGGTCAACGGCGTGCTGGACACAAAACCCTACAGCGACCTCGCCCACCGTGCGTGGATCTTCCGCACCGTTGGGTACGGACACGACCAGTTGAGTTGGCGGGGCATCGTCAGCGCCCTGCGGCTCACGGGCTACGATGGGGTCATCTCAATCGAACACGAGGATCCGCTGGTCTCGGTAGACGAGGGACTCCGGCGGGCGGTGAGCTTTCTCAACGATGTAATCCTCGCCGAGCGACCGTCCGCGATGTGGTGGACCTAATAAATCGCCGATGGCCGATGGCCAACTCTCGATTGCAGGTTGCGCAGATTAGACCTCATCGGCAGTCGGCCATCGGCCATTAGGCATGGTTCAAACCCACGTGACCGTTCAGCGACGAGACGATGACGCGATGCGGCGATAGGAGCGCATCATCGCCTCGTCGCCGCATCACAGGACGGTCAAGCTGGAATGGCCGATTTTGAACCATGTCTTAGGCATGGTTCAAATCGGCTTGACAGTTTGCGGTGTTCGTAGTGGGCGCTTTAGCGCCTGTGCGGCTGAAGCCGCCACTACGAACTGTCAAGTTGGAATCGCCCGATCTGAAACATGCCTTAGCAATCGATTCTATGAACCCGATCAACACGATTCTTCAGCGCTACCCGGCGATCATCCTTGATGGTGCCATGGCCACCGAACTTGAGCAGCGTGGCTGCGACCTAGACGACCCGCTGTGGTCGGCCCGAGTGCTGCTCGATAACCCCAGCTTGATCCAACAGGTACACACCGACTACTTCGCCGCCGGAGCCGACTGTGCGATCAGCGCGAGCTACCAGGCCACCTTCCAGGGCTTCGCCCGACGTGGCCTGGGTGTCGAGGCCGCAGCTAATCTGATGCGCCGCGCGGTACGGCTGGCCGTCGAGGCCCGCAACTCCTTCTGGGCCGTGGGGGCGAACCGGGCCAACCGACCGCGCCCGATTGTGGCCGCCTCGGTCGGCCCGTACGGTGCCTTTCTCCACGATGGGTCGGAGTACCGGGGCGACTATGGCCTGACCGAGGACGAGTTGATGGACTTCCACCGCCCGCGCATGGCCGTCCTGGCCGACGCCGGGGCCGACATCCTGGCCATCGAGACCATCCCTTGCCTGGTGGAGGCCGTGGCGATCACCCGCCTGCTCAGAGAGTTCCCCGGCACCAGCGTCTGGATCAGCTTCAGCGCAAAGGACGGTGCCCATATCTGCAACGGCGAGTCCTTTGCCGCGTGCGCCGCCCTGGTGAGCGCCCACCCGCAAGTTGCCGCCGTGGGGATCAACTGCACGCCGCCGCAGTTCGTGGCGGATCTAGTGACTGCCGCCCGCCGCGTCACCGACACGCCGATTGTGGTCTACCCCAACTCCGGCGAGATCTACCACGCCGAGGGCAGGCGCTGGAGCGGCGTGGCGGGGAGCACGGCCTATGGCGCGCAGGCCCGCCAGTGGTACGCAGCCGGCGCGCAGATCATCGGTGGCTGCTGCCGCACCGGCCCCGACCACATCCGCGAGATCGCCAAGATACTGCGGAATGCGGAGCGTTGAATGCCGAATACCGCAAACGATAACGCGGGATTGACCCATGCCTTCATGCCTTCAATGAGGAGCGCAGCCAATGGAGATCGCGGACAAGGTATTTCTCGTGAGCGGGGGCGGATCGGGGCTGGGCGCGGCCACGGCGCGCATGCTGGTGAGCCAGGGGGCGCGGGTGGTGATCGCCGACATCAACCCGACTGCTGGCGAGCCGATGGCCGCTGATCTCGGCGCGGACGCCCGCTTTGTGCGGACAGACGTAGGCGACGCGGCCAGCGTACAGGCGGCGGTGGATATGGCGGTGGGCGAGTTTGGCGGGCTGCACGGGGTTGTCAACTGCGCGGGCCTAGCCATCGCCGAGCGGGTGGTCGGCAAAAGCGGGCCGCACGACCTGGATCTCTTCGCACGGGTCGTCCGGGTGAACCTGATCGGCAGCTTCAACGTGATCCGGCTGGCGGCGGCGGTGATGATCGGCAACGTGCCGGGGCCAGACGGCGAGCGCGGGGTGATCGTCAACACCGCATCGGTGGCCGCCTACGACGGGCAGATCGGCCAGGCCGCCTACGCCGCATCCAAGAGCGGCGTGGTCGGCATGACTCTGCCGGTCGCCCGCGAGCTGGCCCGCTTCGGCATCCGCGTGATGAGCATTGCGCCGGGGATCTTCGACACGCCCATGCTCGCCGGGTTGCCCGAGCCCGCCCGCCAATCGCTTGGCCAGCAGGTACCCTTCCCCTCGCGCCTGGGCCAGCCGGCCGAGTACGCCGCCCTGGTGCGGCATATCATCGAGAACCAGATGCTCAACGGCGAGGTGATCCGCCTCGACGGGGCCATTCGCATGGCACCCAAGTAGGGGCAAGTGGAAGGTGGTGGATTCCAATTTCCTACCCGACGTAGCCACCCACAATAAAGGCCGAGATAAACTGGATCAGCAGCACAAAGGGATTGTTGATCAGGAGATAGCGCTTGAAGTTGCGGTGTGTCGGCTCGCGGTAGAGCTTGATCTGGATGTAGACGGGGGCGAGCAGGGCGATGGCGGCGAAGCCGGACGCCCACAGGTAGCCCGCCTGGAGCGCCAGGGCGAGCAGCGCAAGCTCGCAGAACCCGATGATCAAATACGACACCAGCAGCGTCCGGCCAAGCCCGAGGGCCACCGTGAGCGACTTGAGGCCGAGCTGACGGTCGCCCTCGACGCTTTTGATATCGTTGAGAAAGAGCAGACCAGCGGCCATCGCGCTATCGATCAGGGCCAGGGTTACGCTCGGCCAGGTCAGCGGCGCAAAGATCATATGGCCGATCACCCAGGTCACACAGACGTAGCCGAGCCCCACGGCAGGTGGCCCCAGCCAGAAGCTCTGCTTCAGCTTGATTGGCGGCATGCTGTAGGCAACCGCCAAGATCATGCCGACCAGCACAAGGGCCGGGATCCAGACGCTATAGCGCATCAGGAAGAGCGAGATAGCCGCCGTGCCGAGGCCCAGCCCGATCCAGTTGGCGCGGGCCGCGCCTAGGCTGATTAGCCCCGACGGGATCGGGCGGGACGGGTCGTTGATCGCATCGAGGTCGCGATCAAAGTAGTCGTTGATGCTCTGGCTAAAGCCGGTGGCCAGCGGGCCGCACATCAGCGCCGCCAGCCCAACCCGCAGCAGGTCGGCCATGTCGGCGGCGTGAAAGCCGAGGACACCTTGGCCAGAGGCGATAGCGCCGCAGATCACCATCGTGATCGGGGTGATCCAGGTGATTGGGTCGGCCAGCTGAATATGCGCCCGCAGCCGACGGGTAAACTTTACCTCTGCACCGTGGCGATCTGATCGGTCGAACTGGGCCATTGGATACTCCCCTCGACTATTCGCATGAGCGCCGCTCGCTATTGTACTGTGAATGCTGCCAGCGTTGGGCCAATATCGCGAGGGCTGCGTCGCAGATCCAGCTTGGCGACGTGGCACCAGCCCTGCGCATGCGCCGCCTGCAATTGACAAGCGCCGCCGTCTCTCGTACACTTTATCGGTCACACGCACGATTTTATAGGAGAAAAACGCATGCGGCGCTTCCTCGCGGCCACGCGCTATATCGCGCTGGTTCCAGTGATCTGTATCTTTTTCTCGGCCACCGCCCTGATGATCTACGGGGCGGCGGAGACCGTTCAGGTGATCGCATACGCCTTCGCCAACGGAGTCAGCGCCAAAGGTGCCAAGGGATTCTTGCTCTCCGCCATCGAGCTCGTTGACCTCTTCCTGCTTGCCACGGTACTTTACGTGATCGCCGTCGGCCTGTACGAACTCTTTGTCGACGACAGCATCCCGCTGCCATCCTGGCTGGTCATCCACAATCTCGACGACCTCAAAGAGAAGCTGATCGGCGTGGTGATCGTTGTGCTGGGCGTCCTCTTCCTCGGCCATGTGATCTCCTGGGATGGCCAGCGTGACCTGCTCAACCCCGGTGCCGCCGTGGCCACCGTGATCGCCGCGCTCGCGTACTTCCTGAGCCTGAAGAAAAAAGAGCCGAAGGGTGATGCATGAAGTGGCTACGGTTCATGATGGTGTTCGTACCGCTGGCCTTCCTGCTGGAGTACGTGCCGGGGCTAAAAAACGACATCCTGCTCTTCGCCTGCTGCTGCCTCGGGCTTATCCCGCTGGCTGGCTACCTGGGCGAGGCCACCGAGGAACTGTCCATTCATACGGGGCCACGGATCGGCGGCCTGCTCAACGCCACCCTGGGCAACGCGGCCGAGCTGATCATCACCATCGTCGCGCTCCAGGCGGGCAAGTACGAACTGGTGAAGGCGTCGATCACCGGATCGATCCTGGGCAACCTGCTGCTTATCCTGGGCGCGAGCATGTTCTTTGGCGGGTTGAAGAACGGCATCCAGCGCTTTGACCGCCGGACGACCGGAGTCAGCGCGTCAATGATGACTCTGGCGGTGGTTGGGCTGACGATCCCGACGCTCTTTGAAGTATTACGTCAAGTCAGCGCGAGCCAACTCGATGTCTTCAGCACCGAAGCCAACGACGCGGCGCTGAACGGACTCAGCCTGGGGGTGGCGGGCATCCTGATGCTCCTCTACGTCCTCAGTCTCGTCTTCGCATTCCAGCAGCCGGATCTCGCGGTGAACGTACCGGTAGGCGTGGATGACCACGAAGGCGAGGCAAAACCACACAAAGCCAGGTGGAGCATATCCGTGGCCTCCGGCGTGCTGGGTGCCAGCACCCTCGCAATCGTTTTCCTGAGCGAGTTTCTGGTGGGCGCGGTGGAGCCAACGGTCAAAATGCTGGGCATGAGCGAGTTTTTCGTCGGGATCATTATCATCCCGCTGGTGGGCAACGTGGCCGAACACATTGTCGGCGTACAGATGGCCCTCAAGAACAAGATGGATCTCTCGCTGGCAATCTCGATGGGGTCGAGTACCCAGGTAGCCTTGTTCGTGGCCCCGCTGCTGGTCTTCATCAGCTTGCTCGTCGGCCCCGCCGAGATGACCCTCTTTTTCAGCATCTTGGAGGTGGCCGCGCTGACTCTCGCGGTCCTCATTGCGACGATCATCTCGGCGGACGGCGAGAGCAACTGGCTGGAGGGCGCGCAGTTGCTGGCGGTCTATGTGATCGTGGCGCTGGGCTTCTTCTTCCTCAGCCCCGACACGGGCGAGGCCGCGCGCGGGATGCTCTTCGGCGCGGGATGATAACTACAGGCGCGCCAGATTCAGGAATGCGCTGATTGAAAGTGCCCGCCCTGCGGGCACTTTCAATCAGCGCATTCTTTTATGTCAACCTAAATACCAGCAAAGGGATCGCGCTCATTTACGCCCAGCGCGGTCGACGCTTCTCGCGGAAGGCGGCCACGCCCTCGACAAAGTCGGGGTGCGCCCCGGCCACCACCTGGGCCTGGGCCTCATACTCCAGCACCTGGGCCAGATCGGAGTACTGCGACATCTCCAGCGCCCGCTTGATCAGGCTAATCGTAGCGGATGGGCGGTCGGCCAGAGCCTCAGCGAACTGGCGCACCGCTTGGGGGAAGTCGTCGTCGGCAGCCAGCAGGTTCACCAGACCCCACTCCTTGGCGGTGGTCGCATCGATGGTTGTGCCGGTAATGCACAACTCCAGGGCACGGGCCTGGCCGATCAGGCGGGGCAGGAAGTAGATCATGCCGCTGTCGGGGATGAGCCCGATATTGACAAAGGCAGCCGAGAAGCTGGCGCTCATGGCCGCCACACGAAAGTCGCAGGCCAGGGCGAGGCTCATACCGGCACCGACGGCCGGGCCGTTCACGGCGGCGATCACCGGCAGGCCCATACGGCGGATCATATGCACCAGCGGATTGTAACTCTCGCGCAGCCGCGCACCAATATCGAGGCTCTGGCCAAGATCGGCGAACTCGCGCAGATCCTGGCCGCTACAGAACGCCTTGCCGGTGCCAATGATCACGACACAGCGCACGGCGGGGTCGCGCTCGGCCCGGCGCAGGGCGGCCATCAGCTCGCGGTGGAGTTGCGCGTTCAGGGCATTGTAGACCTCGGGGCGGCTCAGGGTGATCGTAGCGATCGTGCCGCTTATGGTGTAGAGGATGGTTGGGTTATCGCTCATAAGAAACCTATTCTCCCGTGAACTCGGGTTTGCGCTTCTCCACAAAGGCGCGCATGCCCTCCTTCTGGTCCTGAGTATCAAAGAGCATGTAGAAGTTGCGCTTCTCGATCTCTAGACCCTCGCGCAGGGTGGTCTCGGCGGCATAGCGCACGGCATCCTTGGCCATCTGGACGGCGAGCGGCGGGCGGGCGGCGATCTTCTCGGCCAGGCGGCGGGCCTCGCCCAGCAGCGACTCGGCGGGGCAGACGTGGTTCACCAGGCCGTAGCGGGCGGCCTCCTGGGCCGAGATCAGCTCGCCGGTGAGGATCAGCTCCATGGCTCGGTAGGGGCCAATGGCGCGGGTGAGGCGCTGGGTGCCGCCCGCGCCGGGGATGACGCCGATGTTGATCTCGGGCTGACCGAACTGGGCCGTCTCGCTGGCCAGGATGATGTCGCACATCATGGCCAGCTCGCAGCCGCCGCCCAGAGCGTAGCCCGCCACGGCGGCGATGATCGGCTTGCGGCACTCGCGGATGCGCGCCCACTTGGCGATAATCTGGCTGACATGCATCTTCATCGGGGATGACTCGATCATCGCCTTCACATCGGCACCGGCGGCGAAGACCTTCGGCCCGCCGGTGAGGACCAGCACGCGGATGGAGTCATCGGCGTCGCAGGAGTCCACCGCCGCGATCAGTTCGTCCATCAGTTCGGGACTCAGCGCGTTCAGGGCCTTCGGACGGTTCAGGGTGATCGTCGCAATATGGCCCGACACCTCGATCAGCACCAGTCGCTCGTCGCTCATTGGGGGTATCCTTGCTTCCTCAGTTGGGTTCGTATACGGAGCATGGTCGCACATTCCGGACCGCGTGTTCGAATGTCTTGCGCCATTATAGCGCCTGCGCCCAACGCAGATTGCCGTCAATCGTGGCCACCGTTAGGGCATACGATGGCCCTTATAGCAATCTTCTTGGGGTTGTTGCGTGGAGTCGAGGCTTTAGCCGGATAAGGCCGGCTAAAGCCTTGACTCCTTCTTCACAACTGGAATAGGACTGCTATATAATAGAGCAATACGACTCTGCTCGTACCAGGTGATGTCGTAGGAGATCGGCAGGAGGGCATACGATGGCCCTTATAATAGAGCAATGCAACTCTTCCTGACGCCGGCCGCCGTCGGCTATTTAACCCAGTTTATCCTCTCCGCGCTCATCAGCGGCTACCTCTTATTCTCCCTGCGTCGATCTGTACACCGATCTACGCTGCTCCTGTCCGGCTTCTTCATATTCCTAAGCGGATTAATCGGCGCACTCTTGTGTGAGTCTGCGCTGCCGCCGACCCAGCGAATCTACGCGGTTTTTGTCCAAAACCCTTTGCTCGGTGCGGCCCTGATCTGCCTGCTCCAGTTCACCTACTACTTTCCCACCCTCGCCAGCGCCCGTCGCCGCGAGACGCGCTGGGCGCTGGTGGTGAGCGGCATGTATACGCTCTGGGAATGTGGCTACGCGGTCTACCGACTGGTGCAGTTAGACGGCGGAAGGGTGATCTACCGCGCCGCGTGGAGCGATTACGCCGTACTCCTGCTGTTTTTGTGGGTGCCAACCAGCTTTCTGCGTCAACTCTTTACACTTACGCCCATCTCTGCGGGCGGCTGGCTCGGCTGGCTCGGCCCCGTCATCCGCCCAACCAGCCGTGATGCGCAGGCAATCCGTTCCTTTTTTCTCATTTTTTTGCTCGCTGCCGGGCTGAATCTGTTCACGATTCTGCGTGACACCTACCTGCTCTCGACATCCCTGAGCAGCATGGGCTTCTCGCTCGGCATCCTTGTGTCCCTGTTTCTGTTCGCTGTGAGTTACCTCAATGCCCAGGCTGAGACAACCTCGTTTATGGTTAAGCTGGCGGGCGTGACGCTGACGGTGATGCTGGCGGCGCTGGGCAGTGTCGGTTGGGTGATCGCCCCGCCCGATGCAGCGCGCAATATGATCAACCTGCCCAACCGGCGCACGCTACGTTTTACACCCAATGCGTCTGGTGGCTACGACATCGCTGAGGTGCCCTACGGATTTCTCACCGATCTCGGCCAGAATCTGCACCTGACAGATGGCCCTCCACACGATTGCCGCCCCGTCGTTCCCTTCGCCTTTCCCTTCTACGGGCGTGTGTATCAGCAGATCTACGCCTGTAATGATGGAACCGTGAGCTTTGGGCGATCCGTGCCGTATCGCGATTACCAGTACCGCTATGGGGCGGGTGCCCCGCTGATCATGGCCCTGCTGATTGACCTTGATCCGACCACGGGCGCGGGCGGCGTTTTCGCTCGGCAGGAGTCCGACCAACTGGTAATTACATGGAGCCATCTGCACAGTTTCGTGCATCCTGATCTTAAGTTTACCTTTCAGGCTATCCTGTACCGCAGCGGTGTTTTCGAACTGAACTACGCTGATCTGCCCCGGCAGATCAGCTATGATCCGAATGACAACCCAGGGGCGAGCGTATGGGCGGTGGGCGCGGTGCCGGGGAATTTGCACGGCGCGGAGCCACAGCTCCTGAACCTAACAAGCCTGCCGCTGCACACCGGATCATCTGGGGCGATCCAGGACTACTTTCTAGACTATCGCCAGCAACTGCACGAGTTACTCACCCCGCTGGTCTGGCTGATCCTGGTCACCAGCATCTTCATCGTTACGATCTTCCCGCTGCTGTTCTACATCACCCTGGTCAGCCCGCTGAACAACCTCTTGCGCGGCGTCAAGCAGATGGAGACGGGGGATTACCGCGTCAACCTGCCGGTGCGCCACCGCGACGAGATTGGTTTTCTGACGCGGGCGTTCAATCGCCTGTCTGCCGAGCAGGGCAACCTGATCCAGACCCTTGAGACACGTGTGGCCGAGCGCACCGCCGATCTGGATGCGGCCAATGTCCAGTTGCGGGCCGAGATCATTGAGCGCCAGGAAGCTCAGGCGCTGGTACTCCAGCACCAGCGCAGCCTGGTTGCGCTGGAGGAGCGCACGCGCCTGGGCCGCGATCTCCACGACAGCCTCGGTCAGCTTTTTGGGGTGATCAATATGCAGTCGCAGGTCGCGCAGGTTCAGCTACGCAATGGCGACAACATCGGTGCGGAGCATACCTTTGAACAGGTGGGCGTTGCCGCCCGCCATGCCCACGCCGATGTGCGCGGCTTTATCCTGGGGCTGCGCGACTCTGCGGCCCAGGATTTCTGGTCAACGCTCCAGCGCTTGGTGGACGACATGCGCGATAGAATGTCCATCGCCGTTGAGTTCCATGCCGCCGAGCCATGGGGCGAGAACTGGCTCCCTCCGATCAGCGAACTAAACCTGCTGCGGATCATCCAGGAGGCGCTGAATAACACCCACCACCACGCGCAGGCCACCCAGGTGTGGATCAGCATTGAGCGTCAGGGCGACCAACTGCGGCTGAGTGTGCGCGATAACGGGCAAGGGTTTTCACGCGCACAGCCACCGACATCCGCGCCTGCGCAGACCGACCACGTTGGTCTGGAAATTATGCGGGAGCGCGCCGAGGAATTGTCCGGCACGTTGACGATCAACTCGGAGTTAGGCGTGGGCACTGAGGTGAGCATCGTCTGCCCAATCCATAGGCCAGTTGAGGCGACGGCCCCCATGATTGGTCCGCTGCGCGTGGTGCTGGTGGACGACCACCCCATGTTTCTGGAGGGTCTGCGCAGCCTGCTGGTGGCCCACGGCATGCAGGTGGTGGGTCTGGGCATTGACGGTGAGGAGGCCCAGACCCTGGCGCGCACGCTGCGGCCCAACCTGATCGTGATGGATCTCCACATGCCGCGCTGCGATGGTTTGGAGGCCACCCGGCGGATTATGGCCGAGTGGCCTGAGGCGAAGATTGTGCTTCTGACTGTGACCGCCGATGCGGATCTGCTCTTCGAGGCGCTGAAGGCCGGCGCGTCTGGCTACCTGCTCAAGAACATGCATGCCGACGACTTCTTCCTGCTGTTGGCCGGACTCGATCAGGGCGTACCGCCGATTGCCCCTGAGCTGGCGACCAAAATTGATCTGGAACTGGCCCGCCACGCCGCCGAGGGCGTCGCGCAGGATGCCGCCTTGACCCCCCAGCAACGCGAGATTCTCATACTGATTGGGCGTGGCCTGACCTACCGCGAGGTGGCCCACCAGGTTCACCTGAGCGAGGCGTCAATCAAGTACCACATGAAAAACATCCTTGGAAAGCTGCACCTGGCAAATCGCGCTGAGGCCGTGGCCTACGCCCAGCGCAGCGGGCTGACCCGCACACCTCAGTAACGCCCCTCTCCCACCACCCACACCCACCACTATCCTTTTTTTATCCTTTTTTCCGCCGTGTGCGGGCGGGAATGGCGCATACTACAGGCGCACGCATATTCACGCACACCCAAATATCCACGCTATCACTACATATAGGGCATGGTTCAAAACAGCTTTACCGTTTGGCGGGGACGCGATGAGGCGAGGATGCAATCGCATCGCCTCGTCGCATCCTCGCCTCATCGCCAAACAGTAAAGCTGAAACCTGGCACCTGAAACCTTGTCTAGCGCAGATTGATTTCTGTAAAACCTGGTCTCAGCGTCACGCAACTGCAATCATGTGGGAGGTCAGTGTGCATAAGCCATACTCAGCATTCTTTGTCGGAACCCCGAGCAACCATGAGCAGTCCATCATCCAAGATGTCCAGCTCTTCATCGACTTCCATGTGGTCGCCGCCAATGATGTCGATGTCGGGCGGATTTTGCAAGCGGTGCCCGATTATGTCATGCTGCCGCTCACCTACGCAAACAAGCTGGCACTCCAGCTTTTCCATCGGCTGCGCAAGGATGGACGCACGTGCATGGTGGTCTGGGGCGAACAGACGCTTACCGCGTTTAGCGGTCGGGGTTATCGCTGGCGTCAGTCAGTCCCGAAGGATGTCCAAGGGCTTGAGCATTTGATGGAGTGGGGCAAGTGGCCGATGCCCGTTAGTCGCCGTATGTGCCCAGGCCACAGCCAGCCGGCCACGGCCACCCGAGTGGGGCAAAAGGAAAAAGAATCCTTCCTTGGCCTGCGCTTTGCGTTCCCACACACATCTTTACTCAATACATAGGTCTTCCAGCTCTAGCCACTGCGCCTCAGGCGCGTCCAGCAACCCCCAGCCAAAGCGCCCCTGCGGGGTGACGACGAGGTATTGGTTGTCGAGCCAGGCCACGAAGCACATTGGCCCGCGTGGCGAGGGCACGTCCGCCAGGATGATCGCGCCGTCCACCGCGAGCGAGCTAACTCGCTCGCCCCAGACGATCTCATAGCGGTGCCATGCATCCATGTTCGTCGCCAGGGGCGTCTCGGCCACACCGACCGCGCGCTGGATGTACGGCCAAAGGACACGGTATCCCGCATAGCTGCGCATGAGCGACACCGCCAGCGGGGCCAGCGGGGCCAGGGCCAGCGCCCGCAGTCGCCCGGTGTCGATTGCCGCCGCCTTCCAGCCCCGCCCCGGCACCCCCAGCGCCAAGGCCATATCCGAGGGGGCCGAGGCGTAGAAGAACCAGATCGCCCGTGGCGGGGCCGGGATCCGCGCCCAGGGATAGTTCCACAGGCCAAAGCCAGCGGTGCCGCGCAGAACCCCCGCCGGGTGCGAGAACCTCGCCCGCAGCCGGATGGTCAGCGGCGGGCGGCGCGGCAGGCGGATTCCCCGCCGCCCGTAGTCATCGACCTGGGCATCGGAGTAGATCCGCGCCGTCGCGCCGTGGGTCGATAGGCGTATGCCATCGTCGTCAGGCGTGACCCGCCCCGCCCCGACCGCGTATGCCGTCCACCATGTCACACTCGTGATACCCCCAGCGTGATCGTCCCCGCGTCGAGGTCCACGGTCTCGACATACGCGCCCGCCGGTGCCGCGCTGACCATCAGACGGTCGGCGAGGGTCTCGCCGCGCAGGTAGTCGCCCCAGGCGGCGAGGGTCTGCGCCAGCAACTCGGCGGTGGCGGTGTCCCCGGCGGCGAGGGTCAGGGCGATGTGGTCGGAGATTGCCAGCCCAGCCTGCTTGCGTGCGTCCTGCACACTGCGCACGAGGTCGCGGGCGACACCCTCCAGGCGCAATTCGGCGGTCATGCTGGTGTTGAGGGCCACCAGCATGCCGTCGCCGTCAGCCACGGCATAGCCTTCGGGGGCGCTGCTCTCCACCAGCACCTCATCGGGCCGCAACTCCAGCGCCTGCCCGTCCAGCATCAGGCGCACCGGCTGGCCCGCCTCCAGTGCGTGGGCCACCGCGCGGGCCTCTGCACCCGCCAGAGCCTTGAGCGCAGCGGCGAGGGCTGGCACCTGCTTGCCGTACTTCTTGCCCACCAGACGTAGATTGGGCTTGAAGCGGTACTCGACGATGTCCGATCCGGCCTCCAGGTAGCGCACCGCCTTGACGTTCAGCTCGTCGCGCAGATCTGCCTCGAAGCGGCGCAGACCCTCGGCGGCGGCGGGTGTACTCGCCCGCACCCACAGCTCGCTCAGCGGCTGGCGCACCTTCAGGCCCGCCGTCTTGCGCGCCGCCCGCCCCAGCGACACGGCCCCCAGCAGCGCCTCGGTATCGGCCACCAGTTGGTCATCCAGCAGCGCCGTGTCCACGAGGGGCCAGGATGCGAGATGAACGCTCTCGGGAATTGCCGATTGGCCCGCGCCATCCGCAATCTGCAATCCCGTCAAATTGCGATACAGCTCCTCGGCCAGGTACGGGGCGAAGGGCGCGGCCAGCTTGGCCACCGTCAGCAGGCAGGTATAGAGCGTGTGGTAGGCCGCCCGCTTATCGGCGTCGGCCTCGCTCTTCCAGAAGCGCCGCCGGTTGCGCCGCACATACCAGTTCGAGAGCTCGTCCACGAAGCCCTCAATCGCCCGCGCCGCCGGGAAGACCTCATACACCTCCAGGCTGGCGGTCACATCGCGCACCAGGGCGTTGAGCCGAGCCAGCGCCCAGCGGTCGATGGGCTGGAGGGCCAGATCTTCACCTGCCGTCCTCGGCGTCCATCCGTCCAGGTTGGCATAGGTGACAAAGAAGCTGTAGGTATTCCAGAGCGTGAGCATGAACTTACGCAGGCTCTCGTTCACCAGGCCGCCGCTGAAGCGCCGGGGGTTGCCGGGCGGGGCGGCGGTGAACAGATACCAGCGCAGAGCGTCCACGCCGTACTGGTCGATCACCTCCTGCGGCGTGATCACATTGCCCTTGCTCTTGCTCATCTTCGCGCCGTGCTCATCCAGGATATGGCCAAGGCAGATCACGTTATTGAAGGCGGGCCGGTCGAAGAGCAGGGTGCTGACCGCGTGCAGAGTGTAGAACCAGCCGCGAGTCTGGTCGACCGCCTCGCAGATGTAGTCAGCCGGGTGAGCGGCCTCGAAGATCTCCTGGTTCTCAAACGGGTAGTGCCACTGGGCCACCGGCATCGAGCCGCTATCGAACCAGCAGTCGGCCACATCGGGGATGCGGCGCATGGTGCCATGCTGCGGGTGTTCCCAGGTCAGCGCGTCTACATAGGGCCGGTGCAGGTCGAGATCCTGCAATGAGCGCCCGACCTTCTGCTCCAGCTCGGCCAGCGAGCCGATACACTCGGCGTGGCTGCCGTCGGCGCTCAACCAGATCGGCAGCGGCGTGCCCCAGTAGCGCTCGCGGCTGATCGCCCAGTCGATGTTATTCTCCAGCCAGTTGCCGAAGCGCCCGTCGCGGATGTGATCGGGCACCCAGTGGATCTGCTGGTTATTGGCCACCAGATCGGCCTTGAACGCCGTGGTGCGGATATACCACGAGCGCTTGGCGTAGAAGAGCAGGGGGGTGCCGCAGCGCCAGCAAAACGGGTAGTAGTGGCGCACCCGCCCGCTCTTCAGCAGCAGCCCGCGCTCCTTGAGGTTACGGGTGATGTCCGGGTCGGCCTCCTTGAAGAACTTCCCGGCGAAGCCCAACGCGGCGAACTCGGGCATCACCTTGCCGTTGAGATCGACCGAGAAGAGCGTGGGCAGCCCGTGCTTACGGCCCACCTCCAGGTCGCCGTAGGCCGGGGCGATGTGGACGATGCCGGTGCCGTCGTCCATGGTCACGATCTCGTCGGCGATCACGCGATACGCGACGCTTATGTCAACCTCGTCGCCGGGGCCAGGCACGCCGGTGAAGAGTTGCTCATAGCGCAGGCCGACCAAGTCGTTACCCCTGAAGGTGCGCTGTACGGTGTAGCCTTCGCCCAACACCCGCAGTGCCAGAGATTCGGCCATGATTAAACGGTCGTTCGGTAGAACCGAAGCATCCGCATCGGTCATATTCTGGCGGTATGCGCGGTGCAGCGGATGCTTCGGCCCTACTTCGACATCCACATAGGTCGCATCGTGCTTGACCGCCAGGGCCACGTTAGCGGGCAGCGTCCACGGCGTGGTCGTCCAGGCCACCAGATGCGCGCCCCGGAGCGACTCCGCCAACTGCGCCCCGTGTACGCCCACGCCCGGAACCGTCTCGCCGCTGACCCGAAACTTAATATAGACGCTCGGGTCGTCCACATCATCGCGGGCACCCTGGCTCACCTCGTGGTCGCTCAGGCCGGTGCCGCAGCGCGGGCAGTGCATCGTCACCTTATAGTCGCGGAAGAGCAGATCGCGCTCCCAGAACTGGCGAAAGATCCACCAGAGCGACTCGATGTATTTATTGTCGTAGGTGTAGTAGCCGTCGGCGCTGACCCAGTAGGCGATACGCTTGGTAAATGCCTGCCACTCCTGGATATACTCCCAGACGTTTTCGCGGCAGCGGGCGTTAAACTCAGCGATGCCGTACGTCTCGATGTCGGGCTTGCCGCTGAAGCCGAGCTGCTTCTCGACCTCGATTTCCACCGGCAGGCCGTGGGTATCCCAGCCCTCACGGCGACCAATGATCGTATAGCCCTGCATGGCCCGGTAACGGCAGATGATATCCTTAAACGTCCTGCTGATCACGTGGTGCAGGCCAGGCCGGCCGTTGGCCGTCGGCGGCCCCTCGTAAAACACAAAGGGCTTGCTCCCTGCGGCCAGCGACTTCGCGACGATCTGGTTGGCATCCCACCAGGCGAGGATCTGTTCCTCAAGCTGCGGGAACGACACGCTCGTCTCGACAGGTTTGAACATGCGCCATCCCTTTCGTAGCAACGGCCCGCCGGGCCGTCGCTACCACCATACAAAAAACCCCGCCCCCACGGTCGGCGGCCAGACGGCCACACAGACAGGGGACGAGGCGAAGGCTGCCCCGTGATACCACCCCGGTTCAATGATGACGGCTACCCGTCCCCGTCATCGCCGTTGGCCTGAGAAGTATAGCCACCTTGTGCGGGGCCGTCAAGCTCAACCGCCCCACCGGCGCGTAGCATCACCTGATACTCACGCCCGCTAGATAACGAGACAAACTGCTGGACGCTGCGGAATCCCAGGCGGGCATAGAGCTGCCGGGCGCGCAAGTTAAACGAGGCCACCGTCAGCCGCAAGGTCGGCGGGCAGAAACGCAGTTCGGCGAAGGCCAGCACCGCCCCCATATAGCGCCGACCCATCCCGCGCCCGGTCAGATCCGGCCGCATTGAGATGCCCACATCCAGCGCGGGCGTCGTGTAGTCGCCCCCGAGCACCCGGCCCTCGTCGCCGAAACAGCAGAATCCCACGAGCGCGCCGCCCTGGCGCAGTTGGAAGTAGCCGTACGCCGGGTGGCTAAACGCGGCGACCAGCATTGCCTGATCCTCATCGAGGCTGTAGATCTCGTAGGGCGGCGGGTAGCGCCAGGACGTGACCAGCGTGGCTGCCGCCACATCCATCGGCGTGATCGTCAGATCGTCTATCATGCGGGCTAGGCTCCATCATTCCCTCCTCTGAACCCACAGCGTACTCTACCACGTCTTTGACGCTGCGCCCCAAGCTTGTTTTCTGTGCGTTTTTGGCAACGAAGCCGTCCCCATACAACCCAAAGGGGGCGACGGCAAAGCCGTCGCCCCCTTTGGGATTCACCCTAGCCCACGTTAATCGTGATCTGGCGGGGCTTGACCTCCTCGGACTTGGGTATGCTGAGGTGCAGGATGCCATTCTCCAGCTTGGCCGCGATTGCGTCGCCCTTCACAAGGGCAGGGAACGCGACGCTGCGGCTAAAACGACCGTAGCGGCGCTCCACGCGATGGTAGTTGCGCTCCTTCTGCTCGTTCTCCTGCTTCACCTCACCGGCGATAGTCAGCACGCCGTTCTCGAAGGTCAGCGTCATATCCTCCGCCTTCATGCCGGGAACCGCCACATCCAGCACATAGGCATCGGGGGTCTCGCTCATATCAAGCGCGGGGACAAAGCCCTGCCCGCTCTGCACCGTCGGGAGGATCGGAACCAAGCTCTCCTCAAACAGCCGGTTCACCGCCTCACGCAGGCTCACCGCATCTTGAAACGGATCCCAACGCGCAATCGTTGTCATCGGTTTCCTCCTCATGCTATCTATGTCGTCTCTATTACGGCTGCTCCACGCCCTTGCGGGCATATACATAGCATACGACGGAAGTGTTAGATGTGCGTCTGCGCCCCGTTAGAGGAGTGTTATACATGGCCGTAGGGCCAAAATAGTGGCCTGGAGCAACGCGCGCGGCCACTAGCCCTACGGCCCTGCCGGAAACTGGGCGGCACCGTCGCGCGAGATGGCATCGCCACCGATGATTCCGCTGTCCACCAGCAGATTGCCGTAGCTGTCGGTGACACGGAAAGTGTACGGCCCCGGCCCCATGCCGCTTGCCTCCACGAAGTAATTGTAGTCGAGGCGAGCGACGCTCACCCAGGCTCCCTGGCGGTTCTGGTACTCCAGCTTGACGACTGGGTTCCGGTGGTTGCGGATCTGCACCGCCGTCCACCACTGGTTGCTGCCATCCTTAAAGTGGTAGCTGATCGGCCCGCTCAGGTTGGGGCTGACGACCCGCCACGTGATCGGCACGCGGCCCAGGTTGTGATCGGCGATCATGTCGAAGGCACTGGGGCTAAGGTCGAGGTGGCCAGCCGCGCAGCCGGTGGTGGGATTGACGGGCCGGTCGGGGATATCGGGACACTTATCGACGATCCGCACCATAATCGTGCCCTTTGGCCCAGTGACCTCGACGTAGGCCCCACAGTAGGCGGCCGGCTGGGGGTCGCTATAGTCGAGATAACTGATCGCGGCAACCATCAGATCGCCGGGGATGGCGGCGAATCCGCAGTTGCCAGTGCCATCGGCGGTGGTGTAGTAGGTGGCCTGGCCGCTGTGCAGCGGATTCTGCGTCGCGGTCGATGCGAGGGTGCGCAGCAGCGGCAGATAGATCGGGTTGCTCGGCGCGGCGGTGGCCAGAGTCCAGCCCAGGCAGATCATGCTGGCGAGGGCGAAGGCTGCGACGATTCGCGGGTATGCGTGGCGCATAGTCATCCTTTCTGGTAACCTCGTTTCAGCTTCGACATGGTTCACAACGTGCGGATTCAGCGCGCCCGTTGTGCGGGGATGCATGACATTTCGCAGGGCATCTTGCGTAGCCGCAGGCCATATGGTAGACTTGCCGCCGATGCCCCCGTAGCTCAGGGGATAGAGCAGCGGTTTCCTAAACCGCGTGTCAGCCGTTCGAGTCGGCTCGGGGGCGCCAGATGAGGACGCGGTACACTGGCTTCGGCCAGGATGCCGCGTTTGTCGTTTATGGCCCTGGGACGCAAGTTAGGAAGCAAATCGCTGGGACGCATGGCGCAATCCAGCGTTCGCGTTTGGGCGAGGACGCGAAGCGGCGGATCGGTGCCCTGCAGGCACCCAACATAGGGCGTGTGATGAATCGGATCTTTACCGTCACCTCACGGGTCTTTGACCGTCTAGAGTCTGCGTGGGAGAGTCCGCGTGGTCGCCACCTCGTCGCCGACATGCTGATTATCAGCTTCATTGGCGCGCTCCTGGTGATCGAGGTTCGTCGGCGGGCGCTGCTGTCCCCGGCGCTGCTCGATATCCTGCCGACAAATCACTTCTACGCGGTCGATTTTACGCTCCAGCTCGTCCAGATTGTCGGCCTAGCCGGGATCATCTTCGGGTTGGCCCGCTCGGTCGCCAATACGGTCGGCAAACAGTTGGAGATTCTCTCGCTGATCCTGCTGCGCGGTGCCTTCCGCGAACTCACCGCCTTTGACGAGCCGATCACATGGAGCAAGGCCCAGCCTACCATATTGCCAATCATGGCGCTGGCCGGCGGAGCTCTGGTGATCTTTGTCATCCTGCGGATCTACTACCGGGTGCAGCGGCACCAGGGCGTTATCGACGACTTCCACAATCTAGCCGGGTTTGTGGCCATGAAGAAGCTGATCGCGCTGGGGCTCCTGCTGGCCTTTATGTTGATCGGCCTCTATACGCTCCAGCAGTACATCATGGTCGGGCGAGCGGTCTCGTTTTTCGGCGACTGCTACACCGTCCTGATTTTCTTCGATGTGCTGCTGGTGTTTGTCTCGATGCACCATAGCTCGACGTACCATGTGGTCTTCCGCAATACCGGATTCGCCGTCGCCACAGTCCTGATACGAGTGGCGGTGATCGCACCGGCCCCGTTTAACGCCATGATTGGCGTCGGAAGCACCCTTTTCGCGCTCGGCCTCACCCTGGCCTACAACACCTTCGCCTCATCGCTCGCGGGAGAGCCGGGTATGCATCTGTCCGAAGCTCTGGCCGCAACCTTGCACGCCGCCGTGCCAGCGCCCACCCAGAATGGGGGGAAAGAGCTTGTGAGTACGAACGTGAAAATAGCCGATATCCGCTAGCCGGTAGCCGCTAGTACGACCGTTGGAGTTGCCAACAGCGCCATTCTTGGCGGGGGTTTGGGGGCCGCAGGCTCCCGAGCAAATCCCTTTTCGGCACGACCACAAAAGGTACGCGGTGCGGTGGTACTCGCCGGGAGGCTAACGCCCCCGGCAATGAAAAAATTGTAACAAGGCTCAGATGCCACGTTCTCGCTCAAAAAGTGTCTTCATTTACCGCTCCCAGAAGCGACAAAGCCCGTACCTCATATCCGTGTTTCGCACGCTGCCGGATACACACATGCCCACATTTTTACATATTATTAAGTTGACGAGGCACTTCCTTTCGTGCTATACAATAAATAGAGTTTGTCGTAGCGTTATCCCCCCATCGCTCCGGTCTGTCGTAGCATCTGCTCCAGCCAGAGTACCATAACTCAGCACAGTACCGGTGTCCCCGTCAAACTGACACCGTCTGAGTGCCCCCACCTCACCCATCACCTCACCCGTCACCCCACCCATCACCTCACCGGCATTTCAGATGCTATGCCCTTATTGGGGTAGCACGCTTCCCACGCAAAACCCAGGCTGATCGCCTCCGTGGCGGAGCATGCCCACAGGTACGGCAGCTTCGGCTACCGACCCCCTTTTGCTTCAGGACACACCTATCGAGCCGCGTGCGTTGCACACTGCTCAACATGAGGTGCCTTGATGACACTCCCTGCCTCGCCTATTACGCCACCTGCGCAGCGCAACTCCCCAGAGGGCGCGCAATGGTACGTGGCCCACTGCCAGCCGCTGAAGGAGCGCTACGCCGCCCAGAACCTCGGTCAGTGGCTCGGCCTGACCGTTTTCCTGCCAGAGGTGCGGCGCTATTTCCGTGGCGCGGTCGAGGAAGTTCCGCTCTTCCCGCGCTACCTCTTCCTCAAGGCCGATCTGACCGTCACGGCCCTAAGCCGGATCAACACCACTGCGGGCGTGAACCGCATGGTAGCCTTCGGCGATGCGCCGCTCGCGGTGCCCGGCGAGGTCGTGCGCGCGCTCTACGAGCGAGTCGCGGCGCTCAACCGCGAGGGCGGCATCGCCGAACACGGCTTCACATCCGGCGAGGTGGTGGAGATCATTGGCGGGCCGCTGCGCGGGCTCGACGCGGTCTTCCTGGGGCCGCTGGAGCCCAGCGAGCGGGTGCGCGTGCTGATCGAATTTTTGGGCCAGACGCAGAATATCGAGGTCGGCATCGGCGAGATCGCCAAGCTCACCGGAGATCATGTTGCGAACGTCGATGAATTGGCCGGCGGGCGCGGCCCACGCCGGACGCGCGGCAGGGGCAGGAAGATTCATTATGGATTGTAGGGGCGAAGCATCGCCACATGAGCTGTGTAAAGCATACACACCCATCCGCTGGCGATGCTTCGCTCCTACTACGGGGGCAACACTATGGAACTCGCTCAAATTGTCCGGCTAATGCTGCGCTGGTGGTGGCTGATCGCCCTGCTGGCGATCATCGGTGGCGGCGGTGCCTACCTCATCAGCCAGTTCCAGAAGCCGGTGTATCAGGCGGCGACGACCCTGCTTGTCATCGTTGGGCGGCCCTCGCGTGACGGGGTCACCAGCCAAGATCTGGCGACCCGCCAGCAACTGGCGATCACCTACAAAGAGTTGCTGATAAAGCGTCCGGTGCTTGAGGCGGCCGCCGCCCAGGTGGGGATTGATCCGGTCGATCTCGATAAGCAGGTGCAGGTTGAGCTTGTCAAAGACACCGCGATCTTAAAGCTCAGCGCCAAGGATCCTGATCCGCAGCGTGCAGCGAACTTAGCCAACGCAATCGTCGGAGCTTTTATGCTCCAGGAGCAGAGCCTGCTGGCGAATCCATACGCCGCTGATCGATCCGGGCTGAGCGTGATCGAGCCAGCCATCCCACCAGTGGAACCGTCAGGTTTGGGGCCAGTGCGCAATGCCATACTTGGCAGTTTGATCGGCGCGCTGCTGGCGATTGGGGCGGTCTTCGCCATTGAATATTTTGATACATCGATCCGCAGCGCCAGCGACATCGCGGTACTTACTGGTATGCCAATCCTGGCGGTGATCGCGAAGCTCAGGGGCCGTAATCCCGCCAACACGCTGATCACCTTGCAGAAGCCCGAGAGCGCCGACGCCGACGCCTACCGGATGATCCGGGCGCAGATTGAGTTTGCCTCGGCTGATCGCCCGCTGCGCACGCTTGTGGTCACCAGCGCCCAGCCACGTGAGGGCAAAAGCGTCACGGCTGCCAATCTGGCAATCGCCTTGGCCCAGACCGGTCTGCGGGTAATTTTGATTGACGCCAACCTGCGCCGTCCGGCGCTCCACACCCTGTTTCAATGCCCGAATCTCACTGGCCTATCCACCGCGCTCCAGCAGATTGGCCACGGTCGCGCTGCCGATCATATCGTGCCCACCGCCGAAGATCACCTCAGTCTGCTACCCAGCGGCCCGCTGCCGCCCAACCCGGCCCGCATATTCGTACCCGAGCGCATCCGCATGCTCACCGCTGAGCTGCGAGAGCACGCCGACATGCTGATCTTCGACAGCCCAGCGTGCCTCGATATGATCGACACCAGCATGCTGCTACGCGGCTGCGACGCGACTCTGCTGGTCGTGCAGGCCCGCGTAACCAAGGCCGAGGGGCTGCTCCACACACACCAGTTCCTACAGGCATCGCAAACCCACATCCTGGGCACCGTCCTCAATCAAGCTCGTAATTCGCGGGGCAGCCGCAGCAGCTACGCCTTTACGCCCGTGCCCCAGCGATCCGCCCTGCGGGATAGCGCCGAGGACGAATCTTCCGTAGTCGGCGACGATCTGCCCGCCAGGGCCAGAGCGGTCGGCAGGCCAAGGGAGATTATCACCCTCACCCGCCCCCGATCTCACGTTGCGGAAGCAGGGGAGCGCGCATCCGAAAGCTAGTGGAGCGAGACGCTTGATCGCGAGAAGCCCCGCGCAAGAGCGTGGGATTTGGGAGTCAGCCATGCTTAGACAGGACGTTACCCGCTTCGGCATCGCTCGTGTGCCACTGCTTGGGCTACTGCTCATTGGCGTAGCCGGGTGCGGCGCGGCTCCGGCGGTCTCATCTCCCAGCGCATCAGTCACGCCATCGCCGAATATCGCCGTGGCCGCGCCTGCGCCGCAGGCCCGCCAGGCGGTCGTCGTCGACGCGCGCGTGGTGCCAGTGCGCTCGGTCGAGCTTAATTTCCCAACCGGAGGGCTGAGCGTGGCCGAGGTGCTGGTCGAGGAGGGCGCTACGGTCACGAAAGGCGCGCCGCTGGCCCGGCTCGACACCGGCGACCTCGATCTCGAAGTGGAGCGAACCCGTGCCGCGCTGATCCAGGGTCAGGCCCAGTACGAGCGGATGATCGAAGGTGCCACCTCCAGCGAGATTAGCCAGGCCCGAGCGGTGCTGGCCCAGGCCCAGGCCCAGTTGCGCCAGGCTCGCGAAAGCGTCAGCCCGACCGACGTGGCAGCGGCCCAAGCGCGGCTCAACCTAGCCCGTACGCGCCGCGCGGTTCTCGAAGCCGGGCCGAAGCAGACCGACGTGCAGGTGGCGACAGCCGACTGTGATCAGGCTCGCACGCGCCTTAGCGAGCGCCGCAACACCCTCTCGGCAGCTAAAGAGCAAGCACGACGGCTCATCGAAGAGGTCGCCAACCAACTGCGCACCGCCCAGCAGGTCTACAGTACGACCTACTGGAACTATCAGCGAATGGCCAAAGATCGACCCTTGAATGACCCCCAGGTGGAGGCGTTAGCTTCTGATCTTGAGCAGCGTCGGCTCGAAGTAGCCAACGCCGAGTTGGCCTTGCAGCGCGCCCAGGTGGATTACGAGGTCGCGCAGAAGAACGAGATCAGCGGCATCGCCGACGCCGAGGCCAGCGTACGTGCGGCCCAGGCCCGGCTTGACGCATTGCTAGCAGGGGCAACCAGCGATGTCCTGGCGGGTGTGCGCGCTGAGGAGGCTGATGCGGCGGCCCGGCTCGATCAGCTCAACCGGGAAATGCACAGCGGCGCGATTGAGCAAGCAGCGGCCGGGGTCACTGCAGCCCAAGTGCGGCTCGACGAACTGCTTGCTGGCCCTCGGCAGACTGACCTGGATCTCGCTGCCGCCTCGGTTGAGCAGCTCAAACTTCAGGTGCGGCAGGCCGAACACAACAGTGAGAAGGCCACCCTCGTTGCCCCGATGAACGGCGTGGTTGCCGCAGTCAATGTAGCGCCGGGTGAAATTCCGCGCAATGACCGACCGGCCATACAACTGGCCGACACCTCGGCCTGGCAACTTGAGGCCAGCGAACTGACTGACCTCAACGTCGTGAAGGTTGCACCCGGCGCGGCGACGACAATCAGCTTCGACGCACTGCCCGACATCGCGCTGACTGGCCGGGTCAGCCGGATCAGCCCGCTTGGCAAGAACAGCACCGGCGAGACACTCTACACCGTCTACATCACCCCCAACAGTTGGAGCGACCAACTGCGCTGGAACATGATCGCACGGGTGGAGATTCTCGCACCTGAGTAAGACGGCTTCTCCGGGAAATTCACATATGCCTGAATACCTTGACCCCAAAGCCACTTCGATACAACCCTCGATCCCTTTGCAGGCAGCGCACAACGAGGTCACAGCGCTCTCCTTACGCGCCAACTTCTCGTGGACGTTTGTGGGTAACGTGATCTACGCTGCGTGTCAGTGGGGTATGCTCATCGCGCTAGCGAGGCTTGGATCGCCGGAAATGGTCGGGCGCTTTGCGCTCGGGTTAGCGGTCACGGCACCAGTTTTTATGTTTACCAACCTACAACTCCGCGAGATCCAGGCGACTGACGCACGGACAGAGTACGCCTTTAGTGACTACCTGCGCTTGCGGCTCATGACGACTGCCCTCGCCCTGTTGATCATCATCGCGCTAGTGTTGATCTCTGGCTACTCCCTGGCGACCGGGCTTGTCATCCTGGGCCTTGGGTTAGCGAAGGCATGCGAGTCGTTCAGCGACATATTCTATGGGCTTCTGCAGCAACGCGAGCGCATGGAGCGCATCGCCAAATCACTCATCATTCGAGGGACGCTCTCACTCGTGATGTTGAGCATCGCCATCGCCGTGACGGGCAATCTTCTCTGGGGTATCGGTGCGCTAGTCTGTGTCTGGGCCGGAGTACTGGTCGGCTACGATCTCCGTAGCGGTTCCCTCATGCTACATCGTACCCCCATCCCTCAAGCACAGGCACCTGATAAGCAAGCACGCGATCTTCCTTGGGAGCCACAGAAACTCCTACGTCTGGCGTGGCTCGCGCTGCCGCTCGGCGCGGTCATGATGTTGGTATCACTCAATTCCAGCATCCCACGGTACTTCCTCGAACACTACCTTGACGAGCGTGCGCTGGGCATCTTCGCGGCGATTGCCTACCTTCAGGTAGCAGGGACGACCGTCATAGGGGCGCTGGGCGTCTCGGCGCTGCCCCGACTAGCCCGGTACTACGCGAGCGGCGAACATACAAATTTTCGTAGGCTGCTCCTCAAGCTCATCACGCTAGGTACGCTGCTCGGCCTTGCTGGCTGTCTGGTGGCACTACTTGGCGGGCGCGAGATCCTGACCGTGATCTACGGCGCGGCGTATGCGGATCACGTCGATCTTCTCCTCTGGATAATGCTCGTGAGCCTGTTCAGCTACCCCGTTTCATTTCTTGGCGACGCGATCACCGCCACGCGACACCTAAAGGTAATGCTCGTGCTCTTCGTGGTGGTGGTGATGGTTACAGTGATCGGCTGTCTCTGGCTGATCCCTACGCTTGGCCTAGTCGGTGGTGCCATGGTATTGCTCATCGCAGTCATCGTGCGGACGGTAGGCAGTGTACTGATTGTTGGCTATGCCCTGCATCGGCCTCTGGCGACAACGACTACTGAGGAGTAAACGCGCATGCGTGGCACAGAGCCTATCAAAATTCTGCACGTCGTGGGTGGGATGAACCGTGGTGGAACTGAGACATGGCTGATGGGCATGCTGCGCCACAGCGAGCGCACGCAGTTCCACTTCGACTTCCTGGTACATACCGATCAGCCATGCGCGTATGACGAAGAGATCCGCACCCTCGGTAGTCGCATCATCCCATGCCTTCATCCTGAGCAGCCCTGGCGCTATGCCCAGAGTTTTCGCCAGATCCTGCACACCTACGGACCCTACGCTGTCGTCCACAGCCACGTCCATCACTACAGCGGATTCGTGATGCGTCTGGCGCGGCAAGCCGGAGTGCCCGTGCGCATTGCCCACAGCCACACGACGAGCCCTAAGCAGGGGCAAAAACTCATCCGTCGCCTCTACTTCGAGTTGATGGAGCAGCAGATTCGTGCCAATGCAACGGTTGGACTCGCCGTGAGTCGGCAAGCGGCAGAGGCGCTGTTCGGATCGGCATGGACGATAGACTCCCGCTGGCACGTACTCTACTGCGGGATTGATATGGCTCCGTTCCGCAAAGCAGTCGATCCCGTCTCAGTCCGCGCCCAACTCCATATTCCTCCTGATGCCTTCGTGATTGGACACGTCGGACGCTTTGTCGAGGTCAAGAACCATAGCTTTCTGCTCGACATTGCGGCTGAGATTGCTCGCCGTGAGCCATTGATGCACCTGCTGCTGATCGGCGACGGCAACCTGCGCTCACAGATCGAGCAAAGGGTCGCCGAGGTAGGGTTAACAAATCGAGTCATCTTCACCGGAGAACGATCCGATATCGCACAACTGTTACGTGGAGCCGTTGATACCTTCCTAATGCCTTCGCTCATTGAAGGCTTAGGTCTGGCCCTCATTGAAGCCCAGGCTGCAGGTTGTCCCTGTGTATTTTCTGATGTCATCCCTGATGAAGCCCGTCTTGTAAGTCACCTGCTCCATCCCCTAGCGCTCTCACAGCCAACATCCATCTGGGCAGAGAAAATTTGCGCGATCAAAAATAGTCAGCACAAAAATTCAGAAATCAATCAGGCTACAGCCTATCATATGATTGAACAGAGTCCTTTTAATCTCCGAGTTGGGATACATGAACTCGCAAGACTGTATAGTACCACAACGAGATCTGCATGATTCCTGATGCCGCGTTTGGTACGGCAGCGATGGGCGACCCTGGCTGCCAGATGCCGTTGGTGGTATAGATCTTCAGATAAAGAATCTGGAAGGTTGTTCCCACACCGCATACAGATGCGCTGCTCGGAGCCTTTCATGCCAATCCTTCCAGAATCATTATCTGAAAGACTATAGTACACAATCTGCGCAAGGACGGAGTCCACAGTGCGCGCTAGTACTAGGAATTACAAAAACCGTGCAAAACCTATTAACAAACCACAGAGCGCTTCGAGTCTTACGTGATGCACGTATGCCTACCAACAACTGGCTACTAGCTTGCTACATCTGTCTGCTGTTGGTACTTGGATTTACGGCCATATCGGATCAGATGCTGCATTGGTTTATTGTTCCTGTACTGTTTTGTGGATGCATAACTGGTGTTGATGCCATTGATTGGTTGCGTGGTAAGGTAGACACTTTTGATATTGTGGGTATCCTCGGTTTATATGGATGGTACTTCTTCTTTCTCGCACCGTTGCTGCATATCTATTGGGCTTGCTGGACCATCGATACCGATACCACATGGCCCACTGATTGGCGCCCATGGCTAGGATGGATGGCGGCTTTGAATGCACTTGGGTTGATCGTTTATCGGGCGTCTTACAAAGCTATGGCTAAACCAATGCAGAAATCGGCTACAAAGCTATGGAAACTGAACCTAACATCATACTGGCGGTTTATCTTCATAGCAATGCTAATCACTGTACTTGTACAAATACAAGTCTACAAGGATTCTGGTGGAATTCAAGCCTATATCGCGAACGCGACCTACTTACGTATGCTAGGAGATCGGGGGCAAGGGATGGGATGGATCTTTATGATCTCTGAAAGCTTCCCCGTTCTTGCAATCTTTGCCTACGCAGTCTATGCAAGATCGCATAATCGTGGGCGTTCCTGGGCAATAATAATCTTTGTCATAATTGTATTCTTTGGGTTGCGCATTCTTTTTGGTGGCTTACGCGGTAGTCGTAGCAATACTGTGTGGGCACTTTTCTGGGCCATGGGAGTAATTCATTTTTGGGTTCGCCCTGTACCTAGAAAACTTATTTTTATAGGTACCTGTTATCTTATTGTTTTTATGTATTTCTACGGCTTCTTCAAAGGTGTAGGTCTCGATGCAGTCCAAGCGTTAAGCAGTTCTGAGTCCCGGGTTGCGCTGGAAGAATCGACAGGACGTAATTTAAAAAATACTCTACTTGGCGACCTTGGACGTAGTGATATCCAATCGTTTCTTCTCTATCGTATAACATCACCTACGAGTGATTACACGTATGCTATGGGGAGAACATATCTCAGTGCCGTCTCAATACTCATCCCACGCTCGATGATGGAACGGCAACCGGGCAAAGAGAAGGAGGGTACTGATGCTCAATATGGTATGGGTTCGTACATTCCTATAAGGCAGCAATCATCGAAAGTTTACGGGCTAGCCGGTGAAGCAATGCTCAATTTTGGCCCGGTTGGTGTACCATTTGCGTTCCTTATGTGGGGGTTTCTGGTGAGGTATATCCGGGGCTTCGTCGCATCACTCGATCCTTCAGACCCCCGCTTGCTGATTGCCCCCCTGCTGATTAATCTAGGCATTATTGTTCTCACCTCAGATCTTGATAATGATATCTTCGATCTTATCAAGAATGGATTCTTGCCAGTATTGGTGCTAGCTATGACTACTCTTCTGCCCTATCGAAATTGGTCGCACGCACGGCAAGGCTAAGGTGCTCTGAAAAAGTGTAAATACTTGGGCAAGGGGAACGTGGATCGTTCGTGCGGGCAGCACTTTGTAAGAGATCACCAGATGGGTCGAGTCCTCTAATAGACCAGCGATAGCCAATCAAGTGGCTTCACAACCTCGGTAGGACTGCTATAGCAATCCTGCGCAGGATTGCTATAGTCAATCTCCAGCAGCGAGGATATGGAGGTTTCTGTATGAACAGAGTTATTGTTGCTCTAGAACATCATTTTGATCGTACACCTGACAATTCTATCTGGACACAAACACAGTTTCCTTACAACTTCTGGAGACGCTATCTCGATGTTTTCAATGAGGTGCGGGTAGTAGCGCGTGTGCGGAATGTTCCAACCAAGGGCGAAGACTGGCAAAGAGCCGACGGAGAGGGGGTCAAATTTGCCGCAGTACCGGACTATCTCGGTCCGTTCCAGTACCTCTTGCGGTCACGCGAAGTTCAAAGCGTTGCTAAAAATGTTGTCAAACCGCAAGATTTCATCATTCTGCGTCTTGGATCACAAATTGCGTCCTGTATCCTACCTAAATTGTACCGGACTGGTCATCCATATGGAGTGGAAGTTGTCGGTGACCCTTTTGATGTCTTTTCACCCGGGGCTGTGAGGCACCCACTACGCCCCTTCTTTCGCTATTGGTCCGCATATCAGTTGCGGTACCAATGCGCCAGAGCTTGCGCCGTTGCGTATGTCACCGAATATGCACTACAGCGTCGCTATCCATCAAGATTAAATGCGTTTGCGACCTATTATTCAGATGTTGAATTGACAGATTCAGCAATTATATCAATACCGCGCGTATTTAAATATGAGAGAAACCTATTTTCATTGATCAGCGTAGGTATGTTCGGGCAATTGTATAAGGCTCCAGATGTACTCATCGATGCTGTTGCTCTCTGTATAAGTAATGGTTTAAATCTAAAACTCGTTCTGGTCGGTGATGGTACGTACCGAGCGGAATTGGAAACTCGTGCTGCGAGACTAGGTCTGGGAGAGCGTGTACTCTTTCGGGGACAACTGAGTACCCAAGGTGCTGTCCGCGCAGAACTGGATCAGGCCGATCTATTTGTTCTGCCGTCGCGTACCGAGGGTCTGCCACGTGCCATGATTGAGGCGATGGCACGCGGATTACCCTGTATTGGTTCAACTGTAGGTGGGATTCCTGAACTGCTACCACCAGAGGACCTGGTACCCCCTGGTGATGTGCATGCCCTGGCAGACAAGATTCGTGCAATCGTGACGAACCCACAACGTATGGAAAAGATGGCGGCCCATAATCTCGCGAAATCTCACCAGTATCGTGGCGAGGAACTTAAATTGCGGCGTATCAACTTTTATCGCTATGTTTATGAGCAGACTAAAGTGTGGTTTGAGAAACAGGCTCTTCAGGAATTGCCGTTTTAGTTCTTCCTGAAGCCGAATAACCTGATTTTCAATCACGGTAATTCCTGGAGATTCGAGAAATACCAAACCTACGCCAACACTGTTGAAAGGTTAGTGCTATGAGCAAGCTCAAAGTTGCGCACATCACGACCATCTCGGCGTCCATTCACGGTCTGTTGCTGAACCAGTTGCTCAGCATCCAACGGGCTGGCTACGAGGTGGTGGGTATCTCCGCAGATGGGCCGTCTGTGTCGGTGATTGAGGCTGCAGGTATTCGCCATATTCCGGTTGAGATGACACGCCAGATCACACCGGGGGCGGATCTGGTCTCATTGGCCCGCCTCTATCAAGTGATGCACCGTGAGCAATTCACGATCGTGCATACCCACACCCCCAAGCCTGGACTGTTGGGCCAGCTAGCGGCACGGATGGCAGGTGTGCCAATTGTGATCAATACAGTACATGGGTTCTTCTTCCACGATCAGATGTCTGCACGGGCGCGCCGCTTTTACATTGCCCTCGAAACGATCGCTGCCCGCTGCTCTGATAGGATCCTGTCGCAAAACCAAGAAGATCTCCAGACGGCGATTGCTGAAGGGATCTGTCGGCCCACCCAAATTAAGCACCTTGGGAACGGCATTGATCTGACTCGTTTCGACCCTAACCGTGTCAGCACTGACGAGCTTCAGCGACAACGTACGGTCATCGGCTTACCTTCGGGATCCCACGTTGTCGGCTTTGTCGGACGTCTAGCCGCTCGACGCAAAGGCTTATTCGACTTCCTCGCTGCAGGTCAAGAACTTGTTCGGCAAGGGCGGAACGTGCGTTTCCTGATCGTTGGTGAGGCCGATCTTGGGAGGCCCGATGCGGTCAGCCCCGAAGTGGCCAGAGACTTTGGTATTGCGGAGTACTGCCATTTCCTCGGTCACCGCCCCAATGAAGACCTACCCCTCCTCTACAAGTTGATGGATGTGCTGGTTCTGCCCTCGCTGTTAGAGGGGCTTCCACGGGTGGTTATGGAAGCCGCAATGATGGAAGTGCCGGCCGTAGTGACTGATGTCAAAGGCAACCGAGAAGCTGTGGAGCATGGGAAGAATGGGATCCTGGTGCCCTTAGGTGATGTGCTAGGACTGGCTGCAGCGCTCGCTACGCTTCTAGATGATCCTGTACGCCTAGGCTCTATGAGCAGAATGAGTCGCCGCATCGCGCTTGAACGCTTCGATGAGCGCCACGTGTTCGAGAAGGTTTTGGCAGAATATGCCTATCTACTACGGACAAAAGGTCTGATTGTCCCCGAGCCTCGCTCGATCCCAGGGTAATCACGTAATATGGTGCGCCTTAGATCTGCTTTGATTTGATGGAGGGTGTATCTATGTATCTCAAACTGGGCAAACGTCTGCTCGATTTGGGGCTTGCACTCAGTGCACTTATGTTCGTTGGGCCGATCCTTGTGCTGCTGGCCCTACTTATACGGATCAAGCTCGGCTCACCAATCCTCTTCTGCCAAGAGCGAGCCGGATTGCACGGTAGGCCGTTTTGGCTCCTGAAATTTCGCACCATGACCGATGCACGGGATTCTGAGGGGCGACTCCTCCCCGATCACCAGCGCATTACTCCGCTCGGGCGCTTCCTGCGTAGCACGAGCCTGGACGAATTGCCTGGCCTGTTCAATGTCTTGCGCGGTGAGATGAGCCTGATCGGGCCGCGTCCGCTCCCGGTCAAGTACCTTAGCCGTTATACGCCCGAACAGAATCGCCGCCACGAGGTGAAACCAGGGGTTGCCGGTTTAGCAGCCCTGTTTGGACGCAGTGAGCAGAGTTGGGAAGATATTCTGGCCCACGATGTCTGGTACGTCGATCACATGAGTTTCTGGCTCGATCTCAAGATCATCTTCGGTGTCCTGATCGTCGTGATCAAGCGCGAGGGGGTGGATCCTAGCGCCGAGGGGTTGGTGCCAGAGTTCATGGGTAGCCCCGCCCTCTGTGTGGTAGAGAGCCTCGTCGAGGACGAACCTGTACCGATACGGCCTGCACTGAGACTGAGTCTGCTCCAGGAACGTGAGAACATCAGTCACTAGATGGTGGAGCCACTAGAGGGGCGATGGTATGCAGATCAAGGTACTCACATCCGTTGAAGAGGCTCGTTCGATTGTTGACGATGTAGCGGTGCTCTTTCGCATATGCTTTGACCGTGAACTCGATCACCAGCGATGGGCGCAGTACTACTTCCTCAATCCCTACGGTGATCCACTGATCACGCTCGGCTACAGCGACGATGGCGTGCTGATTGGCCATAGCGGGATGGTTGCGCAGAAGCTACTAGCCAACGATGGAACCGAATACCCTTACTGTCTATCCATCAGTCTGATGGTTGCTCCGCAGCACCGGGGCTTTGCAAACTTCTACAAGCTCTTCAGTGCAGCGATCAGTGCCGCTCGATCTCGTGGTGTGCCCTTCCTGTTGAGCTTCCCGAACGCCAACTCGTTCCTAGTACTCAAGCACAGCTTTGGCTGGCGCGAGTTGGTAGAGAGCGAACTCTATGATTGGCAGCCCGACCAGCCGCCCCTACCGACCGCATCCATTCTACCCCTGGAGCGTTTCCGCCTAGGCGACGAGATCGTACACCCGTCTGATGCAACCTACTACCAGTGGCGCAGCTATGCGAGCCCGTACCAAGCAGAGTTGGTCAACGACCGCCTGGCAATTATTTACAAGTTACCAGACGACGGAACCCTCACGGTACTCGATCTACAGACCGAATGGCCCGATTGCAGTAGTCGCGATCTGGGCGCACTCGTTACCCATACTGGCGCGAAGAGGGTGCGCATGAGCGGTGTGCATGCCCGGGCTGCCGGCTTCGATCTCGCCAACATCACCCGATGTAGTGACTATCGGCTACGCCTGTGCTACCTGCCACTCACGAGCGACCCGCCACCTATGCGGTTTAGCCTGCTGCTGTCGGACATCTTCTAGGAAAGGAACGACGCTGTGAATGTGCTGGTGGTCGCTACACACCCTGATGACGAGGTACTTGGCTGCGGCGGGGTCATGGCACGACACGCCGACCAGGGCGATGCAGTTCATACCGTGGTGGTCACACGCGGCATCCCGGAGATCTTTCCGCCAGAGTACGTAGAGGAGGTCTTTCGCGAACTTCGGGCAGCTCATGCGCTCCTGGGTGGCTCCGGCATCCACTTTCTCGACTTCCCTGCACCTCAACTCGATACCATGCCAGGGTATGCTCTCGCCGATGCGATCAAGAAGCTCGTTTTTGAACTTCGGGCCGAGGTTGTCTATATCCCCTACCAGGGAGACTTGCACGGTGACCATCAGGCGGTCTACCAGGCAGCGCTGGTAGCCTCGCGCCCGATCAACGGGTGCCCGGTGCGTCGACTACTCTGCTACGAGACCTTGTCAGAGACCGACTGGGCCTCACCATTTGGCAGTGCCACCTTCACACCGACGGTCTTCGTCAACATCTCGGATCACCTGGGACGCAAACTCGAGGCGATGAGGTGCTACCAGACGCAGATCAAAGCACCGCCACACTCGCGATCGCTCCGGTCGCTTGAGGCTCTGGCCCGCATGCGCGGGGGCACCGTCAGCACTATGGCCGCTGAAGCCTTCATGCTAGTTCGCGAGATTATGTAGGCGCTAATAAAACTGAGTTTTTGTGATCTAAAATTAATGAATTACTAAGCGACGCTATAACAAGCTTTGCAACTCAATGTTCTCAGGAGTTCATGGGATCCATTCAAGCGCCCTACTATGGAGGAGCGGTAACCCATGCCTAAGCAGCGACAGTTCATCGTGGTGGGGAGCGGTGGCTTCAGTAAGGAAGTTGTCTGGGCTGTCCAACACTACAACACTGCACGCCCCACTTACGCGATCCTGGGCTACTGCGATGATGACCCCGCCAAGAATGGCCAGGTCATCTACGGCTACCCGGTGCTTGGCTCTCCTGAAGAGGTTGACGCCCAGCTATCGGAGAAGCCCTGTTTCATCTGCTCGATTGGTGATAATAGCGCACGAGCCAAGGTCGTAGAACGTGTCCTCAGCCTAGGATGGATTCCGGTGACGATCATCGATCCGTCGGTAATTGTAGCGGACGACGTTGCTATTGGTATCGGAACCTACATCGGAGTCCACTCGATACTGTGCCCGAACGCCCGTATCGGGCAGTATGCCATTGTCAATAACTTTGCCTCCATTGGTCATGACGCGGTTCTGGGCGATTTTACCCAAGTTTCACCTGGTGGGCGGGTTTTAGGTGCAAGCATGATGGATGAAGGTGCCTTGCTTGGATCGAACGCCGTCGTCTTGCAGATGAAGAAGTTGGGACGCTACGCAACCCTGGGCGCATGCTCATTTGCAATGACCGATATACCTGATTATGCAACTGCGATTGGTGTTCCAGCTCGGGTAACCTTCCGCCATAGGCCCGGAATGGTACTAGAGAGCGAGGGACGAACCATGCTCTACCGCCTTCAGGCAATCTTCCGTGATATCTTTGATGACCCTACATTACGCATCTCTGAGGAACTGTCTGTCACCAACTATCCTGACTGGGACTCAGTGGCAATGGTGCATCTGGTGCTGGCCACCGAGGCCGAATTCTGCGTGCGCTTTACCACCAACGAGGTAGCGAATATTCGCTCCGTGGCAGATCTCCTGCACCTGTTGAATAATGCCCGTAAGATACCTGAGCCTAGCCCGACGTTCCCTGTCCTGCGTGAACGTGCTCTAGCTGAGACTGAGCAAGGCGAAGGCGATAGCACACCAACGCTCGGCACCACAGAGAGGAGGGAACTTCGTGCCTAATCATATTTCTCTTGATATTCAATATCTCAAGCTCAATGAGACTATCGCGAGCGCGCTGCTCACTCAGTGCGCAGATGCCGATTTGCTCTCATTGATTGATAACTTTGTCAATGTGTTCCAGGAATACGACAAAGCATTGCTGGATACCTATCTGGCTGCGATTGAGAGATGTGGGATGTTCCGCACTGAGGCGCTTGAGATGCGCCTCAGTGCGGATTCGCAGTGGCGACAGAATGCTATGGGGTTGTGGCTGAGCGCCCGCATGCTGGAGATCAGCGGACAGAGCGATCTGGCGTTGGGCGTCTGGGGCGAGGTAATCGACCGGAGTACCGGGGCGGTCCACGATGCCTACTTGTCACGCGCCCGCCTGCGGGGCCAGCTTGGGCTACTCTCGGATGCCTTTGCTGACCTGCGGCAGGCGATCTCCGGCCAAGAAGACCCTATCTTCCTAAGTAAAGCCGCACGTGTGTTCGAGCGACTGATCCGCCGGGGAGGGCCGCCCGCTACTCGTCTAGCCCGCATCGCCATTCTGATGAGTACAACCCCCGATCTGCTCGTACCACTGCTGCGTCTCGCCTGCTTTCGTGACGGTATCAGCGCGGATCTATATATTGCGCCATACGGAAATCTACAGCAAGAGATCCTCAACCCTACCTCGGATCTGTACCGGTTTGAACCCGATGTGGTGGTGATTGGCACCAGTTGGCGAGATGCGAACCTATCGGCATGGTCTGACAACCCAGATAGCGAGGTCAGACGAGTCGTCACCGAGATTCAGCAACTCTGGGAAACGTTGCTCCAAAGGCAAGCATGCCGCATCATCCAGCACAATTTCGATCAGCCGGCGGTCGACTCGTACGGACACCTTAGTTTGGCGTTTCGCGGTGGCAGAGGGCACATGCTGCGCGAGATCAATCGGTACTTACTCGACAGCGCCCCGGCTGCGGTAACTCTGCTCGATCTAGATCACGTTTCGGCATGTTATGGTCGGCGAGTGTGGAACGATGCGACGTACTGGCACACCGCGAAACAATACCCTGGTGCCGAAGCCTTACCCTTCCTAGTGGATCATCAGGTTGCCCTGATCCGTGCTGGGCTCGGGCTTATGCGTAAGGTACTTGTACTCGATCTCGATAATACACTCTGGGGTGGCGTGATCGGCGAAGATGGGCTGGAGGGCATTCGCCTTGGGCCACCCTCTGCGGTCGGCGAGGCTTACCAGGAAATACAGCGCTACGCGGTAGAACTAAAGGCGCGCGGCATTTTGCTCGCAGTCTGCTCAAAGAACAACGAGGTTGATGCCAAGTCTCCTTTCTTGCACCACGATGCCATGATCCTCCAACTCAGTGATTTCGTTGCCTTCCACGCAAACTGGCTTGATAAGCCGACGAATCTCCGTGCGATCGCCGACCAGCTTAACCTTGGTATTGATAGCTTGGTCTTTCTGGACGATAGCCCGGTCGAGCGGGCACTCGTGCGTCGCGAGTTGCCCGATGTGGCAGTGCCGGAGCTTGGCCCTGACCCGGCCGATTTTGTTGCCGCCCTTGAGCGGGGGCGCTACTTTGAAGCTCTAGCTCTATCGCAGGAAGATCTGGAGCGCCACCAGAGCTATCAGGCGAATGCCTTGCGCGATGAACTGCGTACAACTGCCGGATCGCTGGAAGAGTTTCTCTGTAACCTCAACATGGTTGCCGAGGCGGGTTCTTTCAACGAGCCGGTGCTGACACGGGTAGTGCAGTTGATCGGTAAGACTAATCAGTTTAACCTGACAACCAGGCGCCACTCGGAAGAGCAACTCCGCCGGATGATGGCCTCGGATGAGTATTGGACCTGCTATGTTAAACTGCGCGATCGCTTTGGTGACAATGGCCTGGTCGGCCTCATAGTTACCAGACAGAATACCGATGATGCTGGAACATGGGAGATCGATACCTGGTTGATGAGTTGCCGCGTGATCGGTCGGCAGATGGAGCGATTCATGCTCCGGACCATGGCTGATGCGGCGAGAGCCTACGGGGTTCAACGGATCTATGGGGTCTACATACCCACAACAAAAAATGCAATGGTCGCCAATCTGTACGGGCAGCTAGGGTTCGAAAGCATCGGGCGGTTAGCCAATGGGACTGAGAACTACGTACTCGATCTCACGATTTGTGATGTACCGCCCTGTGCATTCATTCGCACGGAAACGAGCATTGTGTGTTAGTAGATCGGGCCCATCCTAGGTTGAGCATTGGGATCGATATCATTAACATTGAGGTGGTGTCGCGCCTGTTTACCCGCCACAGCTCACGCTTTCTCGAATTGGTGTACACGCCTGCTGAACAACGGTTCTGCGGAGGGCGGGTACACAACCTAGCGAAGGTTTTCGCGGCGAAGGAGGCTGCAGCAAAGGCTTTGGGTACAGGACTGGCCTACATGGCTGTTGGTGGCGTAGAATTGCACGAGCTTGAGATCGTTGGTGATGGCTATGACCGGCCACACATCTATCTGTACGGTGGTGCGCAATCACGCGCTGAGGCATTAGGTCTGTGCGTCTGGACCATTAGCTTCGCGCACTCGCGCAGAATCGCCGTTGCCCTTGTCGTAGCCTCCTAACGCTCTTAACAGTCCTCAAGACGAACAAGCATGTGAGGTAATATCCATGGCAACAGACTTTGCCGCACTCTTCCCGGGCCAGGGTTCGCAGTTCGTCGGGATGGGCCAGGCGCTGGCGACAGCTTCGCCCGCCGCCGCCGAGGTCTTCGCCGAAGCGGACGATCTGCTTGGGTTCGCGCTCTCGGGGCTCTGCTTCGGCGGCCCCGAGCCGGAACTGAACGATACCGCCAATGCGCAGCCAGCGATCTTTGTGACGAGCATCGCCGTCTGGCAGGCTCTGCGTGAACGTAGGGGCGAGACGATGTGGCCGCTGGCCCTGGCCGGCCATAGCCTCGGGGAGTATAGCGCGCTGGTGGTAGCCGACGCCATCACCTTCGCCGATGCCCTGCGCCTGGTACGTGCGCGTGGTCTTGCCATGCGCCATGCGGGGACGGTCGCGCCCGGCGGGATGCTGGCGGTGCTGGGGATGCCGCGCGCAACCGTCGAGCAACTTTGCGCGCAGGCGGCCCAGGCTACCGATGCGGTGATCACCATCGCTAATGATAACGCCCCTGGGCAGCTCGTCGTGGCTGGCGACCGCCGGGCGCTCGAGGTCTTTACGAGCTATGTCCAGGCGCAGCCAGGTGCGTTCCCGCCCACACCGCTCAAGGTCAGCGTGGCACCGCACACCCCGCTGATGGAGACGGCGACCACAGATTTCCTGGAGGTTCTGGCGGCGACGCCGATCCGCCGCCCTACCCTCCCGGTCGTCGGCAATACCTCGGCTGACTGGCTCGCTACGGCGGAAGCGGTGCGCCACGAGTTGCGCGGGCAATTGACCCGCGAGGTGCGCTGGGTGGACTCGATGCGGCAACTGGTGGCGGCAGGGGCCACGACGGTTGTGGAGGTTGGGCCAGGGAAGGTGCTGACCGGCCTGATGCGCGTGATCGACCGCAAGGTCGGCCGTTTCAACGTAGGGAGCGACCCGGCTGAACTGGATGGGGATTGGTTGTGAGGGAGAAACGGGGGGAGGCTATGGCTGAACCGCATGCGAGAAGTATGACCTTTGCCCAAACGCTTGACGCAATACGGCAGGACGTGCGCAGGTACTCCGACGGCGCGTTTCTTGTGTTGCTGATCAAGATTCTCTACGCGCACCCCTCGTTCGCGGGCATCCTCTACTACCGCATCGGGCACTGGCTCTGGGGCACGCGGCGCAACCCGCTTGCCTGGGGGGCCTATGTCTGCCACCGGGTTTTCTATCCATTGGTTCGCATGTACTCCGGGCTAGAGCTCTTGCCGTACACCTCGGTGGGTCCTGGGCTACAGATTCTGCACTACGGCCCGACGATCATCCACCCGGCGGCAGTCATGGGTAACAATGTCTCTTTGCTCCACGGGGTTACCATCGGTGTGTCCGTCATCGGCATATCGAACCTCGGTGCCCCGTGTATCGGTGATAACGTGGCTATCGGCACGGGCGCGGCAATCCTTGGCGATATCGTCATCGGCAATAATGTCACCATTGGTGCCGGAGCCGTTGTCCTCTGCTCTGTGCCAGAGAATACCACTGTGGTTGGTATACCGGCCAGGCCCGTTATGACAGATCAGGACAAACATCCCAGTTTGAGCATAATGGAGCCGACAAACATCCCGGTTCGGTCGTTGCGATGAGCGCCATCTGATCCGATTGAATCACCGAGGCGAGTTGTCGTTGGCGCTGCCGTTATCAGGTGTCATGACCGAAGATCGCGTTGATTTGGTCATGGTCTGTTAGCAGTTGAGTGCCGTGACTAAAAGCGGACTTCGCGAAAGGATACTCGAAAAGAGATGAATAGCCATCTTAAATCATTGCTGCGACCGCTATCGCCCATGCAGCGAAAAACTGACTGGGCGATAGCAATCTATACCGGCCCTAGCCCTTTTCAGCTCACCGCACCGGCACAAATCAAAAACCCGGTTCTTACGTGTAGAAGCGTTACGGATGCCCGCGCGCGCTTCATCGCCGACCCTTTCATGTTATACGATGCGGGAATGTGGTACCTGTTCGCCGAAATCTATAACGTAGGAACGCGAAAAGGTGAGATTGCTCTGGCGACTAGCCCCGATGGGCTGAAGTGGACCTATCGTCAGATCGTACTGGCTGAGCCTTTCCATATGTCGTATCCGCACACCTTTAAATGGTGCGATACCTTCTACATGCTGGTGGAGTCGCGAACTGAATCTATCCGGCTGTACAAGGCGACCGTCTTTCCTTATCGCTGGGAATATGTCAAGACTCTCCTGAGCGGTGCTGATTTCATGGATACATCGCTGATCAGGCATAACGGGCTGTGGTGGATGTTTACCTGCCCGAGCGCGAACAATGATATCTTGAGCCTGTACTATGCCGAGGATCTGCTCGGACCATGGCAGTCGCATCCCGCTAATCCGATTGTCAGCAACGATGCGCGGATCGCGCGGCCCGGCGGTCGCATGATCACATGGGATGATCGGATTTTCAGATTCGCCCAGGATGATGTGCAGCATTACGGACACCGTGTGTGGGCACTGGAAGTGACCCGCCTGACCCCCTCGATCTATCAGGAGCGTATGGCGATGAGCGCACCTCTGCTTGAACCGTCGGGAACAAGATGGAACGCTCAGGGGATGCACCACATTGATCTTCACCAAGTGCGCCACGATCAGTGGATCGCCTGTGTCGATGGCTTTAAGCTTGGGCTTTGCCTAAAGTCCTAAGCCCTGCCTAACGCCGGGACTCGTCTTCACGGCTCCGAGCAGCGCGATAACTATGTGGAGGTAGCAGGTTGAATACGCCCATCCCCATGTCCGCCCCCGACCTCACTGAGGCCGAGATCACTGCCGTGAACGCCGTGCTGCGTACCTCGACGCTGAGCATCGGGCCGCAGATCCAGGCGTTCGAGCAGGCGTTCGCTGCCTACACCGGAACCAGTCACGCGGTTGGCGTCAATTCGGGTACCAGCGGCCTGCACCTAGCCATGATCGCCACGGGCGTCCAAGCTGGCGACTATGTGATCACCTCGCCCTTCTCCTTCATCGCCTCGGCCAATTGCATCCTCTACGAGCGGGCCATCCCGATCTTCGTTGATGTCGATCCGCGCACCGGCAACCTCGACCCGGCCTTGGTCGCCGAGGCGGCTGATGCGCTCGCCGCAGGTGGCACTGCCGCCCGCCGCTGGCTCCCGCCACGCCTGCGCGACGCGGGGGCAACGGGTCGGCTGCGGGCACTGCTGCCGGTCCACGCCTTCGGCCAACCCGCCGATATGGATCCGCTGCTTGAGACGGCCCGCAATCACGACGTGGCCGTGATCGAGGATGCATGCGAGGCCATCGGGGCTACCTATAAAGGGCGGCGGGCCGGTACGCTGGGCGCCGCCGGGGTCTTCGCCTTTTACCCAAACAAGCAGATCACCACCGGCGAGGGTGGCATGCTGGTGACTGACTATCAGGGGTGGGACGCGCTGTTTCGCAGTTTGCGTAACCAGGGCCGTGATGTCTTCGACGCCTGGCTGAACCACACCCGGCTTGGCTACAACTATCGCCTCGACGAGCTCAGCGCCGCCCTGGGTCTGGCCCAGATCCAGCGGATCGAGGAATTGCTTGCCCACCGGGCGCAGGTGGCGAACTGGTACAACCAGCGTCTCGCTGATGTGGAACTGGTCGAGCGTCCGTTCATCGCGCCCACAACGACGCGGATGAGTTGGTTCGTCTATGTGGTGCGTATCCAGCCGCCCGCCAGCCGCGATGTGATCATGCGCCGCCTCGCCGATGCGGGCATCCCCAGCCGCCCCTACTTCACGCCGATCCACCTGCAGCCCTTCTACCGCGAGACCTTCGGTTATGGGCTAGGTGATTTTCCCGTGACCGAGTCCCTGGGCGAGGTCTCGCTGGCCCTGCCATTCTCAGGTGTCATGCGCGAGGAGCAGGTCGATCTCGTCTGCCAGCGCCTGCACGCCGCAGTCAAGCAATGCTAGTCGCAGGACGCACATGCATGAAGAGATATCTGAATTCCATGGGGATAAAAAACAGACGGTTCATGATGGCTCTCACGTTGAGCATCCTTGTACTGGCTGCGATCATCGTATGGTTACCCTGGATCGGGACGTGGCTGGCTATGTCCCCCAGCCCTCAGCCAGTCGATGCGATTGTGGTGCTGGGCAGTGATAGCAGTCGCTACGCGCATGGCATCGAGTTGTACCGCCAGGGCTTCGCCCCTGAGCTCTGGATCACCGGCGACGAAACTATGCCTGTGGGCGCAATCTCATTTGCCCAGCAGATGGCGCGCGAGATCGAAAAGGTCGGCGTCCCTAGGACGGCCATCCACGTGCTGGCGACGACGAGTACCTGGGAGGACGGTCGTGAGATCGCCGCCCTGGCCCAGGCTCGCCATATTCATCGCATCCTCGTTGTGACCAGTTGGTACCACAACCGTCGGGCCCTCTGTGTGATCCGTCAACATCTCGGCGATAGCGGGGTAGATGTGTACTATGATCCACCCCTGGACTCAGCCTATGGGCCGACACAATGGTGGCGATCCGGAGACCGGCGTGGCGTGGTATTCAGCGAACTGGTTAAGTTGGGCGGCTACGCCGTGCGCTACGGGCTGAACCTCGGGCGCTGCCTGTGAGGCATTAAAGCACAAGCCCACAGAATCTCCCTGTCTAGCCCCGCCCGCCGAAGGTCTGAAGGTTTCGGCTACGTGCGAAGCCTGCTGAAGGTACATTAGTTTTTGAGTCGTCAGGATGCAGAGAATCCGCCAAAGCGAGTACCCGTACGGATTCTACGGGCATGCGTCCGCCGCAACCCAACCCCACGATATCACCGTATCACCACCGCCTACCCACCACGGTATCACCTGCACCACATCGATAGCGCGCGGTTCTCGTGTGCCTCCGGGCCAGTGCCGTACTTCTCAGGAAACAGGGGAGTACTTCAGGAGGAACATCGATGATACCGATGACGACGATTCGTAACCGTCACTTTCTCATCAGCGACCTGATTCTGCTGCCGCTTGCGGTCTATCTCAGCTTCGTGCTGCGTCTTGAGCGCTGGGATCTCGGAAATTCATGGTCAGGCTGTTTGTCCTTTATGGTCAGTACCCTGCTCTTCATTCCCCTAAGTATTCTGTTTTTAAGGGGCTATAGCCGGTTCTGGCGCTATGCCTCGATCGAGGATCTGCTGCTTCTGGCGACGGCGGTGATCCCTGCCGTGCTGTTAGGGTTCGTGCTACAGGCGGTCAGCCTCGTGTGGCCATCGCTATGGATCGGGGTCCCGCGCTCGGTGCCGTTTATCTTTTTTCCGCTGGCCCTCAGCTCAATCGCAGGCCCCCGGATGCTGCTGCGTCTGTCCCCGAATCTAACCGAGCGTTTGAGAATTCCTCCGCATGGCCCCAGTACGAAGCGCCGGGTGCTAGTGTTTGGGGCCGGCAATGCGGGCGAGATGCTCGTGCGCGAGTTGCAGCGAAGCAGACGTATGGAGACCACCATCGTGGGTTTCCTCGACGATGATCCCGTAAAACACGGCATGCATATCCACGGCCTGCCGGTGCTGGGAGATCGCCAAATGCTCCGGCAGATCGTCGAGGAGCAACAGGTTGACCAGGTCATCATTGCGATTGCCAGCGTCTCTGGCAAAGCGATCCGAGCGATCACGGCGCTCTGCGAGGGCGTGGGGGTCAAGGTCAAGATCGTCCCCGGCCTCAACGAGTTGATCGGCGACTGCGTTATGTGGAGTCAGGTGCGCGATGTCCGGGTCGAGGATTTGCTGCGCCGCGAGCCGATCCAAACCGATGTCTCGGCGGTGCGTGCGCTAATCCACGGCCGACGGGTACTGGTCACTGGCGGCGGCGGATCGATCGGCAGCGAACTTTGTCGCCAGGTGCTGGAGTGCGAACCGGCGCAGTTGATCATCCTTGGCCACGGTGAGAATAGCATCTTCGAGATCTATAACGAGCTGATTAAGCGGCTCAACGCCCGCCCCGCCGGGGGATCGAGCGTCCAGATCCATACGGTGATCGCCGATATTCGCTTCTCTGAACGGATCCTCACCATCTTCAGAGCGTATCGTCCAGAGATCGTCTTCCACGCCGCCGCCCACAAGCACGTCCCCCTGATGGAGGATAATCCGGTTGATGCGGTGACCAACAACATCCTCGGCACGCGCAACCTGCTCGACGCGGCGCTGGCGGCTGGCGTTGCGCATTTCGTGATGATCTCGTCGGATAAGGCGGTCAACCCGACCAGCATCATGGGTACCTGCAAGCGCGTGGCCGAGTTGCTCGTCCACCACACCGCAGCGAATAGCGGGAAGCCGTATGTCGCCGTGCGCTTTGGGAATGTGCTCGGGAGCCGTGGTAGCGTGGTGCTGACCTTCAAGCAGCAGATCGCCGCCGGTGGCCCGATCACCGTCACCGACCCGGAGATGCGGCGCTTCTTTATGACCATCCCCGAGGCGGTGCAACTGGTGCTGCAGGCGGCCACCATGGGCCGAGGCGGCGAGGTGTTTATGCTCGATATGGGCGAGCCGATCAAGATCGTCGATCTGGCCCGCGATATGATCGAACTCTCTGGGCTCCAGGTTGGGCACGACATCGACATCCGCTTTACCGGGCTTCGCCCAGGCGAGAAGCTCTATGAGGAGCTGTTTGTGCCCGGCGAGGAGTATGAGCGGACACCGCACGAGAAGGTCTTTATCGCCCGCACCGCGAGCGCCGCAGTTCCGACCCGGCTGCTTGAGTACATTGAAGATCTGCGCATCGCCGCCAACTGGAATGATGTGCGGCGTATGATGACAACCCTACAGGTGCTGGTGCCACAGTTCCAGCACTCTGAGCCAGCACGAGTCAGCAGCACGGCGCAGCCGGTCGCCCCCGCCCCGATGCTTGAGCGCGTGGTGGGTGGCTAGCTGCCATTTAAGATCTGGCGCGCGCGCCAGGATCGAACAAGCGACCTATGGAAAGGCTTCGCCTTTCCATAGGTCGCTTTTTTTTATGTCAAAAACCGGCAGCCTGCACGGTATACTATAGGCGAGAGCCGCGCGCGACAAAGAGGACTCCGCAAAAGCCAAAAACCGCACTACCGCAAAAGTTACCCTGTGCGGCGATGCCCGCCGGGGGCTGAAGCCCCCGGCGAGGTTGACGACGGCCGCTGAAGCGGCCT
>CAISPW010000214.1 GCA_903887465.1 uncultured Oscillochloris sp. | reverse complement strand
CCCGGCCGGGGCCGCTCAGCCCCGCCCTCCGCCCTGGCCCCAGTGTCAAGTGTTTCGAGCGGGTGCCGGGAGGCGCCCATACGGAAAACTGGCCCAAAGATTGTGCTTGACATGGGGTCCACCATACCAAACCCAAACCCAAACCCAAACGTCCGCTTAAGATCGCACGCGGGTGACCGCAGTGGGGCGGGGCGCGAGCAGGTCGATCAGCTCGCTGATCGGACGCCCCTCCTGGGCCGGGTGGCGCAAGGGCTGGTCGGTGTTGATCACATAGCGGTTCTGCCGGCCAACGCGCACCCGCATAATATAGCCGCTCTCGCCCAGGTCGCGGATCAGCCGCTGCACCGCGCGCTCGGTGATCCCCACCACCTCGGCGATCTCCTTGGCCGTCATGCGCTGGCTGCGCGCGATGCAGAGCAGCACCTGCGCGTGGTTGGTCAGGAAGGTCCACATGTGCATCAGAGGGTTCCATCGGCGCGCGCAGGATAGGCGCTCAGGCGATCGTACATTATATAGCAGTCCTATTCCAGTTGTGAAGAAGGAGTCAAGGCTTTAGCCGGCCTTATCCGGCTAAAGCCTCGACTCCACGTAACAACCCCAAGAGGATTACTATAGGTGGCTATTATAGCGCGTCCGCTCCACGCCTCAGACATGGTTCAAACACACGTGACCGTTCAGCGACGAGACGATGACGCGATAGGAGCGCGTCATCGCCTCATCGCTAAACGGTAAAGCTGAAACCTGGCACCTGAAACCTGGCCTCATCGCTCAATGGAATCGCAAGGGCTCGTAAGTTGACAGCTTTTCAGGCTGCTGCTATACTCCGCCCGTCACCGGACGAGCGAAAGTAACCGGTTCTGTGTTTTTTACCATCTCGAAGCAGGATAAGCGCGTGAAGAAGCCGGCCCAGCGGCCTGGTTAGCGCTGCTTGCACGAGAGATCGAGTGTAGGCCCGGCTCACCAGACGTGATGGTGAGTTGGGCCTTTTGTGTATCTGGCTAACGGAGTGTATCGATGAAAAAGCCCGGCCCTGTACCTGCGGCGGTCGCCTACACGCCGCGCCACTGCCGCCCCGAGCTGTTCGGATCATGCCAACTGAGAACGGAGATGCCCCGCTATGTCGCTGCCTGAGCGCTTCTACCTGGTTGAGACCACGCTGCGCGAGGGCGAGCAGTTCGCCGGTGCCCGCTTTGATAGCGCGCAGCGCCTGGCGATTGCTGAGGCCGTCGATGCTTTTGGGGTCGAATACATCGAGTTGACCTCCCCCGCCGCCTCGCCGCAGAGCGCGCGCGACCTGGAGACAATCGCCCGCCGTGGGCTGAACGCCCGCATCCTGACCCACATCCGCTGCCATATGGACGACGCCCGGCTGGCCGTTGAGTCTGGTGCCCACGGGGCGAACCTGCTCTTCGCGACCTCCGAGCAGCTGCGTCAGGTGAGCCATGGCCGCACCCTCGACGAGATCATCGAGCGGGCCGTCGAGGTGATCGCCTACCTCCAGGGCCACGGCCTTGAGGTGCGCTTCTCCTGCGAGGACAGCTTCCGCACCCCGCTCCCCGACCTGCTCCGCGTCTACCGGGCCATCGACGGCCTCGGCGTGCAGCGCATTGGCCTGGCCGACACCGTCGGCATCGCCGCGCCGCGCGAGGTCTACGATATTCTCTCCGCCGTGCGCGCTGCGGTGAGCTGCGATATCGAGTTTCACGGCCATAACGACGGCGGCTGCGCCATCGCCAACGCCTTCTGCGCGATGGAGGGCGGGGCTACCCATATCGATGTGACCATCCTCGGCATTGGTGAGCGCAACGGCATCGCCTCCCTCGGCGGAATCATCGCCCGCCTAGCCACAATCGACCCGGCCCTGGTGGCCCGCTATAACGTGGGCATGCTGCCCGAGATCGACCAGATGGTGGCCGATATGGTCGGTATCGCGATCCCCTTCAACAGCTGCATCACCAGCCCTACGGCCTTCACCCACAAGGCGGGGATGCACACCAAGGCGGTGCTGGCCGACCCGCGCAGCTACGAGGCGCTCGACCCGAGCCTGTTTGGCCGGACGCGCACCGTGGCCGTGGCGCACCGCTTGGTCGGCTGGCACGCGATCGCCGAGCGCGCCCGCGAGCTAGGGATCTATCTCAGCGAGGCCCAGGCCCGCGTCGCCGCCGCCCGGATCAAGGCGCTCGGCGATGAACACGATATTGATGGCAACACGGTGGATGAGTTGCTGTATGAGTATGCGGAATAGTGAAGGCAAAAGGTAAAAGGTAAAAATGACGCAGCTGCGAGAGCTTCTACCTTTTACCTTGCGGAGCGGAGCGACGACCATGGCACAGACATTAAGCGAGCAGATTTTAAGCCGGGCAGCCGGGCGGCAGGTGCGCGCGGGCGAGGTGGCGACGGTGGCGGTGGATCTGGTGATGATGCACGACAGCCTCTCGCCAAGCATCATTAAGATTATGGAGCAGGAGCTGGGCGTCGAGCGGGTCTGGGATCCCGAGCGCGTGGCGGTGGTGATCGACCACGTGGCCCCGGCCGCCACCGTGCAGACGGCCGAGAAGCAGAATGAGGTGCGGCGCTGGGCGCAGCGCCAGGGTATCAGGCACTTCTACGACGTGGGCCGGGGCATCTCGCACCCGGTGCTGGTCGAGGAGGGCGTGGCCCAGCCCGGCATGGTGATCGTCGGCAGCGATAGCCATTCCACCGCCTACGGCTGCGTGGGCGCCTTCGGTAGCGGCATGGGCTCCACCGACATCGCCTTGGCCGCCGCCACCGGTCGCACCTGGTTCCGCATCCCCGAGACGGTGCTGGTGCGGGCGACGGGCCGCTTCCGCCCCGGCGTGAGCGCCAAGGATCTGGCCCTGCGCGCAGCTCGCGAGCTGCGCGCCGATGGGGCCACCTACGCCGCCGTCGAGTGGCACGGTGTGGAATTCCTCACGGTGATGGAGCGCATGACCCTGGCCACCCTCTCGATTGAGGTGGGGGCCAAGGCTGGCCTCGTGCCGCCCGTGGGCATCCCCCAGCAGGTTCCCGATTGGCTCAAGGTGCAGGAGGGTGCCAGCTATAGCCGCATCATCGAGGTGAACCTGGCTACCCTGGAGCCGCAGGTCAGCGCGCCGAGCGTTGTGGATAATGTCTTCGACCTGGGCGACCTGGGGCGCGTGGCGGTAGACGTGGTTTACCTGGGTACCTGCACCAACGGCCACTACGAAGATCTGGCGGCGGCGGCGCGCATCCTGGCCGGCAAGCAGGTGGCCCCCGGTGTGCGCCTGATGGTGGTGCCGGCCAGCCGCGATGCGCTGCTACGCGCCACCGAGGACGGCACCCTGGCCAAGCTGATCGCCGCCGGCGCGGCCCTGGGCACCCCTGGCTGCGGCGCATGCATCGGTCGCCACATGGGCGTCCTCGGCCCCGGCGAGACCTGCCTGTTCACCGGGAATCGCAACTTCCGTGGGCGCATGGGCAGCCCCGAGGCCAACATCTACCTGGCTTCCGCCGAGGTTGCCGCCGCCACCGCGCTCACTGGGTTTATTACGAATCCTGCGGATGTCATGTAAGGCCGAAGCATTTGATTTCGATAAGGACGCCTAGCATCCATATCGAAATCGAATGCTTCGGCCTTACGGAGGTACCACCTATGTCCCGTGTATGGATCTTCGGTCAAGATATCAACACCGACCAGATCGTCCCCGGACGCTTCGCGCCGATTATGCTCAAGAACGAGGACGACCTGCGCAAGTATCCGTTTGTCGAGCATCGGCCCGAGTTCGCCGGCGATGTGCGGCCCGGCGACATCATCGTGGCCGGGAATAACTTTGGCTGCGGCAGCTCGCGTGAGTACGCGCCCCTGGCCCTGAAGATGGTCGGCGTGGGCGCGATCATCGCCCCGCTGTTCGCCCGCATCTTCTTCCGCAACGCCCTGAACCTGGGCATCCCCTGCTTCACCGCCGACCTGACCAGCCAATTGCGCGATGGCCAGCAGGTTGAGCTAGTCCTTGAGGACGGCGTGATCGTCACCGAGGGCGGCGAGCGGATTGCCCTGCCGCCGCCACCGGTCTTCCTGCGTGAGGTCTGGGCGGCCGGCGGGATCGTGCCCTTCTTCCGCCAGCACGGGCGCTTCCCTGGGGAGGCGGCGTAGGGTAAGGGCAGCAGCAGCGCGGCGCTGCGGCGCTCTTACGCGGGGCTTGACTCAGGCTAAGGAGATTGGAAGATTATGCGAGTATGTGTGATCTCCGGCGATGGGATCGGCCCGGAGGTACTCGGGGCCGCCGTGGACGTGCTGCGTGCCGTCGTCCCCGCCGTGAATTTGATCGAGGTCGAGGCGGGTTGGGCAACCTTCCAGCGTCTCGGCGTGGCCTTGCCCGACGCCACCCTGGCGGCGGCGCGGGCGGCCGACGCGGTGCTTTTCGGGGCGGTGGCCTCGCCCAGCCATAGCGTGCCCGGCTACCGCAGCCCAATCGTGGCCCTGCGCCGCGAGCTGGATCTGTACGCCAACATCCGCCCGGTGAATTTTGAATTCTCTATGCCGAATACTGAGTTGTCGGCCATTCAACATTCGCTGGTGATCGTGCGCGAGAATACCGAGGGCCTGTACGCCGGACGCGAGCGCCTGGAGGATGGCGGCGACACGGCGATCGCCGAGCGGCTGATCACCCGGCGGGCCAGTTCGCGGATCGTGCGCGCCGCCTTCGATCTGGCCCGCAGCCGGGCCGCCGCCGGCCGCGCCCAGCCCAAGGTGACGATTGTGCATAAGGCCAATGTGCTGCGGGTGAGCGACGGACTCTTCCGCACCGTGGCCCTGGATGTGGCCGCAGGCTACCCCGATATCGCGACCGAGGAGATGCTGGTGGACGTGGCGGCGATGCGGTTGGCCCAGCATCCCCAGCGTTTTGATGTGGTCGTCACCACCAACCTTTTTGGCGACATCCTCTCGGATGTGGCGTGCATCCACGGCGGCGGCCTGGGCCTGGCCTCTAGCGCCAACCTTGGCGAGGGCCGCGCCCTGTTCGAACCCGTCCACGGCGCCGCGCCCGACATTGCCGGCCAGGGGATTGCCAATCCGCTGGCCGCCATCGAGTGCGTGGCCATGCTTTTGGAGTGGCGCCGCCGCGCCGACTGCGCCGCCCGTGTGCGCGCCGCCGCCGCCCGCGTGCTCGCCGATGGCCCGCGCACGCCGGATCTGGGCGGGACGTCCACCACCGCCGATGTGGCCCGCGCCGTGATCGCCCGGCTGTAGGGCCGAAGCATTTTGCGGGAGGCAAAATGCTTCGGCCCCACTATTGACATACAAAGGAGATTCCCAATGACCGCGTCATGCCCCGAGTGCGCCGCCGACGTGACCCTGGCGGCCGATACCATGGAGAGCGAGATCGTGGCCTGCCCCGACTGCGGGGCCGAGCTTGAGGTGACGAGCCTCAACCCGCCGACCCTGGCCCTGGCCCCCGAAGTCGAAGAGGATTGGGGAGAGTGACTATGCGTATCGCCGTCCTGGCCTCGCGCGTCCGCGCCGAGGAGAAGCTGATCTTCACCGAGTTGGAGCGCCGTGGTATCGACTATGTCAAGGTCGATGACCGCGAGCAGATCTTCGATCTGCACCAGCGTACGTACCCGTTTGACGTGGTGCTAGAGCGCTGTATCCAGCACAGCCGCGCCCTCTATATGCTCAAGATCTTCAGCGACGCCGGGGTGCCCACGGTCAATACCTACCACGTGGCCAGCACCTGCGGCGATAAGTTCCTGACTACGCAGGCCCTCGTTCACGCCGGGGTGCCCACCCCCGCGAACCTGCTGGCCTTCACCCCCGAGAGCGCCCTGGAGGCCATTGAGCAACTGGGCTACCCGGTGGTTCTCAAGCCCGTGGTCGGCTCCTGGGGCCGCATGGTCAGCAAGATTAATGATCGCGACGCCGCCGAGGCAGTCCTCGAACACCGCGATGTGCTGGGCAACTACCAGCACAGCATTTTCTACATCCAGGAGCTGATCAACAAGCCCGGCCGCGACATCCGCTCGTTTGTGGTCGGCGATGAGTGCATCGGTGCGATCTACCGCACCAGCGAACACTGGATCACTAACACCGCCCGTGGTGGCCAGGCTTCCAATTGCCCCGTCACCCCCGAATTGGCCGACCTGAGCATCCGTGCGGCCAACGCGGTCGGCGGCGGCGTGGTGGCGGTCGACCTGCTGGAAACGCAGGACGGACGCATCCTGGTGAACGAGGTCAACTACACCATGGAGTTCCGCAATAGCATCGACACCACCGGCGTGAACATCCCGGCCAAGATCGTGGATTACACGCTAAAGGTGGGACGTGGGGATGCCTAATCGTAAGGGCGCAGCCGCGTGATGCCGCTGCGCCATAAAGGCGCAGCGGCATCGTACAGTGTAAGGGCGCAGCCGCGTGATGCCGCTG
>CAISPW010000213.1 GCA_903887465.1 uncultured Oscillochloris sp. | reverse complement strand
TTCTACTACAACCTCGATCTGACCCTCCTGAAGAAGTCGTTATCGCTGATGACCAGCGGAGTGGCGTTGCTCGTAGCGTGGGCGGCCCTCGGGTGGCTCGCGGCGGGCGACAAAGGGAGGAGGGCGTGATGCGCAAGCTGCTGATCGGCGTGGCGCTGCTCGCGGCGCTGGCGTGGGTGGGGTGGCAGGTCGTGGCGAAGGAGCAGGTGGTGGCAACGAGCCGCCCGGTGTTCTTCGCGTTGGGCGTGAGGGATCCACGTTCGCTCATCCAGGGCGACTATATGGCCCTGAACTATGAGATAGTGCAGATGGTGGCGAAACCAGATGGGATTGCGACTCCGGGGCGAGGTGCGCTGGCAGTGACTGTTGATGGGGACGGGGTGGCCCGTTCGGCCCGGATCTTGACTGCGGACACCCCGCTGGGGCATGACGAGGTGCGGGTGGCGTACCACACGGGCCGTGGGCAGATGGTGGTCGGCCCCGAAAGCTTCTTCTTCCAGGAAGGCATGGACTCTACCTTCACAGCGGCGCGCTACGCCGAACTGCGAGTCGCCCCTGATGGCGAGGTGCTGCTTGTGTCGCTGCGGGACGCGCAAATGACGGCCCTTGGGCGCTAGGGGTTGACGCGGGAGCATTAATAGCGCCAGTGGAGCGCACACGGAACATAACGGAAGCGGATCTTTTTAATTGTTCCATTACGGGTGATCTGTCACGCTGAGCGCAGCGAAGCGTCCCGGATTCCGTATTGCCCGCCGGGACGCTTCGCTTCGCTCAGCGTGACATGACGATGGGATACTTAAAAATTTCCGCGTCCCTAACGGGAGGATGAAATGAGTACACCTACATGGCGCGGACGGCTTGGCCTGATGGGTTTGCTGGTGGTGGCCCTGCTGGGCGCAGCGACCCCGGCGCAGGCGACGGGTGGCCCGGCGGTGCCGGTGAAGATCGTTGCCCCCCAGCCCTACCAGCCGGGGTTTTCGATCATGAGTGGCTTTATGGATGTGAACGGGACGATTTTCTTTGCGGCACAGGATGATACCCACGGTGAGGAATTGTGGAAGAGCGATGGCACCACCGCTGGCACAGTGCTGGTCAAGGACGTCCAACCCGGCGCGGGGAGTTCGTCGCCCTCCCAACTGACGAGTTTCAACGGGAAACTGCTCTTCTCTGCGGATGACGGTAGCCACGGCCAGGAGCTATGGATGAGCGACGGTACCGCCGCTGGCACGCTCCTCGTCAAGGATATTCTGATTGGGGTGGCGTCCGCGATCACATCAACTCCAACGATTGTGGTGTCGGGCGGGCGCGCCTTTTTTGTCGCCGATGACGGTAGCCACGGTCGGCAACTCTGGGTGAGCGATGGCACCCCGGTGGGTACGCAACTACTGAAGACCATCAACATCCCCACCCCCGGCCCATTTGGGTATTGGCCCACGAATCTGACCAATGTTAGCGGCACGCTGTTCTTCACCACGAGCGACCAAGGCAGTAGTAGCGACACGCTTTGGAAGAGCGACGGGACGACCGCCGGCACCGTGGCGGTTAAGGTCTTACCGCCCGGTTTTTTAGAAAGCTCAATGGTTCAGCATCTGACTGCGGTCGGGCAGAAGCTGTTTTTCATCGTTTGGGTAGATCTCTGGGTCAGTGATGGCACTTCCGCTGGTACCATCAAGCTCATGGATCGCATTGGTGATTCCGCGTTCACCTCGACGGCCTTCGACGGTGCGTTTATTTGGACGGCAAACCCCAATCAGATCGGGACGAGCGACGGCAGTGTTACGGGCACCGTGATCCTCAAGCAGTTCGCAACCGGGACGACGGTAACGGCCCTGCTGAGTACCGTGGGCAAAACCATCTTCTTCGACACCCATGATAGCGCGGGAACAAACCTCTGGACGAGCGACGGCACCGCCACCGGGACGGTGCTGGTCACGACGTTCGCCGGGACGATAGACTACCCATTCTCCGATGAGGGTATCAGCATTGCCGGACGCTTGGTATTTAGTACCTGCGGGTATGCCGCTGGGTGCCAGCTTTGGCGCAGCGACGGGAGCGCAACAGGCACTGTGCCGCTCACCAGCCAGCCATATCAGCCAACCACCGTCGCCGCCCGCACCTACATCCAGGCCGAGAACTACGACCTCGGCGGTGAGGGGGTGGCCTACCACACCAGCGACACCGTCAATCGGGGCGGCACATACCGACCCACGGAGGGCGTTGGGCTTACGACGGGCAATATCGACGGCAGCAGCGGGATTATCCTGGGCTGGACAAAGCCCGGCGAGTGGCTGAACTACACCGTGGACATCGCACGCACGCGGGCCTACACGCTGGAGGTAGCCCTGGCCGCACCGGGTGTTGGCGGCAGCTTTCACGTTACGCTGGATGGGGCCGATGTGAGCGGGCCAGTGGCCGTGCCTGACACGGGAAGCTGGAATACATGGACGACGATCAGCGGGCCAGCGCTGCACCTGCCATCAGGACGCCACACCTTGCGCCTGGTGTTCGATAGCGCCAACCCAACCGGGTACGTGGCGAACATCGACTATTTCGTCCTCGATGGATCAACGAATTCGCTCAATCTGCCGCTGGTGCGGCGATAACGGCGGGGATACGTGCCCGTTAACGTAAATGGCCCTTCCCCGCCCGCACGAGCAAGGCTCCCGCTCTTCTCACCGAATGCGGGGTTTAATCCCAATACTTTTCGCAATACCTTCGCCAATTATCCGGTGAGCCGGTCAGCGGGGAGCGGATGGATACGCCCAAGCCGCGTCACCTGTGCCAGAAGCCGACGCAATAAACCCGGCTCTGGTTTTTCCGGAAGGAGTTTAATCACTTCCTCGGCATAGGAACGCCCTCGGTAGTGCGCCTTGAGATCCAACACGCTGCGGTTTGGGTCGGTGTCCCGTAGAATGGTTTCCATGGCTTTTGTGGTTCTTCCGTTGTTTGGGTTTGAACATCCCAACGGTACCACAGAAGCCGCTTTCGTTCGCGGTCAGTTTTGGCGAAGGTATTGCAATAATGGCCCGTTTGTCGCGAATCCTGACCATACCCTTACGATGTGCGGCGCAGATCGATCCCCAGGCTCTCGGCGACCGAGATGAGCTTCGCCAGGAACAGTGGTAGCGAGTCAAAGGCACCGTCGCCGCCGCTCTGCAGCACCGTGAGTTGGTGGATCTCCGGCATATGCGCCGCGAGTTCCGGCAAGCGATCCACCAGCCGGCTGGCCAGATCACGCTCGCCCATCAGATTGCGTACCTCCTGGCGCACGCGCTCGATCTCGGTGTCCTGCGCTGCGGTCGCGAGGCGCACCCGGTCGGTGGCTTCCTGCAACTCCAACTGCGCGAGCGTCTCCCGCCGCACGCGTTCACGATTCGCGTGCTGCTGCTGCTGGCGGAGCGCATCTTCCTGCGCCTGCACCGCCTGGCGCAGCTCCGCCTCGATCTGTTTGAAGGTCATCTCACGGGCGATGCGCTGCTGCTCCGCCTCAAGCTGGCTGGCCGCCAGGCGCGTCTCCTCGGCCATCTCCTGCAAGGCGCGGGCGACCTGCAGCGCCTTGCCCTGCGCTCCGGCATCCGCATCCAGCTGCGCCCGCGTAAGCGCCTCGGCCTGGGCGCGCCGGAGCGCGTCGAGGGTCGTCTCCTGGGCGATCCGTGCGGCCTCGGCGCTTCGCCGCCGCTCCGCTTCTTGACGCGCCAGTGCGGTTTCCAACTCAAGCTGCAGCTGCTGCCGCGTGGTCTGCTGCTCGCGGGTAAAGCGCATGCCCTCCTGCTCCAGCCGGATCTCCTGCGCCTCGGTTTGTTTGGTCTGGGTTGTGCGGGCAATCTCGACCATCGTTTCCGCCTCGCTGGTTTCGGCCAGCTTGCGGTTTTGCAGCTCCTTCACCCGGATCTCATCTTGGGCCAGCAGGTAGCTGATCCGCGCCGTTTTCTCCTGCTCATAGCGGAACGGTGCCTGGAGATCCTCCCACAGCCGCTGCGAACTGACCAGCGCCTCCTTGATCTGCACGGTAACGATTTTGATACCCAGGCCCTCGTCGGCATCATCCCCGCGACCCTCGGCCACGGCTTTCAGGCGTGCGGTCAACTCAGCAATGATCGGCTCTTTGTCGGTCAATACCTCTTCGACGCTCATCGTGGCAATCTTGTCCTTGATCGCCGCCTCGGCCTGCTCGCGCAGCTGCGCGTTGACGATCCCCAGCGGGTCGCGCATATCGGAGAAATCAAGCTTGCGGTAGGCGACGCTGAAGTCGTTGATCTGCCACTGGACATAGGCCAACACATTGATGCCCTGCTTTTCACGGCTGATACTGTTGGCGACAATCCCGATCGTCTGCATCGCGGCGGGAACCACCAAATAGGCGTCGGTGTAGGGGTTGTAGCGAAACGAGAGTCCCATCCCGATGGTCACCGGCGCGGGTCGGCCGATCCGGGTATGCACCACATAGACATTCGGCGGCACAATGATCTGCTTGAAGATCCAGAAGCCGGTCTCGCGGACGGGGATTGGCTCCTTCTCAAGCTGGAGTTGCTCGGAGGTTTTGAGCAGGCTGACGGGCACCGGAGCGGGGGCCGCCCGGCGACGTGCTTGCGGCGACGGCGATCCTGGCGCGGACGACGGAGCCGCCAAAGAGGATATCGCGGCGTCGAATGACGGCTCGCGGGGTGGCGCTTCGGCCTGTTGGACGCCTTGTTGCTCCTGAAACACATCGGCGGCGGCTTTGCGACGTTGCTGCATATCGACCTCCTTGTGTACGGTGGAAGACGGGGACTGCACGCAAGATACGCAGCGGCGCGGCAGAATGTTCCATAGGACGAGGTTCAGATCCGCTCTCCCTGGCAGTGCGGAGGCGCGGAAGCGCTGCTAGTTGGTATATTTCGCAACCACCAGCTTGTGCGGCTGGACCATTTGCGCCTTGATTAGTTTGTCGAACTTCTTCCGAATGGGGGGCAGATTGATAATCGGCACGACAAAGGTATTCAGCAGGGTGGTGCCGAGCGCGGCCTGCGGGAAGGTCTTGTACAGGCCCATCCGGGCGTAGGCGCGATGGTCGGCGGGGAAGATCATGCGCAGGCGGCCATAGATGTCATCGCGGAAAATCTTCATCCCCCCCACCCCGAGGAACGTCTGGGGGCGGAGGTAGCCGGCCTGGGCGTAGTTCAGGGCGCGGGCCATTAGCTGGTCGAGCAGGCGGTCGAGATCCGCAGAATCACCACTCTCGTCGCTGACGACGCCGACCAGGTTCGCGCCTTGAAATGCAAAGAAGCCACGGAAGATCTCCAGCAGGTTGGGCACCTGCCCAAGCGGGCCAGCGATAACCAGGGCCACCTGCTTGCCCACCAGGACGGGCGTGTGGGTGTTGAAGAAGATCCGGTCGAAGAACATCTTCCAGCGCGCCGACAGGTAGCGGTCGACCATCCGTCCGGCATAGACAAGCACATCGGCGGTCATCACCGTGGAGGTGTAGAATTCAATGTAGCCGTCTTTGCCGGTGTAGGCGCACTCGTAATTGGCACCGCACTCCAGGCAGCCCAGACAGCCGGATTTCATGTCGAGGTCATGGATGTTGACCACGCGCACCTCGCCCGCAAACGCGCTGCGGCAGCGGGCGACCATGTGGGCGAGGTTGCTATCGGCCAAGTTGGCATCATGGAGCAAGACCACCTTCTTCCCGGCGGTCGAGACGGGGGCGGATGGAAGCGTAGGCTGGTACGAAAACGCGCGCGAGATCAGGGGCGGATACTGGCGCTGGGTTGGGACCTGGTTCTCGATAGCCTCCAGGAACTGCCGGCCAAACTGGGTGAGCTGCTTCCGGCCCTCTTCGGTAAGCAGGTCGTGCATATCGGGAGAGAACGAGTCGACAAAGCGCATCTCCAGGTCATCGCAGATGGCGTGGATGTAGTTGTGGGCGGTATGATCAAAGAAGTGGATGGAGGTCGAGAGCGCAGCGGTGTACTTCCCGGCAAAGGCATCGTGCGCGCCACGCTCAAAGATGAGCTCGATAAAGCGTTTGTAGTGCGCGTGGACGATGAGGATATACAGAGAAAAGCCCCAGAGCACGGCATCCGATTCGCGGATCTGGTCGATGACCGTGTCGAAGGCGGCGCGGTCATGTTCGAGCCGCTTGAGCCGCTGCGCAATATGGAGTATGGTGAACTCATGCTGGGGGTAGATCTTGGCCAGGTAGGCCACAGACTGCATCGTAACGCTCAACTCCCCCTTGGGGCTGCCGTTAAGGACCGTGATCTTCACAGGTGTTCCTCCTGTTCATCCGTTCGTTCACGCTGCCGCTTGACGCTGATGATGATCCGCCCGAGGTCGCGGATCGTGCGCAGCACGCCGTGCAGACTGGCCTGGTCAACCAGCGGGCTCGCGAGGGTGGTCGTGCCGTCGTCCGCAACGGTCATGGTCAGCCCGGCGAACCAGGCCGCCCAGTGCGCGGCCTGGGTGCCTTGCACCCGCCGCACATAGGTAGACACTTCTTCAGACTGGCCGACAACCGTTTCGTTCTTGAACTTGAATATATGTTTTATTAACACCCCCTTTCTGAAAGGATGACGCGCACGCAACGCCCCAAGGGCGTACGCACGCATCAATCCAGACGTGTCGGCAAAACAAAGAAGACACAGAGGCGGGGCCTATGGGAGGAGATGCACGAGGAGCGCGAAAAGGCTGCGCCTGGTACGTGAAGGACGACCAAAGCCTAGCCTGGTGGCCGAGGGTACATGTGGAGGTGAACAAGCGACCAGCAGATATCGACCTGCGTAACGCAGATCTGTACCGTAGCATAAGAAATCAGAATTGAATAGACTACTTATGGCCCATAAAAAGATCCATTTATACTTATCGGTAGATCAGTTATGTATTGATTTTAAACCTGAAATGAACCCAATGACGGAAGAGCCTCGCACGTGCATGCGGCACGTGATCACGGTGAGAGGAGCCGACCTCGGCATGCAGATGGCCCAGTCATGCGGCTTCGAACCCCCGATGCGTGCCGAGAGTTCGCGCATCGTTGCGACTAGCTCCGCCGCCGCGCGAATCCGCGCCCGGCGGCGTTCTCCCTCAGACACGATCTCCGCCTCTGCCCACATCAGCGCAGGCCCGATCCATCCTCCCGCGATTGTTCGATGTCCTGCTCGGATGGGGTCAGATAGATGCTCGTGACCCGCAGGTTGCTGTGACCGAGGACGGCCTGGATCTCCGCGAGGTCGGCGTCTGCTTTGAGCAGGCGACGGGCGAGGCTGTGCCGAAAGGTATGCGGGGTGATGCGGTCCAGTTCTGCGGCGAGGCGCTCCAGGGCCACCCGCTGATCCTCGCGGCGGGCCAGGGCGGCGTCGGCACGGAGCTGGCTCGCTTCCTGTGAGGCCAGATGGCGCCCACGCTCCTGCACCGCACGTTGCTGAATGCCTACGGCCCAGGGTCGGCCCGTGCCGTTGGCGCGATGCATCCACAGCGGCTTCGCCAATGGCGGCATTGCTGACCGAGCGCGGGGACGACGTGCCGAGCGGCAGGTCTTTCACATCTGAACGAGGAGGATAAAGCGCATCATATCCGTTCCACATGGGGGTGTCACGGGGGGGAGTGGATCGGATACGAGCGGCTGAACGATCCACATGCGGGGCATCTCCTTCCGTCACGATTCCTCTGCGCGTCGCACATCTTGCGACTGGTGACGGCGACGTATCGAGAGATACGAATCGGTATGTGTACCTACTCCCCTATTCTTTGTCGTACTACGCTATTACTTTTATGGCAAAATAGACAGATACTGTAAGTGGTTATATCATTGCTTTTTTGATATGATATGAAATAATAATAATCATATGAAAAATCTGCGGCGATCTCGCGCCGCCCACCCTGGCCGGAAGCCCGGTCAGCACCGCCTATCGCACGGGGAGGTTCGTTATGCGCGTGTCACTGTGGCTTACACGGCTGGTGTTGGGGTTCGCGCTGCTACTGATGCTGGTGCCGTTTGGGGGAATAACGAGCCCGATGAGCGCCGCCGCTTCTGTAGGCACTGCGCTGCCGCAAATCAGTGCAAGAGGTCCTAACCAAACCTGCGCAATTACCAGCGATAACGCTCTCCGCTGCTGGGGAGATAACACATATGGACAGGCATCGGTGCCGAGCGACCTCGGCCTAGTCAGCCAAGTCAGTGTGGGAGGGTACTACACCTGCGCGGTTACCATCGCCAATACTCTCCGGTGCTGGGGGGATAACACATATGGACAGGCATCGGTGCCGAGCGACCTCGGCCTGGTCAGCCAGGTCAGCGCGGGAGCGTACCACACCTGTGCAGTCACCAGCATCAACGCACTCCGCTGTTGGGGACTTAACAATTATGGTGAGGCTGCGGTGCCGAGCGACCTCGGTTCGGTCAGCTATGTCATTGCGTCAGACCGTTACACCTGTGTGATCACCAATACCAATGCCATCCGCTGCTGGGGGCAGAACTGGTATGGACAGGCGACGACACCGAGCAACCTCGGCCCGATTAGCCAGTTTAGCACGGGAGGGCATCATACCTGTGCGGTCACCAACGCCAATACCCTTCGCTGTTGGGGCGATAACTCCTTTGGCGAAGCGACGGTGCCAAGCGACCTTGGCTCCGTCAGTCAAGTCAGCACGGGGTCTTACCATACCTGTGTGGTTACGATCACCAACGCTCTCCGCTGCTGGGGACTTAACCATTACTGGGGACCTAACAATTATGGCGAGACAACAGTGCCCAACGACCTCGGCACTGTCAACCAAGTCAGCGCGGGAGGGGGCTACACCTGCGTGGTCACCAGAGCCAATACCTTCCGCTGTTGGGGAGATAATTCCTACGGCAAAGCGACCGTCCCTAGCGATCTGCTGAACGCTCCGTTAGCAGCCATCAGTAGCCTCAGTCCGTCCCACGCCAACGTCGGTGATGCAGCCTTCACCCTGGCGCTGCACGGCAATGGCTTTGCACCGACCTCGGTCGTGCGCTGGAATGGGGCGGATCGGCCCACCACCTACGGGTCAAACACCGATGTGACTGCACTCATTCCGGCGACGGACCTCGCGGTGGCAGGGATGGCGACGGTCACGGTGTTCACTCCCGCGCCCGGCGGCGGTATGTCCAATGCCCTGAACTTCACGATTATTGCGACCAACCAACCTCCCACCGCCAGTGCTGGTGGCCCCTACACGGTCCTCGTCGGCCAAGCGCTGACGCTCACGGGGACGGCCAACGACCCCAACGGTGACTCGCTCACCTACGCCTGGGATCTCGATGGCAATGGAAGCTTTGAGACCCCCGGGCAGAGCGTGTCGTTCTCGGCGGTTGGGCGCCAGTTAGGCAGTCAGTCCGTCAGTCTCCTGGTCTGCGACCCTTCTGGGGCGTGTGTCACCGCCACCACGACCATCGCCATTGCAAGTGACCTGCGCCTCACCACGCCCTCGCCGCTGCCCGCTGGGCTCGTCGGCGACCCCTACACCGTCACCTTCGCGGCGGCGGGTGGCACCTCGCCCTACGCCTGGGCCTCCGCGCCCGGCACCACTCTCCCGCCCGGCCTGACCCTTGATGCAGCCACGGGTGTTCTTAGCGGTACGCCCACGACCGCCGGGGAGTTCGGCTTTCGCATTCAGGTCACCGATAGCAGCGGCACGGCGATCACGCAGAACTTCGCGATTGACCCGCCGCCGACCTCCGGGAACGCCGGGATGCCGTACCAGCAGCCTCTGGTGATTACCCCGCCCAGCGACAGCGGCGGCGGTTCTGGTGGGGAAACCCAGCCTACCTGTGCGAGCTACACCATCGTCAGTGGGCAGCTTCCGGATGGCGTGGTGCTTGATTCGGCCACCGGACTTCTCAGCGGCACCCCGTTGGCAGGTGGCACCTACAACGTCACCGTCGGCTGCACTACCACGGGCGGGCAGACCGTGACCAAGCCGTTCACGATCATCATCAACCATCCCGTTCCGATCCTGACGAGCCTCGACCCGGCTCAGGCCATTGCGGGCGACGCGGCATTCACGCTATCGCTGCACGGCAGCGGCTTCGGGCGCGCATCGGTCGTGCGTTGGAATGGGGCGGATCGTCCCACCTCCTACGGGTCGTCCACCGATCTGACAGCGGAATTGACGGCGGATGACCTTGCGACCGTGGGGACGGCGCAGGTGACGGTGTTCAACCCTGCGCCCGGTGGCAGCCTCTCCGACGCACTCTCCTTCACCATCGCCGCCCCCAATCAGCCCCCCAGCGTCAGCGCCAACGGCCCCTACACGGTAATTGTCGGTCAGGCCGTGACGCTCACCGGCACCGCCAGCGACCCCGATGGCGATCCTCTTACTGCGGCCTGGGACCTCGATGGTAATGGCAGCTTTGAGACTCCCGGCCAGAGCGTGTCGTTTTCCGCCGTCGGGCGGCGGGCGGGCACCACGCAGACCGTGACCTTCCGCGCCTGTGACCCGAGCAACGCCTGTCCGCAGGCCGCGACCACGGTGGAGATCCAGAGTGATCTGCGCCTCACCACCGCCGCGCCGTTGCCCGCCAGCGTTGTTGGCGACCCCTACACGCTTACGTTCGCGGCGGCGGGTGGCACTTCGCCCTACGCATGGGCCGTGACTTCTGACACGCCCCTTCCCGAAGGACTGACCCTTGACGCGGCCACGGGTCTGCTCAGCGGCACACCGACGGTCGCTGGCTCGTTCCGATTCACCATCCAGGTCACGGATGGCGACGGATTCACCGCACAGAACGTCTACACCCTCGCGCCATCCCTCGCCGATGGGCGCATCGGTGACTCGTATACCGGGCGCGTCGCACCGGCAGCGGGGTGTACGACCGTCGCGCTCGGTACGGGGTCGTTGCCCGCTGGTCTTGCCTTCAATGAGGCGACGGGCGTCCTCACGGGCATTCCCACGAGCGCCGGTATTTTCACTCTCACCGTCACCTGTACCAGCGGCGGCCAGACGACAACCACCGCGTTCCCGCTCACCATCCTCAATCCTGTGCCCGTGCTGACAAGCCTCACGCCCCCCACCATCAAGGCGCAGGTGGGCGATCTCACGCTGACCCTGCACGGCAGCGACTTTGTGCCGGATTCGGTCGTGCGCTGGAATGGCGCGGATCGGCCCACCACGTACGGGTCACACACTGACTTGACCGCACAGATCGCGGCGGCTGACCTTGCCGCCGCCGGGAGTGCGACGGTGACGGTGTTCACGCCGACGCCGGGCGGCGGCAGTTCCCACGCGCTCACCTTTACTACGGCGGTGCCCAACCAGCCCCCCACCGCTGATGCCGGTGGCCCCTACAGCGTGCGGGTTGGACAATCGCTCACGCTCACCGGAATCGCCAGCGACCCCGACGGCGATGCGCTCACCTTTGCCTGGGATCTCGATGGCAACGGTAGCTTTGAGACACTGGGGCAGACAGCGACCTTCGCGACGGTCGGGTTGCACGCGGACACCGCGCCGACCGTGGCCTTCCGCGTCTGCGACCCCGATAACGCCTGTGTCCAGGCCACAACCACGGTGGACATCACCAGCGACCTGCGGATTGTCACCGCCTCGACGTTGCCCGCCGGGGTAGTTGGCGACCCCTACACCCTCACGTTCGAGGCGGCGGGTGGCACCCCGCCCTACACCTGGGCCGAGGCACCCGACACGATCATCCCCGACGGCCTGACCCTCGACCACACCACCGGCGTCCTCAGCGGCACGCCCACGACCGCCGGTGAGTTCAGCTTTACCATCCAGGTCACCGATAGCAGCGGCACAACCCGAAGGCGCGATCTCATCCTTGACCCGCAGCCATCCCCCGGCGTTCCCGGTGATCAGTACAAGCAGCCAATTGTGATCGTCCCTCCGGGCGGCGGTTCGGGTGGCGGCGGAACGCCCATCTGCACGAGCTACACCACAGTCGCGGGCGCGTTGCCCGATGGCGTTACCCTCAACGCGACGACCGGACTGCTCAGTGGGACGCCCCTGGTGGGCGGGACCTACGACGTCACCATTGGCTGTACCACCACGGGCGGGCAGACCGTGACCAAGCAGTTCACCCTCACCATCAATCATCCCGCCCCGGCCCTAACCACCCTCGATCCCGCCCAGGCCACTGCGGGCGACCCGGCTGTCACCCTGACCCTGCACGGCAGCGGCTTTGGGCGCGACTCGGTTGTGCGCTGGAACGGGGCGGATCGTCCCACCACCTACGGGTCGTCCACCGATTTGACAGCCAATTTGACGGCGGCGGACCTCGCGACCGCAGGCGAAGCGCAGGTGACGGTGTTCAACCCGACGCCGGGCGGCGGCGTTTCCAACGCCCTGCGCTTCACCATCGCCGTGCGCAACGAGCCGCCGACGCTGAGCGTGCCTGCTCCGCAGTCGGCACAATACTCTGACCCGCTGACGCTTACGGTGGTCGCTCACGACCCGAACGACGCCGGAGCCACGCTCGTCTTTGCCGCCACCGGCCTGCCCGAAGGCGTCACGCTGACCTCGAACGGTGACGGCACCGCAACTATCGCGGGCATCGTCCAGGCACCGGCGGGCACCTACGCAACGCTGCTCACGGTACGCGACCCGGCGGGCCTGAGTGCGCGTGCGACCCTCTCCATCACGGTGGCCCCGGAGGCGGCGACCATTGCCTACACCGGCGATGTGACCGCGTCCCCAAGTACCGCGCTCATTCTGCGTGCCCACGTCGCCGAGGAGGATGACGGGACGGCGGGCAACCTCACGAAGGCAACCGTCTTCTTCGCGGTGACGCCCACGGGCGGCACTACCGTCACCTACGGCCCCGCGCCGGTGAGCACGACGGGCGAGGCGGTGTGGCCGCTGCCGGGTGGATTGCGTACCGGGAACTATCAGGTGGTCGCGCAACTCGATCCTCAGGGCCACTTCTACACGGGCCAGCCTGCGGCAGCGGCAACCCTCACGGTCGCGGTCCCCGTGCCCGTCTGTAACGGGCTACCCGCCACCATCATCGGCACGAACCGTGCGGACCGGCTGATCGGCACTCCGGGCAACGATGTGATTGTCGGACAGGGCGGCGATGACTGGATCAACGGGATGGGCGGCAACGACACCATCTGCGGCGGCGACGGTAACGACACCCTGGTGGGCGGGGCGGGCGACGATACCCTCTTCGGGGGCGCAGGCGATGATACGCTGTACGGCGATCTGGCCACCACCGAGGATGACTCTGGTTCGCACGACCGTGCCGACCACGGCGCATCAACCGGCGATGCGGCGTCTGATGGACACGGTGACCATGCGAATCAGGATCGGAAAACGAGCGAGGACGACCATCACGGCGAGGATGCAGGCACATCGCACCACACCGACCCTAACGGAGGCAACGACCAGCTCTTCGGCGAGGCAGGCAATGATCACCTGTTCGGCAACGCGGGCGATGACCGGCTGGACGGGGGCACCGGCGACGACGACCTCGACGGCGGTGCGGGTGACGCCGACGTACTCGTTGGCGGCGAGGGGAATGACACCCTGCGCGACCGCGATGGGGTGAATGGAGCGTCCGGCGGGGCGGGCAATGACACCTTCGACCTGACCTTCCACACAGGGTGGCGCGCACCAAACGGGCAACTCCGGGTGGACGGGACGATCACCGGTGGCTACGGCGACGATACGGTAACGCTGACCTTCGAGGATACGACAGCGGCCTTCATCACCATCAGTGGCGACGAACGCGACACGCCACCCTCGGCGTTAGAGGGGCGGAAAGACCGGCTGACGCTGCGCGGAACCCCGGTGCGGCGGGACTCGGTGATCATCAAGTTCGAGCGACAGTAGCCTCGCGGGGAGAGGATAAAAAAGTCGGGGGAGGATGTGCGAGCGACATCGCGGAGCACGTCCCCCCCGGCTTTTTTGTTGTCCTCTGTGCAGTAGTCGGCCAACGCAAAGAGGGAGGTTTTAGGGTAAGGCCAAACCGATCCCCGGAGGTTTTACCCTTTCTGACGCGCTACACGTGCTATACTGAGGCCGCCTATCCGTGGGTCAGGAGGTGGATACGATGACACACTGGTTCAACATTGCGGGGCCATGCCAGCCCGATATTCACTATATGCTGCCCGCCGCCGCACGGCTGCCAGAGGTTGCCGCGCTCGTCGCGGAGCGTAGCTATTTTGTCCTCCATGCTCCTCGCCAAAGCGGCAAAACCACCGCCATGCTGGCGCTGGCGCAGGCGCTGACCGCTGCGGAAACCTATACGGCGGTGTTGCTGACTATGGAAGTTGGGGCCGCCTTCAATGATGACCCTGGCGCGGCTGAACGTGCCATCCTCGATGATTGGCATGACGCCGCGACGTGGCAGTTACCCGTGGCGTTGTATCCGCCACCCTGGCCAGATGCCGAACCAGGAGCGCGCATCGGATCGGCTCTCCGCGCCTGGGCCGCTGCCTCCGCACGACCACTGGTGGTCTTCCTTGATGAGATTGATGCGCTCCAGGACGCGGCGCTCATCTCGGTGCTGCGACAGATTCGCTCAGGCCATAGCCGCCGTCCAACTGCCTTCCCCTGGTCATTGGCGCTGATTGGCCTCCGCGACGTGCGTGACTACAAGGTCGCCGCAGGCGGCAGCGACCGTCTCAACACCGCGAGTCCCTTCAATATTAAGACCCGCTCGCTCACGCTTGACACGTTTGATCAGGCTGACGTTGCCGCGCTCTACGGCCAACATACCGCTGATACCGGCCAGATATTCGCTCCTGAAACCATCGCCCATGCCTTCGCGCTGACCCAGGGCCAGCCCTGGCTCGTTAATGCCCTCGCCAAAGTCGCGGTTGAAAAACTTGCACCGGATCGCACCCAGGTCATCACCCCGGCGCTGATTGATCAGGCCAAAGAGGTGCTGATTGTGCGCCAGGACACCCACCTAGATAGTCTCGCCGAGCGGCTGCGTGAGCCCCGCGTGCGTGCGATCATCGAACCCATGCTCTCGGGGCAGTCCCTGGGAGATATTCCGCCCGACGATCTGCGGTTTGTCCAGGATCTGGGACTCGTGCGCCTGGATCCCACTGACGGCCTCGTGGTCGCCAATCCGATCTACCATGAGGTTCTGCCCCGGATTTTGGCAAGTACCGCCATCGCATCGTTGCCTAAGATCAGCCCGAACTGGCTGACACCCGAGGGACGAATTGCGGCACCGCTGCTCCTTGATGCGTTCCTGGCCTTCTGGCGGCAGCATGGCGAGCCACTGCTGGGCACATCGCCCTACGCAGAAATCGCGCCGCATCTGGTGCTGATGGCCTTCCTGCACCGAGTCGCGAACGGCGGGGGAACGATTGACCGAGAGTATGCCATTGGCCGCGACCGGATGGATCTGTGCTTACGCCACGGCGCGGATGTTTTTGGGATGGAGGTGAAAGTCTGGCGTGACCGTCGGCCAGACCCGATCACGGATGGGCTGCCGCAGCTAGAGAGCTACCTCGCTCGGCTCGATCTGACCACCGGCTGGCTGATCATCTTCGACCAGCGCAGCGGCCAGCCGCCCATCGCGGAGCGCACCCGGACAGAGGGAGCGGTCACGGCGAGCGGGCGGATCATCACGGTCATTCGGGCGTAGCCCAGGCGAGGATATGGTGGACCCAAGAAACTGCACAGTCAACCCCATCTCCCACCACGACCCCAACGTTTGACCAAGCAGCCCTCCAGGCGCAGGTCAATGGCAAAATCGCGATACCCTCATCACGTCAATCTATCCCGCGTATCATCTTCAGTGCGCAAGACCGGGCCAAGGTGCCCTTCAAGCCGGGCTGGAGTGGGGCACAGATCATTACTGCTTTGGCCAGAGAAGAACGCTCGGATCGCGTTACTGCGTGGGGCCGGGATGGTCACCTCTACTGGCTACGACGGTGTAGGCGAACAGGATGAGGAAGACGCAGAGGATGATCCGCCACGCACGGCGCGTGGCACCCGTACACAGCCCCAGCAACTCAAACATCGGAAGATCGAACCCGGATCTTTCGACCCGCGTACCCTCTGGTTCAGCCGGGACGCCGCCGACTTCGCGCTGCCGGTCACGCTCTCGCCTGCGCGCACCCTCTGCCTGTGCTGACGATGAGGTGTCTCACTGCCTCACCGCTGGCCGGTTCTTCATTCAGATCTGCCGATTTCAGAACGAGGCGCGAATCCCTGATCGAGCGGCTGAACGTGACGTTTCGCAGTCGCCTGGCCCAGCTGGGCCGTCGCACCCGTTGCTCGGCCAGGAATAGGGCGACCGTCGCACGCGGGATGTCTCTGGTGGGCACGGTCTCCAACTTCTGCACGACCCATGACCGTCTCCCGAAGGTTGATGGTCGCCGACAGACCCCAGCGATGGCGGCCGGGATCACCGATCATGCATGCATGTCTGGACGATCAGTGAGTTACGCCACTACCGTGTACCGCCCCCGCGCTGGGAGCCACCTCGCCGTCGCGGGAGTCGCTCCAAGGCTCTTCAGACCCTCATTGAGCGATGGTGCCCTGACCACCATTAAGCAAACACCTACCCCACCCCCAAACCCCCGCCGGAAGGTGACGTTGACGCAGCCCTCGCGTCCCCACGTCCCCGCGTCAGCGCTCCCCAACCACCAGCAGCATTGATCGGGTGGGCGGGATGAGCGTGGTGAGGGCGTAGAACGCCGCCTTGGTCAGCACGCGCAGGGTGTGGGTGCGCAGACGCCCGGCCTCCAGGCCGACCTTCTCCCAAGGCGCTTCATACTGGCGGCGCAGCACCCGGAAGCCGGCCTGCTCGACCAGCCAGGTCAGCTCGCCCATGGTGTAGGTGCGGCTGTGGGTGGTGTAGCGCTGCTCGCCCTCCAGGCGCATCTGGTGGCGAAACTCGTCGCGGGTGAGCAGGCTCTGCCAGAGCAGCATGCGCAGGATGCCGCGCGCGCGGCTCTTGAAGTACAGCTCGTTGGGCGTGGTGATCAGCAGCCGCCCGCCGGGCCGCAGCACGCGGCGGAATTCACGCAGCACCGGCAGCGGCGAGTAGACCAGGTGCTCGATCACCTCGGAGAAGACCACCTGGTCAAACGACTCGTCGGGGAAGGGAATCGCCTCGCGCTCTAGGTGTACCTGGCGCACCTCGACCCCCAGCCGGTCCCAGAGCGCCTTGCGGGTGAACGGGTCGAGGTCGGCCCCGCTCACCCGATAGCCGGACTGGACGAGCAACTCGGTGAAGTGACCGGGGGTGACGCCCACCTCCAGCACGCTGGCCCCGTGCGGGGCCGAGATCGCCCGCAGCATGGCGGCGAAGCGATGGCGGTGCAGCCGAAAGTAGGCTGCCTTGCCGTCGGCCTCGGCGCTGCGGGCCACCGTGGCGAAGAGAGCCTGGGTGTTCTGTGCCATATCAGGGGCTGTCCCTCCAATAAAAGTATCGCGGGCCGCAGGGCGGTTGCAACGTCGCCTCCGGCGGGGGGTTGGGAGTGGCAAAGCCACCTCCAAAAGATCTTTTTTGGTTGGTTTTTGGCAGCTTCGCCGCCAAAAACCAACCAAAAGCAGGGTCTGGGGTTGCAGCCCCAGGGACATTGCATCAGCCCTGATCGCGGGCCGGGCGCTCGCGCCCAACCGGCGGCACTATAGTATCATATAGGTGGAGGTGCCTATGCAAAACCAACCCGTGCTGCCAGCGCAGCAGCCCCCGTCGCTGCGGTTGCTGCTGCTGCGCTGGCTGATCAGCAGCCTGGCGATCTTCGCCGCCACCTGGCTGGTGCCAGGGATCGCGTTCAGCGGGCCGGGCTGGCAGATCGGCGTGGTGGCCCTGGTGTTCGGGCTGCTCAACGCGCTGCTGCGCCCGCTAATCTACATGCTTACCTGCCCGCTGGTACTGCTCACCCTAGGGGTCTTCGGCCTCGTGATCAACGCCGCCATGCTCGGCCTCACCTCGGCCATGGCCGACCAACTCAATATCCAGTTCCACGTGGCCGGGTTCTGGCCGGCCTTCTTCGGCGGCCTCGTGATCTCGATGGTCACCACGCTGCTGAGTATGCTCGCCGGGGATACCAATGTGCATGTGGTACGGGTGAAGTGACGACGCCCACGGCTAAGGCTCGTGGGCGCAGCATGCGCCCGGCGCGCATGCTGCGCCCTTACAGATCGGCCCCGCGCAGGGCGGCCCGGTAGATTTCGGCCAGCGGTACCCCGGATGCGCGGGCCAGGGCCGCGCAATCTTCGTACTCGGGCGCGCCGCCCGCCACCGCCCCCGCGATCAGCTTGCGCTTCACCCGCACCGTGCCCCAGGGCGTCTCCACCGGCACGCTGTCGCGGTCGGCGGTGCGGCGTGCCACCAGCGACCAGCGCACCCCCAGGCTCGGCGTCTCGCGCAGGATGATCGCGGCCAGCGGCGCGATGTCGCTGGGCCGGGCCAGGCAGGCCAACTGGTAGGCCGGGCGGCCCTTCTTCATCACCAGCGGCGCGGCCCAGGCGTCGAGGGCACCCGCCGCCAGCAGCCGCTCGATGGCGTAGGCCAGCGCCTCGCCGCTGGCGTCATCCAGATTGCAGCGCAGTTCGGCCAGTTCCTCCTGCCCGCTCGCCTCGACCCCGTCCAGCTCACCGACCCAGGCCCGCAGTCCGTTGAGGCGGGCGAACTCCTTGGCACCCAGGCCGTAACCGACCCGCTGCACGCGCATGGCCGGCTGGCTGAAGCTGGCCAGTTCGGCCAGTAGCGCGGCGGCGGTGGGGGTGAGCAACTCGCCCTCACTGTCGGGCGGGGCGGGGATGATCGGCGCGGACACCTCGGCGAGCAGGGCCAGGGTGGCCGGTGCGGGTACCGGCAGCGGGCCGTGCTGCGTGCGCGCCCATCCCCGGCCAAGTGGTAGCGCCGAGGCGTAGACCTTGCGCACCCCCAGCAACTCTAGCCCCAGGCAGACGCCGACCGTGTCCACAATGCTGTCCACCGCGCCGACCTCGTGGAAGTGAACCTGATCGACGGGCACGCCGTGGATGTGGGCCTCGGCGCGGGCTAGCCGCCCGAAGGTGCCCAGGGCCGTGGCCCGCACACTTTCAGGTATGTGCGCGCCTTCCAGCAGCGCGCGGATCTGCGCCCAGTCGCGCGCGGGCTGATCCGCATCGACCCGCACTCGCAGGCGCGCCCCGCCCACCCCGTGGCTCTGCACACGCGCAAGCTCCAGGCTGTAGCCGCCGAGATTAAGCCCCGCCAGCCCCCGCTCCAGCGCCGCCAGCTCCAGGCCGGCATCGAGCAGCGCCGCCAGCAGCATATCGCCAGCCGCGCCGTGAAAACAATCAAAGTAGACGACTCGCATTGCGACTTCCTTCTGGGATGTATAACGGGCCGGGTGCAACGTCGCCTCTGGCGCGGGTTTGGTAGTGACTTCGCCACCCCCGAAAGATCTTTTTTCTGTGGATGTTTGGTGGCTTCGCCGCCAAAAACCTACAAAAAGCGAGGTCTGGGGCGCACGCCCAGCGAGGTTGCAACCGCCCTGGGATGTACACATCGTAACTGTCCTCATATCATGAGGTGTGGTACCATAGCGTAGGTATATTCAGCCTCCCGTACGTCTTTTGTTGGTACGGGATTGGCTGTGAGCGCCGATGTGTTGCAAAGGAGTACAGAGATGCGAATTGCGATCTCGCGGGTAGTTCTGTTTGCGGCCGGCCTCACGCTCCTGCTGGCCGCGCTGCTGCCAAGTCTCTCCCGTTCTGTTGGGGCCGCCCCGCTAATGCTGATCTCAGAGACGACGACTGCCGAGCCGCCGACCCGCACCGCGACGGCAGTGCCACCTCCCCCGACAAATACCCCGAGCGAGGCATCGACCGCCACGAGTATCCCGACGGCGGCCCTCGCCACGAGTACCTCAACCGGCGATACTGGCGCACCTACGCCGACGGTGGCCCTCGCCACACAGACCTCAACCGGCGATACTGGCGCACCTACGCCGACGGTGGCCCTCGCCACGCGGACCTCAACCGGCGATACTGGCGTACCTACGCCGACGGGCGACACCGGCAACACCGGCGATTCTGGCGGATCTGGCGGATCTGGCAAGAAGGATCCGACGCACACCCCGCTACCGACACGTACCCCCATGCCGACGCTCACCGCGACGCCGCCGCCAAGCTTAACCGCTGTCGTGCAGATTGCCGACCCGGCGATCACCAAGTCAGTGAACCGGAGTACGGTGAAGATTGGCGACACGGTGGAGTTTACCATCACGGCGACGAACCTTGGCAACGCCACGGCAACCGGGGTGGTCGTCGAGGATTCGCTGCCCGCCTT
>CAISPW010000212.1 GCA_903887465.1 uncultured Oscillochloris sp. | reverse complement strand
CTCAACCTTTTACCTGCCGAAGGATTCCTCGGCAGAACCAGCAAGGCTCAGTTGGAAACGTGCAGTAAACCGGGTCCACGGGTGCATTGCCCCGAATTGTGCCTTCGCACACGAACGTGGGGCCCCACGCCGCTGCAAGCGGCGCGGAGGCGAACACCTACCAGGGATAGAGGCCGCAAAAGCCTCATTCCTCCCACCCGTAAACGGGCGGGTTTCCTGAGGCTACTTCTATGAAGTGAGATTCTTTGCGTCTTTGCGTCAAACAAATGTATGGTTTGACGCAAAGGCGCAAAGAGTAAGACGTGTTGCAAACGGGAAGGGTCGCTCCACTCCGTATGATGGGCAACCGAAACAGCGTTACTGATGTGAAAATAGCCGATAGCCGATAGCCGATAGCCGATAGCCGGGCATCAGCGACCATGTTCATCGCGGCGGTGTGCGCCCCGCGCATGAACGTCTTCTGCGGTATTGCGTTTTTTATTACCCCCGCAGGGCCAGGGCGAAGATCGCCGGCAGCCGGAGAATATGGGGATCGACCGCAACCCCCGTGACCAAGCGAGCGGTGCGGTTGGCGGTGCGGTTGGTGACGAACCAGGCCGGCTTGGGGGCGATGTTGAAGTCGCCGTGGAGCCAACTGCGCGGGAAGGGGTAGAACGAGCCACGGGCCACCGTCTTCTGCGGTCGGTCGAACATCAGCGAGTTGCGCACCACGCCAATCCCGCTCTGGATATTGTCCTCGGTGTGGCCGGGGAAGGCTCCCCAGGTGGCCTCGGGGATCAGGAAGGCGGCGGCGGCCCAGATGTTCACGCCGATCGCGCCGTAGCGCAGGTCGGCGAGGGCGTCCTCGAAGGCTGGCCCCATAGCCCGGATGCTCTGCGGGTGAGCGATAATCGACGCGCCCAGGGTGCCCATCAGGCGCTCGTTGCAGAATCTCACCGCGTTGTGGAAGAAGGATGCGGCATCGTCGCCGGGCAGGCTGGTCTGCGCAAAGACCGCGCCGAAGAACTCGGTGCGGAAGCAGTAGTCGTCGCCCTGCGAGTCGAGGTCGGCGATCAGGGTGCGCGGCACATCGCCGCCGAAGGTCTCGGCGTGCGGGTAGACGGCCACCGCCTCGCGCTGGCGCTGGGCGGCGCCGGGGTAGAAGGCGGGGCGCGGGGGCAACTCGCGCAGCACCTGGCGCACCGCCGCCATAAACTCCTCGCGCTGATCCCAAACCTCGGGCAGGATCATCACCTGGGCCGCCGCGCAGTTGAATCCGCTATTATGCAGCTTCATCGTCACCGCGTGTTCTGCCTGGAAGCGGATGTCCGCCTTGCTCCATCGCCCCGGCACAATGATGAGTGGCCCGACCCCGCCCAGTTCGCTGGTCACCGATTTGTTGACCAGCGACTCGTTGCGCGCCCGTCGGGCCTCGCCCTCTGGCCCCGTCCCGTAGAAGATCGCGTCGTGGGTACGCGCACTGCCGGTCAGGTGGATCTCGTCAACCTCCGGGTGGTGGGTCAGGTACTCGCCCACCTCGGCACCGCCCGAGATCACCCGCAGGAAGCCGGCGCGCACAAACGGGGCGAAGACCGCCTCGATCAGCGGGTCGAGGTAGTCGTTCACGGGGTTCATCTTCAGCATCACCACGTGGCCGCGCACGATCATGTGGTAGATCACGTCTAGCGGCGGGATGCTGCTGACGTTACCGGCCCCCAGCACCAGCACCACCACGCCCTCGGGCGCAGGCTCGCGATAGAGCGAGGCCATCTCGCCGATCATGCTCTCGGTCGTCACCTCCGGCTGCATCCAGACCTCGGCGGTGATCCCGTTGAGCAGCAGGCGGTCGTAAATCGTGCGCGGGAAGACCTCGGCGATCACCTGGCCGTCGGGCCGGGTATGGATCTTGTGCAGCTTCGGCAGCCGCCCGTGTGCGATATCCTTGAGCGTCTCGATGTAGCCGTTGATCACCTCGGCGATGGCCCACGGCCCGGTAGCCCACTCCTCGCCGACCCAGGGCGAGCGCGGGTCGATCCCCTTGGCCTCCACGCAGAGGCGCACCCACTCTTCGGCGTGGACGCCGAGCAGGTGTCGGCTCTGGAGCAGCAGGTCGATCTTCTGCGCGACCGGCAGGATCTCCCAGATCTGCTTTTGCTGCTGGAGTGTGTGCAGGTCGCGATCCAGGGCGGTTCTATTTAAGGCTACAGGGTTTACCATTATGTCCCCCTTTATGGAAGGGAGGGTCGCAGGGATGCTGAAGCCCTCCCTGGCCCGCCCCTCTAGTGCGCGCCCGCCACATCGCGGCGGAGCAGCAGGCGATACGTGCCCCAGTAGAAGAGTCCGCAGTAGGCGGCGATCACCAGGGTGGCCTGGAGCGGCGAGGGCAGCAGGCTCAGATCGAGGCTGCTCACCAGTACCGATTGGTCGAGCCCGAAGCGCTGACTGTTCAGCACCACGAGCGTGTTGATGTTCGGCTGAAGCAGTAGGTTGACTAACATCCGCACCAGCGGGTTCACGACGCCGATGGTGTTGAGCGATCCGGCGCTGACATCGAGGGCCAGGAAGATCAGTCCCCCGCCGACGCCGGCCAGCGCCGAGCGCCCGAAGGCCGCGCTGGCCATGGTCAGGATAACATAGGGAAGAATAACGTAGAGCGAGCGTAGCACGCCGACGGGCAGGGCCAGCAGGTCGTCCGGGCCAAGGTGGGCCGGCAGGCCCAGTGTGGGTGCCCAGGCCAGGGCGAGCAGCGCGCCAAGCAGCAGGGCCAGCAGGATCGCGGCCAGGATGCCGAGGAGCAGGGTGATCAGCTTGGCTAGCAGGTAGGCTCCACGGTCGGGCGCGCGAGTGAGCAGGACGCGCAGGGTGCCCCAGCTGTAGTCGCTGCCGAGGAATCCGGCGGCCAGGATGATCGCGCAGATCCCCCCGGTGCTGTTGACCTGGCCGAGCACCGTGCCGAAGATGCCGGGAAAACTGAGCTGCCGCCGCAGTTCGCCAATTTGCGCCGGGCCGAGCACCTCGATCCTGGTGACGCTGCCGTTCATGGCTCCCGCGTGGAGCGCGATGACCAGCACCCAGGTGGCCAGGTAGAGCAGCATCAGCCCCAGGAAGGTGCCCAGTAGCACCCAACTCAGGGGCCGCCGGCTGAGCTTGAGCCACTCGGCGGCGATCAGGTTGCGCAGGTCAGCGATCACCGGTCACCTCAAGGAAGAAAGACTCGAGGGAGCGCTCGCGGACACCGATCTCGGCCACGGCGACCTCGCTGCGGGCTAGGTAGCGGTTGAGCTCGGCGACCCGCGCGGCTGGCGCATCCACCAGCAGCAGGTCGCCCTCGGCGATGACCGCGCCCACCCAGGGCAGGTCGCGCAGCAGGGTGATCGCGCGGGCCGGGTCGCCCTCGATGCGCAGGCGGATGCCCGTATCGCGGCGCAGCAGATCATCGACGCTGCCCTGGGCGATCAGACGGCCCTCCTTGAGGATGGCCACCCGCCCGCAGATCTGTTCCACCTCGTGCAGCAGGTGGCTGCACAGGAGGATGGTGCGGCCATCGGCGGCCAGTTCGCGGATGAGGTCGCGGATCTCGACGGTGCCGGCCGGGTCGAGGCCGTTGGTCGGCTCGTCGAGGATGATCAGCTCGGGTGTGGGTAGTAGGGCGGCGGCGATGGCTAGGCGCTGGCGCATGCCCTGCGAGTAGGCAGCGGCCTTGTCGCGGGCGCGGCCTGCCATGCCGACCGTCTGGAGCACCGCGCCGACCCGCGCCTCGGGGATGCCGCCGGCTCGGGCGAGGACGCGCAGGTTGTCGTAGCCGCTCAAGTAGGGGTAGAGCGCGGGCGCCTCGATCATCGCGCCGACCCGGCGCAGGGCCGGGGATGGGCCGCGCCCGACCTCATGGCCGAGCAGGCTGGCCCGCCCGGCGCTGGGCGTCACTAGGCCCAGCAGCATGGCGATGGTGGTGGTCTTCCCGGCCCCGTTCGGGCCGAGCAGGCCGAAGATCTCGCCGTGGCTCACGCTGAGGCTGAGCTGATCGACGGCGACGCGCACCCCGTAGCGCTTGGTCAGGGCTTCGGTTAGGATGGCTGCGGTCATACGAGCCTTTGGGCGGCTGGGCGGCTGGGTGGTTTGGGTGGTTTGGATCGCGAAGGCGCGAAGTTGGGCGAAGGGCCGGTTTGGATCGCGAAGGCGCGAAGTTGGGCGAAGGGCCGGTTTGGATCGCGAAGGCGCGAAGTTGGGCGAAGGACGCGAACACGAAGACGCGAAGTGGGACACGAAGGACGCGAACGCGAAGGCCGTGAATGTGTGCCGCACTGCGTCATTATACCATTTTAAGGTTGAGTTTGGAGGTTTAGTACGGCTCCACGCAGGGCTGATCCAACGTCCTTGGGGCTGCGTCCCAGACCGCGCTTTTTGTTCATTTTTGGCGGTTTCGCCGTCAAAAATGAACAAAAAAAGATCTTTCGGAGGTGGCGAAACCACCCCCAAATCCTCGTTGTCGGCGATGTTCCAACCGCCCTGCTGCATAATCGCCTGGCATCGCTAGGCGATTATGCTATACTGTGTATCCCTGCTAGCAACCCAAGGAATACCATCCATGAGCGTAAGTATCGTAGAGCACCTGCGGCGCGTCGAGATCTTCAGCGGTCTGACCGATGAGGACACGCTGCAGCTCGCCAGCCTCTGCCGTGTTCAGAAGATGGGCGCGAACCAGGTTGTGTTTAATGAGGGCGACGACGGCGACGAGTTGATGATTATTATGGAGGGCTGCGTGCGGGTCTCCTTGATCACCCGCTCGGCCCAGGGCGTGATGACCCCCAGCACGATCAATATGCTCTACGGCGGTCAGAGCTTCGGCGAGATGGTACTTCTTGGCGGAGCTACCCGCTCGGCTACCGTCACCTGCGTCGACCCTTGCGTCTTCCTGGTGATCAAGGAGCGTGATTTTGCCTCGCTCTGCGACCGCAACCCGCGCATTGGCTACAAGGTGATGCGCAATATGGCCTCGGATCTCTCCTATAAGCTGCGATCCTCGAACCTGCTCCTGCGCGGCAATATCCGCTGGCAGGCCGGCGAACTCGGGCGACGATCATAAGCGTGCGGAGCGTTGCGTGCTGAATGTTATTCAGCGCGCAACGCTCTGCATTTAGCACTTACTATGCAGCGCATCCTGATCGTCGATGATGAGCCGGTGATTGTGGCCGCCATCCGCGAGCGCCTTGAGCGCGAGGGTCTGACCGTCCTCGCTGCCAACAGCGGTGAGGCGGCCCTCGTCGCCTCCGCCGATCTGCCCGTCGACCTGCTGCTGCTCGATGTGGGCCTGCCTGGGATTGACGGTTTTGAGGTGCTGCGCCGCCTGCGCGCCCGTGGCCAGGAGACGCCGGTGATCCTGCTCACCGCCCGTGGTGACGAGATCGACCGCGTGGTCGGCCTCGAACTCGGTGCCGATGACTATGTGGTCAAGCCCTTCTCGGTGCGCGAACTGGCTGCCCGCGCCCGCGCCCTGTTGCGCCGCTCCGCCGAGGTGGCCGCCCTGCGCGCCCGCCTCGCCGAGGTGCCGGTCGCCGCGCTCCCATCCCCTCGCAGCCTAGAGATCGACCAGCCCCGTCGCCGCGCTGCCTTCCAGGGCGTCACCCTCGACCTGCGCCCCCGCGAGTTCGCGCTCCTCGCCTTCCTCGCCCATAGCCCCGGCCAGGTCTTCAGCCGCGATGCCTTGCTCCGCCAGGTCTGGGGCCAGGAGGGCTACTTCGATGCGCGTACCGTCGATGTCCACGTTCGCCGCCTGCGCGCTAAGCTCGCTGCGATCAACCCCGACGCCGACCTTATCCAGACTGAGTGGGGCGTCGGCTACCGCTTTACGTCACTCTAATGGGAGTGTGTGATGGCGTGAAGCGGAGTCAAGGCTGAAGCCTTGACTCCCAGGGCTGATGCAACGTCGCTGGGGCTGCGCCCCAGACCGCGCTTTTGGTTGGTTTTTGGCGGCTTCGCCGCCAAAAACCAACCAAAAAAGATCGTTCGGGGGTGGCGTTGCCACCCCCAAACCCCCGCCGGAGGCGACGTTGCCACCG
>CAISPW010000211.1 GCA_903887465.1 uncultured Oscillochloris sp. | reverse complement strand
CTCTCGATGATTATTGTGTTGGCTGACCAGCCTCAGGATGTGCAAGTCTGGATGGAGCAAGTCCATAGTGCGGCTCCCGAGGTGCCGGTCGCCTTCCTCATGCCGCAGGAGTCTGAGCCGATGGTGCAGCCGTACCTGCGCCTGCCGAATGTGTACCACCTCGCGGGCATGCAGGGTGCCATGGCCCTGAACGCACTCACCGCTGAAACTGACGGTGCCGCTATCGCCCAAGGCACCGGCCAGCAGTCGCTGTCTGTGCTGACGTTCGTGGTTCTGTTGATCGGCGGCGGCCTCGGCCTGGCCCTGGCGCACGCCCGTAGATCTCGGCGAGGTGCCGCGTGACTGGCGAAATGCTAAGCCTGGCCACCGGGCTGCTGGGGGTGGTACTGACCCTGATGGTCTTCAGCCGCCTGCTGGGCGACAACCCGGCCTTCCGCACCGTGCAGTACCTCTTTGTCGGCGTTTCGATTGGCTACGCCTTTGTGGTGATCTACCATCAGGTGCTGCGCCCGAACGCCGTGGCCGCTGTCGCGGCGCTGAACGACCCGCTACGCCTCGGGGTTCTCCTGCTTCCCTTCATGCTTGGGATCCTCCTGCTCGCGCGGGTTGCCGGTCGCCAGCAGATCTCGTGGGTGGCCAACCTGCCCCTGGCCTTGATCTTTGGCGTTGGAGCTGCACTCGCGCTCGGTGGTGCCTTGGTGGGCACGCTGATGCCCCAGCTGCGTGACTTGGCCCGACCAATCAGCGGCGACCCGGCCCAGGCCGTCGGCGCGGTGCTGCTGGCGCTTGGCGTGGTGCTGACCCTGTGCTACTTCTACTTCACGGTACCCCGTGAGACGCTGGCGGGCCGGGTGGTGGCGGTCGGCGCACGGATGGGGCGCTGGCTGCTTATGATCGCCTTCGGGTTCTTCCTTGCCGGCGGCCTGCTGACCTACCTCACCGCCCTAAATGAGCGGCTGGCGTTTATTGTGGGTTGGGTGCGCAGCCTTTTCGGCTAATGTAATGGCCCGGTAGGGGAGGGCTAGGGCGGCTTTGCCCGCCCTGAAACCTTCCCTTTGCCTGGAAGAGATCTGAGGAGCTATGGCTGACACGCTAGGTTCGGTGCTTGTCGCCGAGATCGGCAGCCTGATCACCAGGGTCACGCTGGTGGATCAGGTGAACGGCGAGAGCCGCATGATCGGCCACGCTGAGACCAGCAGCAGCATCGAGCCGCCCTACCAGAACGCGCTTTACGCGGTGCTGGAGGCGACGGCGCAGATCACGGAACTGACTGGTCGCCAGATGCTGCGCGAGGGCCAGTTGATCATGCCGCAGAGCAGCGATAGTGACGGGATCAACCAACTGGTGGTGGTGACGAGCGCCGCTGGCGCGATGACCATGGTGATTACGGCGATCTCCGCCGATGTGTCGGCCCGCAGCGCGCTGCGGGCCATCCGCGCCACCTACACCGCCCTGCTCCAGTCCGTGACTCTAGACGATGCGGTGGGCATGCCGACAGTGAGCGCCGGTGACCTCTCGTGGATCGAGCGCCAGGTGCAGTCGCTCATGAGCCTGCATCCCGACGCGGTGCTGATCGTCGGCGGGCTGGAACACGGTGCCGTGGATGCGGTGAACCGGCTCGCCCATATTGTCGGCCTGACTGCCGTGAGTACGACGGTGGACAGTAGTGGTCAGCAGCGCCAGGATATCACTACCCGGCCGGTGATCTACGCCGGCAATAGCGATGCCCGTGAGCGAGTGGTCGCGGCGCTCTCCGACCGAGCTGAGATTTTTGTGGTGGAAAACCTGCGCCCGGCCCTCGACCAGGAGCGCCTGGAGCCGGTGCGTCTGGAGTTGGCGCGGCTGTATGAGAAGCAGATCTTGCCGCGCCTCCCGGGGATCGCCGGGCTGCGCCGCATGAGCCATGCACCGATCCGCACGGTCTGCGACGTCGAGGGCCTCGTGGCGCGCTTTGTCGCCGAGCGCTCGGGCCGTCGCCTGCTGCTCGTGGACAGTGGCGCGAGCAGCAGTTCGGCCTTCTACGCCGCCCCTGGACGTTACCATCCGGCCGTCCTTGGCATCGCCGGGGTCGCCTACGGAATCTCGGCGATCCTGGCGGAGCGTGGCGTGGCCGCCGTGGCGCGCTGGCTGCCCTTCCCTATCAGCGCGGCCGACCTCACCCACCGCCTGCTGAATAAGCTGCTTCGCCCGCACATGCTCCCGGCTAGCCCGGAGGATCTCGCCATCGACCTGGCCCTCGCCCGCGAGTCGATCTCGATGGCGGCGACCGCCCTGCGCGACGAGATGCCCCTCGATGACTATGACTGGTTGATCGCCTGCGGCGGCCCGCTGGCCCACGCGCCACACCCTGGCATGGCCCTGCTGGCCCTGCTCGATGCGCTCCAGCCCGGTGCCGATCAGGGCCAGCCGATCCTTGATATTCATCTGGATAGCCTCGGGCTGGTGCCAGTGATCGGCGCGCTGGCCGCGCTCGACCCCGATGCTGCGGTGACGATCTTTGACCGCGATCTGCGCGGCAATACGCCGCTGGCTACATGCGTGACGCTGATCGGCGAGGGACGCCCCGGCGAGGTCGCCCTTGAGTTGGAGTTGAGCGTGGTGGGCGGGAAGGTCGAGCGCCGCACCGTGCGTCACGGCGACCTGCTACGCATACCGCTCACCCCAGGGCGTTACGCGCAACTGATCTTGCGCCCCGCCGCAGGTGTGCGGATCGGTCGTGCCGCCCCTGGTGAGGAGGTGGCCTCCGACCCGGCGGCGATCACTGGCAGCGCCCTCGGTGTGGTGATCGACTCGCGCGGTCGACCGCTGCCGCTCCCCGCCGACGAGCGGCAGCGCTGCCTCAAGATCTGGGAGTGGCTGGTGGCCCTCGGCGCGGAGCGCGGCCCAAGCCCCTATGTCGAGTCTCACCCGGCGATGAGTATACCTGCGCGGGCGCCTGCGCCTGCGCCCGCGCCGAAAGCCAAGCCCGCGCCGAAAGCCAAGCCCGCGCCGAAAGCCAAGCCCGCGCCTACGCCGGTCGTCGCCCCAGCGGCGGAGGTGATCCCTCCGGTTGCCCCCAAGGCCGTCCTTGGCAAGCGGATCTCGCTCAGCGACCTAGCGGCTAAAGAGGGTCTAAAGCCGTTAGATCTGCCGTCGTCGCCGCCCGTCGCGTCGCCCGGCAGCCTCGACGGCGACCTGGACTCGCTGCGGCAGACGGTGGAGACG
>CAISPW010000210.1 GCA_903887465.1 uncultured Oscillochloris sp. | reverse complement strand
GAAGGTCTCGCTCACCAGCGCCTGGTCAAGGCTGCCCGTGTAGACGTGCAAGTCGACGGCGGGCTCGAAGCGTCGCCCGGACCAGGCGGCCACCACGCGCCGGATGGTGTTGACGTAGGCGCTTGGCGCGTTGTTGTCGCTGCTTGGCGCGTAGATCGGGATGACTTTCTCGACCGTCTCTAGCCCACGATTGACATAACGAAACAAGATCAGCTCACACCAATCGCGTGTGCCATCTTCCCAAGAGGCGTAGCGCACAAACCCGCCGATCGTGCCGGCCGCGCGGTCGGCCTTCACGGCGCGGCGCAGCATGCCCCAGTTATGCAGGTCGCCATTGGCGCAGGCACCGGCCTGACAGAACGACGACTCGTGCTGGAAGAAGGCCAGGGCAACGGCGGGGTCGAGTTCGTAGGACGCGATGATCGTGTAGAGGTTCGCGGCCTCGGGGGCGGCGGGCGATCCGGCCTGCTGGAGGATGGCGGCGAAGCTCTCCTGCGAGATGCGCGGCGCGAACTTAAAGGTGAGGCCGTCGGCGGCACTGACCTGGGGCGTGGCCATGCCCAGGCTGAGGGCGGCGGCGCTGGCGGCGGCGAACACGACGGCGAGTGCGGCCACGCGGCGGCCCTCGCGGCGCAGGAGGGCGGGCAGGTGCGTGGACAGAAGCAGGCCGACAACCCAGGCCAGGGCCACGGCGGCACGCGCGGCGGCGTGCAGCGTGATGAAATCGAGCATGACGAGCGGGGGGAGGCTGATGGCGAGCGCGATCAGGGCAGACAGGGCGCGTGGCTCGCCGCGCTCACGCCACCAGCGGGCGGCGGCAGGGGAGAGGCCGAGCATCATCACCTCCTCTATTGGGGCGGCATCATGCCGCGAAGTATAACATCACGACGTTCACGCATATTCGCCGCCGGCTTGGCCCAGGGCTGGTGCCACACGGCATCCAGCGGGAGTCTGAGGTGGCAAAGCCACCCCTAAAAGATCTCTTGTTATTCGCGTTAACGATCACCTTATAGGTTTTTGGCAGATTCGCTGCCAAAAACCTATAGCAATCCTAAACTGGTTATGAAAAGGAGTCGCGCCTTTAGGCGGCCCTATCCGGCTAAAGCCTCGACTCCATGCAAGATTCCTAAGAGGATTGCTATACAAGAAGCTGAGTCTGAGGCATGGTTCAAAATCGGCCATTCCAGCTTGACCGTCCTGCGATGAGGCGATGCGGCGATGACGCGCTCCTATCGCCTCATCGCCGCATCGTCTCGTCGCTGAACGGTTAAGTACGTTTGAACCATGCCGGAGAGAAAGGATAACCATGGCGGGAACGCTGGCCTTGGTCGGTTCGGGCGAGTTTCTCGAAGTGATGCGACCGATTGACGCCGGGTTGCTCGATCTGGCACGCCAGACCGGCCGCGCCCACGTGGTCGTGATCCCCACCGCCGCCGTCCCCGACGGCCCGCAGGTGGTGGATCGCTGGGCCACGCTGGGCCGCGCCCACTTCGCCGCCCTCGGCGTCAGCGTCGATGTCATCCCGATTGGCGCGGGCGAGCGCGCCGACGATCCGCAGGTGGCCCAGCGGATCGCGGCGGCCAGCTTGGTCTACTTCTCCGGGGGCAAGCCCGGATTCCTGCTCGATACGCTGCGCGGGACGTCGGCATGGGCTGCGGTGCTGGAGGTCTATGCCGGCGGCGGGGTGATCGCCGGCTGTAGCGCGGGCGCGATGATCCTGGGGTCGGCCATGGTCTCCCCACGCCTGAGTTGGCCGCTGGACACCCGACCGGCCTTCGGCCTGGTGCCGGGCTGCCTTATCCTGCCGCACTACGACGCCCTGCCCGGCAGGCTGCGCGGGCTGGCCCTGCGCGGCCTGTCGGCGGCGCTGACGGTGATCGGCGTGGATGAGGAGACGGCCCTGGTGCAAGATGGCGACCGCTGGCAGGTGCTCGGGCGCAGCGGCGTGGAGATCCGCCGCGCCGGGGGCCGCACGCGCTACCGCAGTGGCGATACGCTCACGCTCTGACGAGCGAACTACGCGAACGCGACGATCACGCGGCGGCATCGCCCGCCCCGTCGCCGCGCAAGGCCGCTGGAGGCCGATGTGGCTTGCAGCCCCAGATGCGTAGGGGCGCAGCAGCCCCAGATGCGTAGGGGCGCAGCAGCCCCAGATGAGTCAGGGGTGGGAATACCATAGGAACTGCTGCGCCCTTACGCATTGCGGACGTGCATCCCTTAGCTGCGGGCGTGCATCCCTTAGCTGCGGGCGTGCATCCCTTAGCTGCGGGCGTGCATCCCTTAGCTGCGGGCGTGCATCCCTTAGCTGCGGGCGTGCATCCCTTAGCTGCGGGCGTGCATCCTTTAGCTGTGGGCGTGCATCCCTTAGCTGCGGGCGTGCATCCCTTAGCTGCGAGCGTGCATCCCTTAGCTGCAATCCCAGGAGCCATACCTATGTCCACCGTTCTCGTCCTCACCGTCGGCGGATCGAGCGCCCCCATCCTGAGCGCCATTCGTGATCACCAGCCTGATTTCGTCGCCTTCATCTACGCTGCCGCCGAGCGTAGTCTGGCCGGGATTGTGCGCGATGTTGGGCTGACCCCGCCTTTTGCGGGAGCAACGTAAAGGCGACAGGGTGATCAAAACGATCCCAGGCGTCGAAGCCACGGCAGAGCTGAACACGGCGCTGGACGTTGCTCCCGCCCTTCGCCGATAGTCTGGGCACGTATTGGTCGGCCATGCTCGCCCTCACCGGGCGTGGCAAGGTCAGTGGTTATGAGCCAGTGATCGCAGCCTGCCGATGGCGGAGATCGCCGCCGCGATGGCCGATGCTGCCGGACTTAGCCCGACAGAGTGGCAGACCACGCCAGACGTAACGCGGTGAGACCGGTCACGCTGAGCGAAGCGAAGCATCCCGACAGCCCATATCGTGGTCGGGACGCTCGCTTCGCTCAGCGTGACCGCGTGACGTATGCGCTACTGCGATTATTCCTTCTGGGGGGCGGTTGGCTCCGCCTAGCGCAGCGTCACCCGCAGCGCCCAGCCGGTTTTGGCGGCGAAGGCCGCCTCTGCGGCGGCGATCTCCTCGGGGGCGGCGCTGCCCTGGGCGCGCAGGGCCACCTCGCGGGATGCGCTCTGGATGGCGGGTGCGCCCGAGGGGCGCAGGCTGGGCGGCAGGGCCTCGCGGGCGGCGCGCATCATGGCATCCTGGTGAGGCTGCGGCCAGATCGTCACCGACCAGCCGATGTAGTTGGCCAGCTCGGCGAACTGCGCGGCGTGCTGGGCCTTGGCAATTTCGGGGAAGTGAAAGCGCAGCGTGACGGTGCTGGTATCTTGGTCGGCGCTGGCCTTGTAGCAGCCGGTCTCAGGCCCAAACCAGACGCGTGCAGTAGTGAGCGCAAAGTTGAGTTCAGTGCGCCGCGCGCCCCGCCGAGGGGCGATGATGTCCGGCTCCCCCACCTCTGGCGCGACGGTGGGCGCGGCTGGCTCGGCCCCTGGGGCGCGGATGCTCAGGGCCCAGCCGGTTTTGGCGGTGAAGGCCGCCTCGGCGGCGGCGATCTCCTGGCGGCTGGCG
>CAISPW010000209.1 GCA_903887465.1 uncultured Oscillochloris sp. | reverse complement strand
GCCCCCACTGATTGGCTCGTCGCCTTGGGCTACGGGCCAGTCGCATCTGCTGCGCCCGCTCTGCCACCGGAGCCGCCACCCGCAGTCCTGGCGCTGGTGGCCTGAGGCCCTAACTGTCAAGTGCGTTTGAAACATGCCTAAAGCAGGATTGAACCGTATCTAAGGCGTGGCCCATGCCTCGTGGTGGTCTGCGCCGAGGATGAGGATGATGTCGGTGCGCAGGGGGGCGGGCGGGGTATCAGGGGGCGGGCTGCTGAAAACATAGCGCGGGTCGATCTGGAGGAGCTCCGCAAGCCGCGTGAGCGTCTGCGGGTGGCCGCCATAATCGATCAGCTGGCTGTGCGCAGCGGGTGCCGGGGAGTCGACCGGGGCGGCCGTCTGGAAGCCGTGGGCGCGCAGGGTGTCCGTCACCCGACCGGCCAGGCCCTGCACCTCAGCGCCGTTCTGCACCTGCACGTGGGCCGACTCAGCGGCGGCGGTGGGGCCGGCCATCAGGCGGGCCACCAGGGCCGCCACATCGCCCTTATCCCAGTAGATGTCTGAGCCAAGCTCCTGGATCACCGCCACATCGTTCGGGCTAATGCTCAACTGCACGATCCGGCTGGGATCAAGGCGCTGGGCTAGGTCGGCTAGGCCGCGCAGCGTGTCGAGATCGCCAAGGGGCATGGTGGTGCTGACGCTCTGCTCAAGGTCGCTGGCGAGGGCGGGCAGCAGCGTGGCCTGGCTGAGCAGGCCGCGAGCGCGCACCTCGGTGAGGATGGCACGGAGAACCTGCTGCTGACGCCGCGAACGGTCGAAGTCGCTGGAGCTATGGCGCGAGCGGGCGTAGCGCAGGGCCGTGGCCCCATCGAGTACCTGCAGGCCGGCGGGCACGTAGAGCCGCTCGTAGCCGTAGTCGTCGGTGGGATAGGCCGGGTCGAGCAGGGGCTGGGGCACATCGACCGTCACCCCGCCCAGGGTATCGACCACACGCTGAAAGCCGCGAAAGTCGATCTGAGCGACATAGTTTACCTTCAGGCCGAGGAAGCCCTCGACCGTCTCGGCGGCCAGGGCACCGCCGGCCGCGTCGGGGGCGGTGCCCTGGCCGTAGAGTTCGGCGGCGTGATTGAAGCCGTAGGCGTAGGCGGCGTTGATCTTCTGCTGACCGAGGTGGGGCACATCGGCCACCGAGTCACGCGGGATAGAGATCATGCCCGCCCAGCCCTGGGCCGCATCGATGTGGACAAGAATGAGCGTGTCGCTGCGCACGCCCTCCTGCATGTCGGGCCGACGGTCTACGCCAACCAGCAGGACGTTCAGCGATTCACGCAGGCCAGGTGGGATCTGGGGCGGGGCGGACTGCCCGGCGGCGGCGGGGCGGCGCGGGTCGGCCTGCTGGATCGCCTGGAGTGCGCCCCTGGCCCAACTGAAGGCCACGACGAGGGCGACGATCAGGGCGACGATCAGGGCGGCCGCGATGCCGATCAGACGCGGCCCGCAGCCCCCGCGCAGCCCAGCGGGGCGGCGGGCCGCGACACGGCGGGAGGCGACACGCTCGCGGGCGCGGCGCGGGCGGCTGGGTGCGGGCTCACGGTTCATAGAAGAGCTACGTAGGGGCGACAATATCCGTAGGGGCGGCTCGCGAGCCGCCCCTACGGATATCTACGCGGGCGAGGGCCAGGTGGGTTCCTCGAAGGGCGCGCTGACATAGAGCCGACGAATTTTGCCAATGCCGACGCCGGGGAGTACCGCCAGCACCAGGATGCTCATATCATCGCTCGGCTCGCCACGGTCAAGCTCAAGCGCCCGGCGCAGAATATCCTCGCACATATCGGCGGGGTCGCGCCCGTCCATCACCGGCCAAGCCGAGAGGTAGTTCAGCAGTTCGATATCCTCGCCGTAGCGCTCGCCGGCCCGCAGCAACCCGTCGGTGAAGATCACCACATAGGTGTGGGCGCGCACGGCCAACTCGGTGATCAGCGGCTTGATCATCGGCTGGAGGCCAATCGGCGTCGAGGGTTCGCTGTAGCTCTTGATGCCCTCCGGGTCGATCACGAAGAAGGGCGCCGGGTTATTCCGCGAGATCAAGATCTTGCCGCTCTGAAAGTCCACCGAGAGGATGTTCAGGGTGGCTGCCACCTGGCCCATGCGGTAGGTATACAAGTAATCGTGGACGGCGCGGGCCACCGCGCCATCGCGGGCACCGTCTTTCAGCAGCGAGATCGCCCGCGTGGCCAGCAGGTTGCTCAGGGTCTTCGCGCCGCGCCCGGTGCCCTGGCCGTCCACCAGCACGAACGAGAATCCGCCGCCGGGCCGCTCGATTGTCTCTAGCGTGTCGCCGCTCTCGCCGCCGCCGTGGTGGGCCACCTTCGCGACCGCAACTTGAATGTCTAGCATGGCTCACATCGCGCCAGGGGCGCGACCCTCTTCTCGCAGCGTCGTGGTATAAGCATCGCCATAAGCATACCACAATCGGGGGCGGGCGATGATATGGCGGGGTGCGTGGGCAGGGCGGGTGCAACGTCGCCTCCGGCGGGGGTTTGGGGGTGGCAAAGCCACCCCCGAAAGATCTTTTTTGGTGGGTTTTTGGCGGCGAAGCCACCCAAAAACCACCAAAAGCGCGGTCTGGGGCGCAGCCCCAGCAACTTTGCATCAGCCCTGGGTGCGTGGGCAGGGCGGTTGCAAGGCGCGGTCTGGGGCGCAGCCCCAGCGGCGTCGCAACCAGCCTGCATTGCCCCCGATCTGGCGCGGGTGCGGGTTATTGATACATGATAGACTGAGGAAACCGTTGTTAGGCGCACCAAAAAGATGCCAAAAGAAAGAACCTGCCCATGAAGGCACAGATCAAACGCTGGCTTACGCCTCCCGTTTTTCTCGGCGACGAGAAAAAAACCCGCCGCGCCATGCTGCTCAATGTGATGATCAATGGCACTGCGATCTATTTGATGCTACTCGCCCTTGGCAATATGCTTAGCGGAAGACCCTCGGTTGGCATCTTTCTCTTTCTCTTTGATATCATCGGTGTTTTTGTGGTCTTGCTGTTGCACTACTGGCTACAGCACGGGAACATCAGAATGGTGGAGATCGGGCTGTCGGTCTTTGGATTTCTTTGGATAACGCTGGTTAGCGCCAAGCTCGGCACCATCCGTACCCCTACAACCTCGCTATATTTGTTTATGGTTATTCTCTCTGGGCTGCTTTTCGACTCGAAAGGCATTCTGTTTTCGACCATTGCCAGCTCACTGGCCGTGCTGGGGTTGATCCTGGCCGAGAACGCCGGGCTGCTGCCCCGGCCTGATTACACGGTCACGCTCACCCAGTGGTTGACCTACACCGGCCTGTTTGGGATTACCGGCAGCCTGGTTTTTTTTACGCTCCAGACCACGCGGGAGGCGCTGGCGCGTGCCGAGCGGGAAATCGAAGAGCGTGGGCGAGTGGAGGGGACGCTGCGTAAACTCTCACGGGCGGTTGAGCAAAGCCCGGCCTCAATTGTGATCACCGATCTGGATGGGATTATCGAGTATGTGAACCCGCGCTTCAGCCAAGTTACAGGCTATAGCTTCAATGAAGCCGTCGGAAAAAACCCGCGCATCCTGAAGACTGATCAGACTCCGCTAGGGACACACCATCAGCTATGGACCGTCCTGATCGCGGGAAAGGAGTGGCGCGGCGAATTTGTCAACCGCAAAAAAGACGGCTCGCTCTATTACGAGGCCGCGACGATCTCCCCGATCATCGATCTAAATGGAGTCTGCACGCATTATCTGGCAGTCAAGGAAGACATCACCGAGCGTAAGCACGCCGAAGATGCGCTGAGAATCATCAATGAGCAGCTGAATCTGCGCGTGGCGGAGGTGGAGCAACTCCAGGCCGAGTTGCGCGAGCAGGCCCTGCACGATCCGCTGACCGAGCTGTACAACCGCCGGTATCTGAATGAAGCGCTGCTGCGCGAGATCATGCGAGCGGAGCGCGAGAACAACCACCTGAGTCTGATTGTCTCCGACATTGACCACTTCAAAAAGATCAACGACACCTATGGGCATCAAGCTGGCGATAAATTTCTGGTAGAAATTGCGGGCCTGATGAAACGCCACGCGCGCGGCTCGGACTTTGTTTGTCGCTATGGCGGTGAAGAGTTCCTGCTGGTATTACCCGGAGTAACTGCGGCCTGTGCCGAGAGTCGCGCCGAAAAGATCAGGCAAAGGTGCGCCGAGATCTGCATCCACTACGAGGGGAAAGATCTTATGGCGACCATGTCTTTGGGGGTAGCAACCTACCCCGATCACGGACAAGCCATCGAGGAGATCATCATAAAGGCCGACAAGGCGCTCTACGCCTCCAAGCACAACGGGCGAAATCGGGTGACGGTATGGAGCGAGGATCTGGTATAGGCAGGGCCACGCCCTAAACCCCAGGGCGGTTGCAACGTCACCTCCGGCGGGGGGTTGGGAGTGGCAAAGCCACCCCCGAACGATCTTTTTTTGTTAGTTTTTGGCGGCGAAGCCGCCAAAAACTAACAAAAAGCGAGGTCTGGGGCGCAGCCCCAAGGATTTTGCATCAGCCCTGCCCTAAGCCCCCGCCGACAGCGGGTATAATGCCGACCATGACCGCAGCGTCGAGCGAGGAGACGTTTTATGTCCGCAACCGTATACAAAAACTTCATCGGCGGCGAGTCTATCGCCAGCCGCGCTGGCAAAACCTTTGAGCGGCGCAACCCGGCCGACACCCGCGAGGTTGTGGGCGTGTTCCAGGAGAGCGACGCGGAGGATGTGGACGCCGCCGTACGTGCCGCCAAGGCCGCCTTCCCGGCATGGAGTGGCGTGCCCGCGCCACAGCGCGGCGAGATCCTGCTCAGGGCCGCCGAGATCATCCAGTCACGCAAGGATCGCTACAGCCGCGACCTGACCCGCGAGATGGGCAAGCCGCTGTTCGAGGCCGGCGGGGACATCGTCGAGGCGATTGGCATGGCCCAGTACGCCGGCAGCGAGGGCCGCCGCATGCACGGCGTGACCACGCCCTCGGAGTTGCCCAACAAGTTCCAGATGAGCATCCGCCAGCCAATCGGCGTGGTCGGCCTGATCACTCCGTGGAACTTCCCGATGGCCATCGCAGCGTGGAAGATGCTGCCGGCCCTGGTCTGCGGCAACACGGTGGTGATCAAGCCCGGCGAGGATGCGGCGATCAGCACCTACAACCTGGTGGAGTGCCTGGTCGAGGCCGGGCTGCCTCCCGGCGTGGTCAACATCATCACCGGCCACGGCCCCGGCGCGGGCCAGCCGCTGGTCGAGCACCCTGACGTGCCGGTAATTTCCTTCACCGGCAGCACCGCCACCGGGCGCCTGGTGTACGAACTGGCCGCACGCCAACTCAAGCGGGTCAGCCTGGAGCTGGGCGGCAAGAACCCGCTGATCGTCATGCCCGACGCCGACATCGACCTAGTGATGCAGGGCGTGGTCTGGGCGGCCTTCGGCACCACCGGCCAGCGCTGCACGGCCACGAGCCGGTTGATCGTCCACCGGGAGGTGGCCGGGCCGCTGGTGGCGCGGATCATCGCGCGGGCCAGGAGCCTGCGCGTCGGCAACGGGCTGGACGCCGAGACCGAGATGGGGCCGCTGGTCAACGCGACACAACTGGAGCGGGTGCTGGGCTACATCGAATTGGGCCAGCAGGAGGGGGCCACGCTAGGCTGCGGCGGCGGGCGGCTGCGCGATGGCGACCTGGCTCACGGCCACTTTATGCAGCCCACCGTCTTCACCGGTGTCCGCCCGACCATGCGTATCGCCCGCGAGGAGATCTTCGGGCCGGTGCTGAGCGTGATCGAGGTGGACAGCCTAGACGAGGCCGTCGCGGTCGCCAACGACGTGGCCTACGGGCTATCGGCGTCGATCTACACCCGCGACATCAACGCGGCCTTCCGGGCCATGCTGGGACTCCAGTCGGGCATCGTCTACATCAACGCGCCCACCATCGGCGCGGAGATCCACCTGCCGTTTGGCGGCGTGAAGGCCACCGGCAACGGCCACCGCGAGGCCGGGCCGACGATGCTGGACGTATTCAGCGAGTGGAAGAGCGTCTACATCGACTACAGCGGTAGCCTCCAGCGCGCCCAGATCGATAATATAGCGTAGGGTCGCATCGACCAAAAGGGGGCGGCACGTGTGCCGCCCCCTTTTGGTTGATGCGACCCTACGGGACAGGTTACGCCGACAGGGCGTTGGATCCATTGTGCGTGGGTGCGGTGACGCCCTGGACACCATTCTGGCGGGTCATATCGAGGGTGAGCGGCTTAACCCGGCTCAGCAACTCGGCCAGCGACTCGCCCTCAACCGTCTCGAACTCCAGCAAGGCGTTGGCCATATCGTCCACCACCGCGCGGTTGCTGATCAGGATCTGGAGCGCGTTCTCGTATGCCTCGGCGGCGAAGCGGCGCACCTCCACATCGATCTGGCGGGCGACCTCGTCGCCGTAGTTACGCTGCTCGCTGATCTCGCGGCCAAGAAAGATCAACTCTTCCTTCTCGCCAAAGACGATTGGGCCGAGGTTGGTACTCATGCCGTAGCGCGTGACCATCGAGCGGGCGGTGCGGGTGACGCTGATCAGGTCGCCGGAGGCACCGGTGGTGACCTCCTCGGGGCCGAAAACGATCTCCTCGGCGGCGCGACCGCCCAGAGCCACGGTCATATCGGCCTTGAAGTAGGCGATGCTCTGCAAGCCAAGGTTGTCCTCGTCGGGCAGGAACAGGTTGTAGCCACCGGCCCGGCCACGGGGGATGATCGTGACCTTCTGGAGCTTGTTCGCGCGGGGCATGGCCCCGGCGACGATGGCGTGTCCAGCCTCGTGGTAGGCCACCACCAGCTTCTTGCGGTCGCTCATCACGCGGGAGCGGCGCTCGGGGCCACCGAGGGCCACGCGCTCGATCGAGTCCTGCAACTCAGACATGCCGATCTTCTTCTTGGTGCGACGGGCGGAGAGGATGGCCGCCTCGTTCACCGCGTTCATCAGGTCGGCACCGGAGAAGCCGGGGGTCAGGCGGGCGATCACCTCCAGGTTGACATCATCGGCGAGCGGCTTGCCCTTGACGTGGACCTTGAGGATGTCGATACGACCACGGACATCGGGCGCGTCGAGGACCACCTGGCGGTCGAAACGGCCGGGCCGGATGAGGGCCGGGTCGAGGACATCGGGGCGATTGGTGGCGGCGACCACGATCACGTTGGTGTTGGTGTCGAATCCGTCCATCTCGACAAGGATCTGGTTCAGGGTCTGCTCACGTTCGTCGTGGGAACCGCCGAGTCCGGCGCCGCGCTGGCGACCGACGGCGTCGATCTCGTCGATGAAGATGATGCAGGGCGCGTTGCGCTTAGCCTGGTCGAACAGGTCGCGCACACGCGAGGCACCCACGCCGACGAACATCTCGACAAACTCGGAGCCGGAGATGCTGAAGAAAGGCACGCCCGCCTCGCCGGCGACCGCACGCGAGAGCAGGGTTTTGCCGGTGCCGGGGGGGCCGACCATCAGCACGCCACGGGGGATGCGGGCGCCGAGGGCGGCAAACTTATCGGGGAACTTGAGGAACTCGACCACCTCGCTCAGATCCTGCTTGGCCTCCTCCTGGCCGGCCACATCGGCGAAGGTGATCGTCGGCTTATCGCCGGCGAACATGCGCGCGCGGCTCTTCCCAAAGGAGAGGGCCTGGTTGTTGCTGCCCTGGGCCTGGCGCATAAAGAAGACGAAGAAGCCAATCAGCAAGATAGTCGGCAGGAGGATGGTAAAGATGCTCAACAGCCCACCCCAGGCCGGGGCCGGCTTCACGGTGACGTACAGCGTCTGCTTGCCGCTGTCGTCTGCCAGGGACACGCCGTAGTTAGAGAGCAGGGTCATGATGCTGTCGGTCGACTCCAGGCGCGAGCGGAACGTGGAGTTGTCGTTATAGGTGACGACGATCTGCTCATCGCCCGCCTGGGCCTCGATGTCCTTGACCCGGCCAGCCTTGGCCGCAGCGATCACCTCGGCGATACCCTTCTCACTGCTCTGGCTCGATGGCTGACCAAAGTACTGGAAGAAGAGCGCGAGGGCCGCAACCAGGATGATCAGATAGACAAAGCTATTTTTCAGCCAGCGATTATCGCCCATATGCCCGATCCGCCTCTCTCAGGGAGCCGTGCCCCGTACAACTGAATCTGGTAAGCCCGTCCATCAACCGCGTGGGAGATACAACAATCAGATAACGTGTGCATTATATCACCTGCGATCTGGCCATTCAAGGGAACCAGATCACACCCAGAGTGTAATCTAGCTTACGTCAGGAGTGGAGGCGAAGGGTTGGCAGTGGCCGACGCGCTTTGCGTGTCGGCCACTGCTTCGCCGCTAAGGTTGTTTGGCGCGGATATCGGCAATAGCCTGCTGGACGCCGTAGAAGGCCGGACGGGGCGACCAGTCGGCGTTGACGATGCTGAATGAGCCCTGCTCGTTATTCGGATCTTTGCCGCTCTCGGCCTGGAGCACGGTGAAGTTCAGGTTCCAGAGGAACATGTTGCTAACCCAGGGATAGTGCTGGTAGGTGTAGGTGATCGCGCCCACGATGTAGTCACGCTGGGTCTCGTAGCTGATCTGGTTGCCGAACTCGTAGCCGGGGGTGTGGTTCGGCGTGGCCCAGCCGTACTCGGTGATCCAGACCTGGTGGTCGCCCATGCCGGCCTGCTCCATCACCCGGCGCTGGTTCTCGACGTGGCGGAAGTAGAACGAGGGATCTTCCGTCCAGCCCTTGGCCGCGCTGGGTTGGTCGGGCCAGAGGGTGTCGGGCGGGTTGGCCGATCCGCCGGGGTGGAGCGCCTGCACGTCGAAGTAGTCGCGGATCATGCCGCCCTTGTAGGCGTACATAGCCCGCAGATAGGAGAGCGTATCCATGGCGGTGCCGGGGTCGTTGGTGGCGGTGGAGGCGGGCGCACCGGCGACGACGATCACACGCGGGTCGGCGGCCTTGATCGCGGTGTAGGCGGCGGCCACGATCTCGACAAAATGGCCGGGGTCCTCGGCGCTGATCCGGCCGCCGTTCTCGTAGGCCAGGTTCTGCTCGTTCCAGATCAGGATTGCGTGGACGCGACCGCTGTAACGCTGGGCCAGGGCACCGGCAAAACGCGCGAGGGTGGCCGGATCCTGGGGCAGGCCGTCGCTGGCGTTGGCGGTGTACCAGGTGGGCGAGCGGGTGATGTTGATCATCAGCAGCATGCCGGCGGCGTTCACGTCGGCCACGATGTTGTCGAGGTCGGCCCAGAAGTATTGGCCGCTCTGATCCTCGATGTCGCGCCAGTGGATCTGCTGGCGGAACCAGATGAACCCGGCGGCGCGGGCGCTGGCCAGGGCGGTGGCGCGGTCGGTGTAATAGAGATGGCCCACCACCCCGAAGTTGAGCTTAGTCAGGGTGAGCGGGTAGGGCAGGCCGCCGGGGCCATCGCGCAGCGCCGACAGGGGCGCGGGCGTGGCGACGACACCGGGTGGTGCGAGCGTGGGCGATGGCGTGGCGGATGCGGTGGGCAGGCTGATCTGAAGCGGGCCTTCGTCATGGCCCCTGGCCATCACCTGGGCGGTGGGCAGGGCGGAGGCGGGCGTCGCCGGGCCACAGGCGCTTAGCAGGGCGACCACGACGAGGCCGGCCAGCGCAATGGCCAGGCTACGGATACGTGGATGTCGGCGCATAGGATACCTCTAGGGAACAGGTGACAAGGCGACAGGGTTCAGAACAGCTTTACCGTTTGGCGGGGATGCGATGAGGCGAGGATGCGATAGCATCGCCACGTCGCATCCTCGCCTCATCGCCAAACGGTAAAGCTGAAACCTGACACCTGAAACATGCCTTAGGTCAGAATGACCGCTTCTGCGACCATGGCGACCGGCTATAGCAATCCTCTTGGGGTTGTTGCGTGGAGTCGAGGCTTTAGCCGGATAGGGCCGCCTAAAGGCTCGACTCCTTTTCATAACCTATGTAGGATTGCTATATGGCCTAATCACCCGAGGAAGAGGAAGGCGGCCGCGCCAAGGACAATCAGCAGGAGGACGCAGGCGAGGGCGGCGAGGGCCAGGCGCTCGGGGTTGAGCAGCGACCAGTCGCCAATCAGTTCGTTATCGAGGCCAACGAAGTAGAGCCGCTGGGGCTTCTCGTCGAGCAGAAAGTCCATCTCGGTGATGGTGGCACCCCGGATTTTCAGCTCGGCGGCGGACAGACGGGCATCGTCGCCGGCCTCGGCAATCGAGGCGCGCAGCAGCTTGGCCAGGGGGGCCACACTATGCCAGCGGCCCTCGTAGGGCGTGATCGGCGCGCTGAAGACCAACTCAAGCCGCTTTTTGATCGCCAGTTGGGGCAGATCCTCGATGTCGTCGGTGCTATCCCAGCCCTTGACCCGGCGGGCGTAGGTGAAGATCTGCTCCTCGACGATGTTGCCGGTGCCGCCGCAATTCAGGCACGGGCGCTTGCCGTAACCCCGACAGGTCGGGCAGGTCACGGCGAGAGTCTCGTTCGTCACCGTGCTGTCGGGGTTGCTGACCTTGCGCACTTTCTCGACCGTGCCCTTGCCCATGCACTCCTTGCAGGGGGTGCTACTAGCACCGCTGCACGCCGGACAGGTGAGGATGCGGGTCGAGTTGGGCAGGGCGATATCCTGGGATCGCACCGCCGCGAAGAGGTCGGCGGCGGGGATGTCAACGCTCCAGACATCGGGGGTAAGCTGGGTCGAGTTGCGGTCGTCGGGGTTCTGCGGGCGAACCCGGCTCTGGGGCGCGCTGCGGGTCTCGTAGATGGTGCGCAGCGCGTAGAAGTAGACGTTGTAGCTGACGATCTGCTCGGGCTGAATGAGCTGACCGAGGGCGCGGCGGCGGAAGAAGCCGTCGCGGCTCCAGCGGCTGAGCAGGCGGCGGATGACATCGCGGCGGTGCAGGTCGTCGGCGCGCTTGCGTGAGCGGGCGAGAAACTCTCGAAAGGGCTCATCGAGTTGGCTGCCGAGCGCCGTCTCCAGGGGATTTTCCAGCCACTCGGCGCTGGCCTCCCAGCGCGACTCCTCCATATCATCGGTGGCGAGGTCGATCTGGCCGCGCAGAGCCTGGCGCAGCGCGGCGGCGGCGGCGGTGGCGGTGGGGTAGCGGGTGCCGGGCTGGAGGGCGAGCATACGGCGCACCACCCGGTCAGCCGGGGCCAGGCTGGGGTCGTGGGTGGCGAGGCTAGGCAACTCACCGCCGGGCGCGGGCGGCACCTCGCCGCTGAGCATATGGAAGGCCACGCCACCGAGGCTGTAGACATCGAGGGCGGCACCGGCCTCGCCGTGGGCGAGGCGCTGCTCGGGGGCCGAATAGGGCGTCAGATAGTCGGCCTCGTCGATGCTGCTCAGGTCGGGGGTGTCGGGGCTGGCCGCCAAGCTCAGGTTGGACAGGTAGGCCACGCCCTGCGGGCTGATCAGGATGTTGGCCGGCTGCACATCGCGGTGGAAAACCTGCTGGCTGTGGAGGTAATCGAGGGCGGCGGCCAGCTGGGAGATCACCCGCACCGTGAGCAGGGCGTCCTGCGGGCCATCGGCGAGGGCGACGCTCAGGGGGCGCGCATCGATCTGCGGCGTCACCAGGTAGTCGCCATAGGTATCATCGTGGCCGGCGTCGATCACCGGGAGCAGGCTGGGGTGCGCGAGGCGCGCGGCGAGGCGCCCGGCCAACTGGAAGCGACTGGCCGAGATCCAATCCTGGCGGCGCAGGATGTGTATCCGCACGGGGCGATCCAGGGTCAGGTGGCTGGCCCGATAGACGGTCGCCAATTCCTCCTGGCCCACGCGCTCGTGGAGGCGGTAGTTGCGCAGTTCGTAGGTACCGCCCTCGCCGGCGGGCTTGCGCTCGGGGCGGGGTGTGGCGCGGGGTGTGTTCATTGTGAGAGTATAACATCGGTCATCTCTGCACCACGAGGGGGAACCAGACGCGCCAGGTTTTGAGTGATATCACCGGGATGGCCGTGGGTGTCGTCGTTACCGTGCGCGTCGGGGTGCTGGTCGACGTGCGCGTCGGCGTGCTGGTTGCCATACCCGTTGGGAACCACGTGGTAGTGAGCGTTGGCGTGCGCGTCAGGGTGCTGGTCGGCGTGCGCGTTGGGGTGCTGGTCAGCGTGCGCGTTGGGGTGCTGGTCGGCGTGCGCGTCGGCGTGCTGGTCGGAACCAGGTTCACCGTCGTCCAGCCAAGATCCTGTAGGATTCCGCGCACCACATCGCCCGGATCGTGGATTGACTCACCATTGGAGATCGAGAAGGTCATGAGCGCGTTCGCGGTGCCGTTGAAGGTCTCGTCGAGGTGGGCGTAGCTCGATCCCCCCGCCCAGGCTGCGGGGGCGTACAGGCGTACATTGGCGCTGCCGTTGGCCGTGCGGGCGTTGCTGCCGGTGAAGTAGAGCGGGTTCGCCCTAAGCACGGCACCCAGAGCGGCGGACGGGTTGGCATAGTTCAGCAGGGGTGTGCCGGCGCTATCGGTCGTGTAGCGGTCATAGATCGACGGGTAGCCGGAGTACCCCAGGCTACCGCTGCCCAGGCTATCGACGCTGGCCGTGCCGGAGACTCCGATGCCGTGGCCGAGTTCGTGGAGTACGACCGACACAAAATCGTACTGGCTAAACGGGGTGATGCCATCTGTCCCGAAGTACCAACTGCCAAACGTGCTGTTGAAATTCGCGCTGATGTCAGGCGATGTCGGTGCCTGATCCGCGCCCGAGAGCTTGTTGGCCAGGGCGATGGGATACCAGAAGCCTGCCACCGGGGCGCCCAGGAAGTCGCGCATCATGTAGCTTGGCCCTGCCGACCCGAGTACGCCTGGCCCGAGCGCGGTCCAGTTGGCGTTGACCTGGATCGGCACCGGCGAGCTAATCTGCTGGGCCCAGATGCTGACGGCGTAGGCGAAGGCGGCCTGAGCCTCGGGACTGAACCCGTTGTAGGTCACGGTGATCGTTGTCGGCTGGAATGCGGCGAGCGCGGTCAGGCTGGCGGGGGGCGCGGCCCTGACGGGCACGCGGCGGCCTGCGTGGCCGCTCCCAGCGCGGATGATATGCAGCGGGGCGGAGAGGATCTGGGGCTGCGCGAGCGCCGTGCTAGATGCAGATGCGGCACAGAGGCCAATCAGGATCGCGGCGATGATCATGGAAGCGACACGGCGAGTGGTGCGATGGCCTAGGGAGATCGACATGAAAGCCTCCATCTCCGCAGCACATTTTCATGGCGTGGGTAGATTTCGCGGAAGACCTTTCCCTCACTAAACTCTTTACGCCGCCGCCAGCCGCTCCCACTGGGCGTATTTTTCGGCGAGCAGGCGCTCAAGCTCGGCGTACTGGGTGCCCAGGGCGGTGAGCTTTTTGATATCCTGGCCGGCGCTGGCTTTATCGAGCGCGCTGCGCAGCTTGCCCAACTCCTGCTCAAGCATGGCCACTTCAGCCTCCAGGGCGGCCAGGCGCTTCTTGCGCTGCTTATCTTGCGGGTCGGACGACCGACCAACGAGCAACGCGGAATCGCTTTGATCTAAGGCCGCCGTCTGTTTTGTCGGCGTAGCCGAAGGTTGGTCATTGGACATCGGTCGGTCGTCGCCTCGGGCGGCAAACTCGCTATAGTTGCCGATAAACTGGCGCATGCGGCCCTGCTCAACGTTCCAGATCTTATCGGCCAGGGCGTCGATAAAGTAGCGGTCGTGCGAGACAAAGAGGATAGATCCGGGGTACTCCTTGAGCACGCCCTCCAGCGCCTCGCGGGCACCGATATCGAGGTGGTTGGTGGGCTCATCGAGTACCAGCAGGTTGCCGGGCAGCAGAGTGAGCTGGGCCAGGGCCACCCGCGAGCGCTCGCCGCCGCTCAGGTCGCCAATCCGCTTGAACACATCGTCGCCGCTGAACAGGAAGCGACCCAGCAGGTTGCGGGCCGCCGGCTCGCCCAGGCTCGGGCTGGCCCGCGTCAGCTCCTCTAGCACGGTGGCGTCCATGTTCAGCATGTCGTGGCCCTGGGCGTAGTAGCCGATCATGACCTTGTGGCCAAGGCGCGGCGTACCCTGGAGCGGGCGCAGCTCGTTGATCAGCGTGCGCAGCAGGGTGGTCTTGCCGCAGCCATTGGGGCCAAGCAGGGCCACGCGCTCGCCACGATGGATCTCCATACCGTCGGCGCGCAGCAGCACACGCGGCTCCGACTCGTGGCGCCGGTCGCCGGGGTAGCCGATCACCAGTCCCTCAAGGGCCAGCACCAACTCGCCGCTGCGCAACTGGGTGTCGAGGAAAAGCCGCAGCTTGGCCTGCTCTTGCGGGCGGGCCACCAGGCTATCGCGCTTGAGCCGATCCAAGCGCTTCTCGCGACCCTTGGCCTCGCGGGCGCGCTGACCGGCCTTGTAGCGCTGGATGAACTCCTCGGTCTTGGCGATAAACTCCTGCTGGGCGTTGAACTCTTTCAGGCGGCGCTCCAGGCGCTCGGCCTTCAGCTCCAGGTACTTGTTGTAGCCGGCGGGATAGTCCTCCAGCACGCTGAAGGCGATCTCCATGGTACGCTTGGTCACCCGGTCGAGGAAGTAGCGGTCGTGCGAGATCACGATCAGGGTGCCGTCCCAGCCGCGCAAGAAGATCTCCAGCCACTCCAGCGCCTGCATATCGAGGTGGTTGGTAGGCTCGTCGAGCAGGAGCAGGTCGGGGTCAGAGAGCAGGGTGGCCGCGAGGGCGGCGCGGGTCTTCTGGCCGCCGGAGAACTGCGAGAGGCGCTGGGTATGCTGCGCCTCGTGGAAGCCGAGTCCGTGGAGGGTGCGCTTGATACGCGGCTCGATCTCGTAGCCGCCGCCGTGCTCAAAGTGGGCCATCAGGTCGCCATAGCGCTCCATGGCGTCGGCCCAGCCGGGGGCATCGGTCGCGGCGATCGTCGGCTCCAGGGCGGTGATTTCGGCCTGCAGGTCGGCGAGGTGGCCAAAGGCGGCCTCCATCTCCTGCCAGAGCGTGCGGTCGGCGGCGAAGCGCACCTCCTGGGCCAGATAGGCCACGCGGGTGCCACGGGCGGGCGCGATGATGCCGCTGTCGGCAGCCTCCAAGCCGGCGACGATCTTGAGTAGGGTGCTTTTGCCGGCCCCGTTAATGCCGACCAGGCCGATCTTATCGCCCTTGGCGACCTGAAAGCTGATATCTTTGAAGATCAGCTCGGCCCCGTAATATTTTTTCAGTCCGCCGACGCTCAGCAAGGTCATGAGAGTTCACCTATCCATGTGTTTTGATAGCGTAAGACAAGGTTTCAGGTGCCAGGTTTCGGCTTGACCGTCGTGCGATGAGGCGACGAGGCGATGACGCGATAGTATCGCGTCATCGCGTCATCATCTCGTCGCTGAACGGTCACGTGGGTTTGAACCATGTCTTAAAGGGAATGAAACCGTACCCGTCTGGCCTTTCAGCATACCCGACTGAGTCCACGAGTCTTGGCAAGATCGCATGGCGCACGGAGCCGCAACGGCCATCATCTTCCCTACCACCCGTATGTTCGTGGCCGAACCGCCAATGATATGTGCAGATGTACCATCATCGCGCTGCGGTGTTGATGATATTATCGCACACTCGTGTGGATGTCGCAACCGCCGCACATGCGGCAAACCACAACAAAACGCGAGACAAGGCAATGGTTTATATGAATACAAATCATACTACATTGGGGGCACGGCTGGCCATGGCGACCTCAGGGGCGGTTTTTTGGTGGGAGGAAATCCGCATCCCGCACGTGCCGAGCCATAATCCGCAGGATCAACGGAAACGGCGGACGAGAGATTACGCTCTCGTCCGCCGTTTCCGTTGATCCCGCACGAACCGCTACTTCATGACCGTGCGGCGCAGCCCATCGATCGCGCCACGGGCGGTCGTGAGATAGGTGCGGTAGACATTTGCCCGGCCCACGATCAGCGGGGTGGCGATACCAACGAGGAGGACGGCGGGGATCCAGAGCAACCGGCCTAAGAATGCCTCCGCCAGCCATGCGCAGATCAGGCCACCGCCGACGAGCAGGTTAAGCAGGGCTGTGCTACCGCGCTGGGAGGAGGACATCCCAATCAGTTCGCGCAGGTTCGCGATGATCAGGAGCGCGCCGACGAAGGCACCGAAGTGCATCACCAGGCTCGTTTGCAGGAAGCCCATCACAAAATAGATCGCCACAATCAGGGCGATGATCCCCGCGACATAGAGATAGATCGGCTTTATGCGGAACCCACCGACGTTGGTGTAGCCGCCGTTGCCGCCATTGCCGTTGTAGCCGCCATTCCCATTGCCGTTATACATCGTCGCGTCCTTTCGTAACCGGAGGCCAGTAAACATTACGGGCTACACCGGTATCCATCGCGTACGGCTGCCTAAAAGTTCGTGCTAGGTTTGCGGCGGCGAGGATGCGAGGCCACGAAGGGCTCGCGTCCTCGCATCCTCGCCGCACAACCCGATAGGCTTTTCCAGGGAGCTGTACAAAGCGTATGACGACGGCGTGTGGCGGCCTGTTGCATGCCGCTGCGGCCCGGCGCTATTCGTCAAAGACCGCCTTCACGCGGAACATGCCGTCCTGCGTATCGGGCGCATTTGCCAGCGCCTCCGCAGGCGTAAGCTGGCCCGTGACAAGATCGGGGCGCATGACACTCACGAGGCCAGTAACCTGCGCGGTAGTAGGCACACCGCTCACGTCAACTTCCTGAAGCATGGCGATATAGTCGAGGATATCGGAGAGTTGGCCGCGCATCTGCTCCAGTTCCTCTGGGCTGAGGCGCAGGCGGGCGAGGCGGGCGACGTACTCAACTTCGGTATAGGTCAAGGACATAGAGAACCTCCACAGCGGATAGCAGTTAGATCAAACCCAAATCGTTAGGACACATCCTGGGGCGGGTCAGCCCGCACGAGCATCCGGTGCGTATAGCGCATACGTTGAACGGCGGTGATATGTGAGGCGACACCAACGGCGATCACCGCCCATTCTAAAACCCTAAGCTGTGGCAGCACCGGCTGCGCCAGAAGTCCACCGATCAGGAGGGCGAGCTTCTCCTGGCGGCCAGCGAAACCCACATTACATGAAGCGAGCTTACCCGTCGATTCCGCTCTGGCGCGCACATAGCTCGCCATCACCATACCGAAGAGCGCAAAAAGAACCCAAGCCGGGGCGACGATCCCAGAAAGCATCACGCCGCCAAGGATAAAAAACTCGGCGTAGCGATCCGTCACATGATCGAGGACCGTCCCATACTGGCTTGCGGTGCCCGTTGCGCGCGCCGTCGCGCCGTCGAGCATATCGGCCAAGCCAACCATGAGAATGGCCGCCACGCCCCACCAGAACCGGGCATATGCGATCAGGTAGCCAGCAAAGACGCTCAGGGCGAGGCTCAGATACGTAAGCATATCTGCGGTCAGGCCGATGCGGGCACAGAGATGCCCGAGAGGGAGGGTTACATGTTCATAGGATTGACGAATGCGCGCAAGGAGTGGCACCATCATAGATCATCCGCTCTGACGCTGCCTGCGATTGGCGTTCGGAACGATACCCCCATGGCGATCTAGCGCAGCGCGGACCGTCGCCGCAGAACCTCCTCCAGTGTAACTGGTGCATGCGGGCCAGTATGCTCGATCCAGATCGAGGCGACTGCGGCTCCGGTACACCCGGCGCGATAGAGATTGTCCGGATCTTCTAGGTAGGCATGGATAAATCCGGCCATATAGGTATCCCCGGCACCCGTAGGATCGCGCGCATCAGTTGGATAGGCTGGAACCGCCATCTGCTGCGCTCCGTTGTCAATAAACGAGCCCGCCTCAGCGAGGGTTACAATCGCGATGTCACAGCCAAGCGCGCGCAGGGCGCGCGCAGCACCGGCGACATCGGTGCGAGGGTTGATCCCGGTAAGCACCCGCGTCTCCAACTCATTCGCTTTGATCACCTTACAGCGCCGCGCGATAGCACGGATATTGGCCGGTAGATAATGCTCGATCCGCCCGTCGGAGCCAATCCGCCGCAGAATCCCCTGAGGATCGAGGAAGAGCGGGGCCGAGTTCATCCGCTGGATCTCCTTAATCAGAGCGAGCGGCGTCTCCTGCAAGATCGGGCCGATGAGGATCGCCGTTGCATCGGCGCAGGCAGACGGTACCTCGCGGATCGGCTCGGCAACCCCTAGCACATCAAGCGTGCGATCTCCGCGCTGATTATACACGAGGCGAAATCCGCCAGTCTGCGCGCTAACCGCTACGTGGGAGGCAACCCCAAATTGGGCCATATCCGCAATAAACCGCTCGCGGAGATCGCGCCCGATGCGCCCGACAAGTGTCGCCGATCGGCCCAGGCGAACGAGCGCAAGGCATGCGTTCGTCGAGCAGCCAGAGAGAACCCGGCCAGAAGACGGGACAACAGGGGTCGTAATGTCGTCGTAGACCGGGTTGCCAAATGCAACAATGCGCTCCATTTGCGCCATGATGGGCTCACACACGTGCTATAGGCCGTCACCTGCGCGGCAGCACGATCCGCCCGCAGCTTCGATTAAATGTACACCGCCCAGGAAAACGCGCCCACGGCAGACAACCATGCGGCTCCGCCGTACAAGACAAGGTTTCAGGTGCCAGGTTTCAGCTTTACCGTTTGGCGATGAGGCGAGGATGCGACGAGGCGATGCTATCGCATCCTCGCCTCATCGCGTCCCCGCCAAACGGTAAAGCGGATCTGAAACCATGCCCAACACCCGATGAACATGGCCGCTGATGCCCGACTATCGGCTATCGGGTATTGGTTATCGGCTATTTTCACGTCAGCGGGGCAATCCCCGCGCAGATCCGCGCTGCGCGTCGCGCAACGGCCCGATCTTCTTCCATACCGCAGGCGGGACGGCCCGACCGCTCACGTGGCAGCGATCTCGTTCGTCCTACCCGAACCGCCCGCTAACATATGCCTCGGTCTGCGGGTGCTTGGGGTTGGTAAAGATCGTGTCGGTGTCGCCTACCTCGATCACGTGGCCGGCGCGATCCACCGCGTCCATGTTCATCATCACCGTGATGTCGCTGGCCCGGGCGGCCTGTTGCATGTTGTGGGTGACGATCACCACCGTATAGCTGCACTTCAACTCGGCGATCAACTCCTCCACCTTGAGGGTCGAGATCGGATCGAGGGCCGAACACGGCTCGTCCATAAGCAACACATCGGGGCGGGTGGCGATGGCGCGGGCGATGCAGAGCCGCTGCTGCTGGCCGCCCGAGAGCTCGCTGGCCGGTCGGCGGAGCTTATCCTTCACTTCGCCCCAGAGCGCCGAGGCCCGCAAGGCGTCCTCTACCAGCGCCGCTAGGGCGGCGCGCGTTGGCGGGGCGTAGAGGGTCAGGCCGAAGGCCACGTTGTCGAAAATCGACATCGGGAAGGGGTTCGGCCGCTGGAAGACCATGCCGACCCGGCGGCGCAGATCGACCACGTCCGTGCCGGGGGCGTAGACGTCGGTGTCGCCCAGAGAGATTGTGCCCTCGACGCGGAAGCCGGCCACCCGATCATTGATGCGGTTGAGCGAGCGCAGCAGCGTACTCTTGCCGCAGCCCGACGGCCCAATAATTGCGGTGACGACGTTCGGGCGGAAACAGAGATTGATCTCTTTAACTGCCCGGAAGATCCCGTAGTAGAGGCTGGCCGCACGAATCGTCATCGTCGTCGGCGTGGGGGCGCTGGTGTCCATCGCGGCTATCCCTTTTTGCTGCCGCCGGCGCGGGGGGCGCGACCGACACCGCGTAGCCGCCGGGTCAGGCGGGTGGTAAAGAAGGCCATCGCTAGGTTGATCAGCAGCACGATCAGCAGCAACACCGCCGCTGAACCATCCGCCACCAGCTGCGCGTCCTTTAGGCCGGGTACGCCGACGATCTTCAGTACCCAAATATGCACCGCCAGAGTCTCGCCCGTTTGCAGCGGGTTCAGGCTGTAGCGCGCGTTGGGCGAGATCGTCGTGCCGGTGGTCAGGATCAGCGGCGCGGTCTCGCCGAGGATGCGCCCGCCGGTGAGTACCAGCGCGGTGATGATGCCGGGCAGGGCGCTGGGCAGCACCGCCTTGCGGATCGTCTCCCAGCGCGAGGCACCCAGGGCCAGGCTGGCCTCACGGTAGGCGACCGGCACGCTGCGGATGGCGTCCTCGGCGATCCGCACCATCAGCGGCAGGTTGAGCAGGGCCAGGGTGAGCGATCCGCTCAACACGCTGAAGCCCAGACTCATCGTCGTTAGGAAGATGATCGCCCCAAAGACGCCGAAGACCACCGAGGGCACCGAGGCCAGAGCCTCGGTGCTGAAGCGGATGGCGTTGGTGGCCGGGCCGGGCCGGGCGTACTCCGCTAGGTAGATTGCCGCGCCCACACCGACCGGGGTGGCGATTAGCAGCGACAGCACGAGTACATAGATCGACACAAAGATCTGTGGGCCGATGCCGCCGCCAGGGTCGGTGATCGAACTGGCAGAGGTCAGGAAGGACCAACTCAGGGCGGGCAGGCCGGCGCGCAAGATGATGAAGATTATTGCCGAGAGCACCAGAGCCAGGCCGAGCGCGGCCAGCGCCAGCAGCCCGGTCATGGCCCGGTCGACCAGCGCGGCCCGGCGGCGGGCGGCGATAATACGGCGCTCCCAGACCACGTCACGGGTGACGCGGGCCTCGCGAGGCTCGTTATACATCAATCGCCCCCTTTGCGGCGGCTGGCCGGGCGGTGGGCGTCAGGCGACGGCGGCGGGTGGGCCGCCGGGGGCTGCCGATGGCACCGGCGGCGCGCACGGCGGCGATCAGGCCGAAGGTGATCAGCAGCAGCAGGAAGGCGACCATAATCAGGGCGGCGCGGTGCTCGGGGCTGGTGGCCTCGGGCAACTGCGTGACAATCGCCGCCGGCATCGTCGTGGCCCCCCTGACCAGGCTCTCGGGGAGGCGCGAGGTGATATTGCCGATTACCATCTGCACCGCAATCGTCTCGCCAACGGCGCGACCGGTGCCCAGCACCACCGCCGTGATCAGGCCGGGGCGGGCGGCCGGCAACAGCACGCGCCAGATCATCTGCCAGCGGGTGGCCCCCACCGCGAGCGCACCCTCGCGCAGCGACTCGGGCAGCGCCCGCAGCGCGTCCTCGGCGATGCTGACCATCGTGGGCTGAGTCATAAATACGAGTACGATCACGGCGGCCAGGATGCCCTTGCCTAGCCCGCCGCCCGTGATCACGCGCACCCAGGGCACCACGAGGGTCAGCCCAAGCAGCCCGTAGATCACAGAGGGCAAGGCGGCGAACAGCTCGACGACGGTTCGCATCACCCGGCGCACCGGATCAGGAGCGATCTCAACCATAAAGATGGCCACGCCTAGCGCCAGCGGCCCGCTGATCAGCAAGGTGAGCCCGACGGTGAGCAGCGACCCGAGCAGCAGCGGCAGCACCCCGAAGGTCTGGTCGTTCTGGTTCCAGCTCGTGCCCAGAAAAAACTCGCCGGGGCCCATGAAGCTAAAGACCGCCAGGCCCCGGCTACCCGTGAAGAGCAGCAGGGCGGCGGTACTGATCGCGACAATCGCGGCGGCGGTGAAGAAGATCGATTGGGCAAGGACGCCCTGACGGAGACGCATACGCACTCACATATATTTGGTTGGCCTTGCCAACTTCGCCGGCAAGGCCAACCAAAGGCATGTTTCAGATCGGGCGATTCCTGCATAGCAGCCCTACGGGGATGCATGACCCGCTGAGGCGAAGCCCGCACGGCCTCGCCTCAGCGCCAACGTGTAACGCTGGATTGAACCATGCCAACCATGCCAACCATGCCCCTCTCAATCGCCCTGCCACAGAGCTTACTTTACCGCGACAAAGCCTAGCTTGTCAAAGGTGGCCCCGCCCTGGAACTCGGCGCTGGTGACGAAGTCGAGGAACGCCTTGGCCAGCGGCGCGGGGGCACCCTTGGTGATCGCGTAGCCGGGGCCGCCGATCAGCCACTTGCCCGCCTTGATATCGCTCTTATTCGGGGCCACCCCGTCGAGGCTGAAGGCCAGCAGGCTGGGGTCGCTTAGGTAGGCGAAGCCCAGGTACGAGATCGCGCCCGGCGTCTGCGCGACCGTCTGCTTCACCGTTTCGTTGTTATCCTCCTCCGAGGCACCCGCAGCAAAAAGCGCATCATCGCCGTCGAAGAGGAACTTGGCCATGTTGGCGCGGGTGCCCGAACCCTTGGCCCGGTTCACCAGCACAATCGGGGTGTCATCGCCGCCGACGTCTTTCCAACTGGTGATCTTGCCGGAGAAGATGTCCATCATCTGAACCTTGGTCAGGTTGGTGACGGTGCCGGGACCCTGCTTGTTGGCCACCACGTCGAACGCCTGAATGGCCACCGCGACGCCCTGGGCGTCGGGGCAGTTGAGCTTGGTCTTCTCGGCATCGGAGATCGGCACGTCGCTATTGCCGATATCGATCTTGCCCTCGCAAACCTGGGTGCGCCCGGCACCCGAGCCGCCTGCCGTCACCGTGATCTGCACCTTGGGGTTCTTGGTCTGGAATTGGTTGGCCGCCTCCTGAATGAGCGGCAGCAGGGCCGACGACCCGGCAATCGTGAGTTGTCCGCTCAGCTCGCCGCCGGTCGAGGTCGGGGCGGTCGTCGTGAGCGAGGCGGCAGCCGTGGGGGCATGTGGGCTGGCCGCGCCACCACAGGCGACGAGGGCCGGGATGAGCAGCATCAGCGCGAACGCGGTCCACGGTCGATAAACCCATCGTTGAATCAAGATATTCCTCCTTACTATTAGTCCGTAACGTAAGTCTTCTGGTACACCTGCGGGCTTCGACAGGCTCAGCCCGCGTCTGTTGGCTGAGCCTGTCGAAGCCAATGGACTTGATGGGCCCAAAGGCGACGTCACTTTGACCGTGACTATCCACGTAGGTTGGCTGAGCCTGTCGAAGCCAATGGACATGAGGGGGAAAGGCAAGAAAACATAGTTTACGGACTACTATACCTGCTGATGATTGTTGGCCTCTCGCAGGGACATGCACTCTGGTGCAGAATCTTCCCTCTCCCCCGGTGGGCGAGGGGCAGGGGGTGAGGGGGAAAGGTCGGCATGAGATCTGCGTATTCGAAACGTATTGCCCCTAACCCCCCGCAAGCGGAGGGGAATACATGTTGCCAACCTTCCCCCGTTTGCGGGCCGGGCGCGCAGGGTGGTCGCGGGGCGTATGCGCTAGCGCGAAAACCGTAACCTGTCACCTATGGCCTTACGGCAGGTCGAGGGTGGGCAGGAGCCGGGGCGGCCGACGGGATAGGGATGCCTGCTCGAAGGCGTAGGCCAGGCGGATGAGGGCTGGCTCGCTGAATGCGCGGCCCATGAAGGTGATGCCCACCGGCAGGCCGTAGGCATGGCCGGCGGGTACGGTGATCAGTGGGTATCCGGCGCGGGCGGCCAGGGCCGAACTGCCACCCAGGAAGTGATCGCCGTTCACCAGATCCGTCAGCCCGGCCGGCGACTCGCTGGGCATGATGATCGCGTCCAGATGGTGCTGGATCATCAGGCTGTCGATCGCGTTACGGGCGTTATCGCGGCTGCGCCTGAGCGCGTCCTGGTAGGCCGGGGAGTCGAGGCCGCCCTTCTCTTCGGCCATCAGAAAGATCTCCTGGCCGAAGTAGGGCATCTCCCGCTCATGGTTGGCCGTGTTAAAACTGATCAACTCGGCCAGGCTGCGCGGGAGATCGCCGCCGCAGCGGGCCAGGTAGGCGTTCAGGCCAGCCTTGAACTCAAAGAGCATCACCTCGTACTCGGCTGGATCAGACATGGGCACGTCCTCGGGGGTGAACAGCGGGTCGATGATCACGGCACCTTGGGCGGCCATGACCGCGCTGGCCTCGGCGGCGACGCGGTCGGTGTCGATGTGGTAGCCGAACACTTTGCCGCTGCGCAGCACGCCGACCCGCGCCCCGCGCAGGCCGTTACGGTCGAGGAACTGGGCGTAGTCGCGCACAAACCGGCCCTCGACCGCCGCCGTGGCCGGGTCGCGCGGGTCGGGGCCGGCGATCACGCCGAGGACGATGGCCGCATCGGCGACCGTGCGCCCGTGGGGGCCGACGCTGTCTTGGGTGGACGAAATCGGGATAACTCCGGCCCGGCTGGTCAGGCCGACGGTGGGCTTGATGCCGACCACGCCGCAGAACGAGGACGGGCAGACAATCGAGCCGTCGGTTTCGCTACCGAGGGCGGCCGCGCAGAGGCTGGCGGCGACGGCGGCGGCCGAGCCAGAGCTCGATCCGCAGGGACTGCGGTCGAGAACGTAGGGGTTGCGGGTCTGCCGACCGCGCGCGCTCCAGCCGCTGGTCGAGCGCGAGGAGCGGAAGTTGGCCCACTCGCTCATGTTGGTCTTGCCGAGGATGACCGCCCCGGCGGCGCGCAGCCGACGGGCCACCTCGGCGTCCTGAACAGGGCGCGAGCCGAGCAGGGCCAGAGAACCGGCGGTGGTGTGCATGCCATCGGCGGTGTCGATGTTATCCTTGAGCAGGATGGGGATGCCGTGGAGCGGGCCGCGCAACTGGCCGGCGGCGCGCTCGGCGTCGCGGGCGTCGGCGATGATCAGGGCGTCGGGGTTCAGCTCCAGCACGGCGCGCAGCCCGCCGGGTCCCTGATCGATCTGGCCGATGCGCGCAATGTATGCCTCGGTGATCGCCCGCGCGGTCAGGCGTCCGTCGCCCATGGCGGCGCGCAGGGAAAAGATGTCGGTCTCGTAGATGGGGTCGGACATTATGATCATCCAGGGTAGGGGCGCAGCATTCGGGTTGGCGTTTCGCGCCAACCTGAATGCTGCGCCCCTACGTTTTATGCGCGTATTTATAACCCGAGCGAGATATATTTAACCTCAAGGTACTCGTCGATGCCGTGGGAGCCACCCTCGCGCCCAAGGCCGCTCTGCTTGAGGCCGCCGAAGGGAGCCTGGGCGGTGGAGGGCGAGCCGTCGTTGGCCCCGATGATCCCGTACTCCAGACCTTCGGCCACCCGAAAGACCCGGCCCACGTCGCGGGTGTAGAAGTAGGCGGCCAGGCCGTAGTTGGTGGCGTTGGCCATGCGCAAGGCATCCTCCTCGCGGTCGAAAGGGATGAGCGGGGCCACCGGGCCGAAGGTCTCCTCGCGGGCCACCAGCATAGTGGCGTCCACATTAGTGAGGACGGTGGGCGTCCAGAAGCGCCCGCCGAGCGGCGAGGCCGCGCCGCCGACCAGCACCTGCGCGCCGCCGGCGGTGGCCTCGCCCACGTGGCGCTGCACCTTGGCCATGGCGGCCGCGTCGATCAGCGGGCCGACGTTCACCTCCGCCTCCAGCCCGTTGCCCACCGCAAGCCCACGGGCCTGGGCGGCGAAGTCTTGGGCGAAGCGCTCGTAGATCCCACGCTGCACGAAGATTCGGTTGGCGCACACGCAAGTCTGCCCGGCGTTGCGAAACTTCGAGGCCATGGCCCCGGCGACGGCCGCGCCCAGGTCGGCGTCGTCGAAGACCAGGAAGGGCGCGTTGCCGCCGAGCTCCAGCGACAGCCGCTTGACCGTGGCCGCCGAGCGCTGGATGAGCAGCCGGCCCACCTCGGTGGACCCGGTGAAGCTGACCTTGCGCACGCGCTGATCGGCAAAGATCGTATCCGAGAAGGGGATAGGATCCTGGCAGGTGAGGATGTTGACCACGCCGGGGGGCGCGCCGGCCTCCACGCAGAGCCGACCCAACTCCAGAGCCGAGAGCGGGGTCTGCTCGGCCGGCTTGCAGATGGCGGTGCAGCCGGCCGCCAGAGCCGGGGCCAGCTTGCGGGCGAGCATGGCGGCGGGGAAGTTCCAGGGGGTGATCAGCGCCACCACACCCACGGGCTGGCGCAGCACCAGGATCCGCTTATTCGCCGCGCTGGCCGGGATGGTCTGCCCGTAAATACGCTCGGCCTCACCGGCGAACCACACGAAGAAGGATGCGGCATAGGCGATCTCGCCACGGGACTCAGCCAGCGGCTTGCCTTGCTCCAAGGTCATGATCGTGGCCAGGCGCTCCTGGCGCTCCAGCAGCAGGGCGGCCACGCGGCGCAGCAGGGCGGCGCGCTGGGGGGCCGGGGTTGCCGCCCAGGCCGGCAGGGCGGCGGCGGCGGCCGCGACGGCGGCGCGGGCGTCGGCCACGCCGCCGTCCGGCACTTCGGCCAGCAGAGCGCCGGTGGCCGGGTTATCGACCGGGAAGCTGGCCCCGCCCGTAGCGGGGCACCACTCGCCGCCGATCAGTTGGAGGTAGGGCGCACCGCCGACGACCGCCGCAGCGACCGCGCCGCTGTCGATAGGTGTGGACATCGCTGACTCCTTCGCGCAAATGCTGAGTGCTAAATGCGAGCGCGAATAACGACGTAGGAGTGGTCGAGGTTGTATCGCGGGGGGGGCGTAGCTTTGTATGCGATGATCCGCCGAGGCCACAGCGTCAGTGTAGCAGATATTCAACTTTCCGTGAGATCGCCACCGACACGCGTCAGGGCGGTGGCAACGTCGCCTCCGGCGGGGGTTTGGGGGTGGCAAAGCCACCCCCGAACGATCTTTTTTGGTTGGTTTTTGGCGG
>CAISPW010000208.1 GCA_903887465.1 uncultured Oscillochloris sp. | reverse complement strand
CGCTTTTTGTTGGTATTTGGCGGCGAAGCCGCCAAATACCAACAAAAAAAGATCTTTCGGGGGTGGCGCAGCCACCCCCAAACCCCCGCCAGAGGCGACTTTGCATCAGCCCTGGGCCTGCGGCCCCCAAACCCCCGCTAGGAATGGCGATGTTGGCAACTGCAACGGTAGTACTATCGGCTATCGGCTATTTTCACCTCAGATGCCCGTCATCGCGCTGTCCAGCACACGCTGGAAGGCGTCCATATCGGCCTTGATATCGCGCAGGCGGTCGGCCACCTGGCCGCTCATCGAACTGGCGGCCACGGCGTCGGCGGTGCGCAGGCGCACCGTCTCGGCCAGCACGTTGTCGAGGCTGGCGTCGATATTGGCCAGCTGGGCGTTGATCCTGCCGATGTAGGTCTCCAGATCGGTCGCGTTGCGCTGGCGATCCGCCAGGGCGGATCGCGTCTCCTGGAGTTGCTGGATGGTGTAGGCGTCCCGCGTATTGGCGATCTGAATGTCGATGCCGCGAATCTGATCCTGGAGCTGGCGCGGGTTGGCGCTGGCGAGGTACTGCTCGATGATTTGGCCCTTGCTGGCCAAGTCGTGGGCCTCAGCCACCAGCTCGCGGCTCTGGGCGACCACCGGGCGCAGGGCGTTCGCCAGCGGTCCGGGCGCGGCCTCCACCGAGCGCTCGACCTCGCGCTGCGAGCGGTCGATCTCGCCGACGATGGCCCGGAAGGTGGGGCTGGTGAGCTTGGGCAGGGGAACCGGGCGCTGCGCGGCCACGGCGAGGCCGGGGTCGCGGGCGGCCAGCAGTACCGCCCCGACGTACACAATCACCCCCAGCGGCAGTAGCCAGATCGCCACCGCGAGCCCGGCGGCAACCGACGCCAGCAGGACGATGATGTGCAGCGGCCGGGTGGCGGCCATGGTGAGGTTGTTCATAATTGTGTCGGCGCAGCGAGGGCGCCGCAGCGGGCGCGGCCCGCTGCGGCGCCCCTCGTCATGGCGTTAAAAATACCGGCTCAGGTTCTCGAAGATCTGGGCGATGTCGCCGGTGTCCCCGGCGACGACGATGGTGCGTGAGAACTCGGCAATCGCGGCGAGGATCGTGCGGTCGGCGTCGGTGCCGTAGGCCACCGGGAAGATACTCACGCCGGTCTCATCGAAGCTCGTCTTGAGCTGATCGAGGCTTAGGCCGCTGGAGTTGTCGGCACCGTCGGAGAGCAGCACGATCGCCTGAATGCGCTCCTCGCCGGTCTGCGACAGCTTGGCGAGGGACTGGTGGGCCAGGTCGACCGCGTCGAAGACGGCGGTCTTCCCGTTGGCGCGCATGCCGCCGATGGCGGTCTGTAGCGCGATCAGGCTCTCGCGCAGCGGCGCGGGCGGCACGAGTTCGGTGGCCTGATTGGAGAAGGTGATCAGGCCGACGCGGTCGTCGGGCAGGATGCGCTGCAGGAAACTCTCTAGGCCGGCTTTGGTCGACTCCAGCTTATCGCCATCCATCGAGCCAGAAACATCGACCACCAGCATAATATCGGCACGCTTGCGGTTGACCGCCCAGGAGTTCTTCACGGCGACGATCACGTCGGCCTTGGGCACCTCCAGGATGGTCTGCACGCCCTGGGTCTGCACGCCATAGGCGGGGCTGATCGGGTCGGCCAGGGGCACGCTCACATTGGCCGGGCGGAAGCCGTAGCTCATGGCCAGGCGCTGGCTCTCATCGGTCAGCAGAAAATCGTAGAACGCCTTGGCGGCCTGCTGCTCCTCGGCGCTGGCCGAGGCCATCACGATGTAGGGGTCGTCGTGCCAGAAGGTACCCTCCTTGGGGTAGATCGCGACCAGGGGCGTGGTCGGCGGATCGACCTTGTTGAAGTCGATCAGCGTGATCTCCTCCATGGGGAAGGCCGAGATGTAGCTCATGCCGAACTTCTTCATGTTCTGGCTGAAGATCAGGGTGTTGTAGCCGTAGTGCTTAATGCCCTGGCCAAGGTCGCGCACAAACTGTTGGGACTGGGCGCTCTGCACGTCGGCGACGGTGAGACCCTGTTGCTTGCTGGTGGCGGCGTAGAACTCGGCGATCAGGGTGCTGAGGGCGCTCGTGCTGATCTCGGGGTCGGTGTGGCCCCAAGAGAAGCGGCCCCACTCGGGGTGGCCGAACTTGCCCCAGCCCTGCGGATCTTTGATCAGGCCGAGCATATCGCTCCAGCCGATCGGCTTGCCCGGCCAGCCGAGCGCCTCGGCCATAGGTTTCCACATGCCGATCACCACCGGGGTGAGCACCAGCGGCTCGCTGGAGACGGCCACGCTCTGGTTGCTGGTCTCCTGCTTGAGGACCTCTAGCCAGGTGCTGGCCGACGGGCTCCAGATGGTGGTCTTCAGGGCACCGCTTTTGATCTCGGTGCGCGCGGCCCCCGACGACTTGTTGGTGCCGGTGACGAAGATCGGCTTGTCGCCGATCTTCAGCTTTTGGCTGTTGAAGGCGGCGATGCGCTCGGTGAGCCACTTCTCCTTCTCGGGGCTGTAGGCGATGCTGATGCTCAGGGCGTTGGATGGCGGGCTGGCAGTGCCGCCGCCGGATGGGCTGCCGCCGGATGACTTACCGCAGGCGGAGATCGCGCTGGCCAGCATGGCGAGCAGGAGCAGGATGGGGATTCGTCGCATAAAAGAACCTCGCTCTATGGGCGGGCGGGCGGGCGGGCGGGCGGGCGGGCGTTTGGATCGCGAAGGGCGCGAAGCGGGGCGAATGACGCGAACGCGAATGACGCGAAGAGCGCGAAGCGGGGTGTTTGGATCGCGAAGAGCGCGAAGCTGGGCGAATGACGCGAACGTGAATAACGCGAATGCCGGTTGCCTATTGTTTGACCGACTTCCAGGTGCGGATCAGCGCGTCGATGACCTCGCCCGGCGGGATGGACAATTGGCTGGGGAGGTTGAGTTGCACCCCGTTGATGGCGTAGCGTCCGAAGGGGCTAGATGTATCGCTGGGGTTGATCTGCACTTGCTGGCTGGCTGGGCGGAAGCCGTACTTCTGGAAGGCGAGTTGCTGGATCTCGCTGGAGAGCAGGAAGTCGCGAAATTGGATGGCGGCCTGGCGCTGCTCGGATGTGACCCAGGGCGCGCTGAGTACGGCGTAGGGGTGATCGCTCAGGATGGTGGTTGGCGGGTAGATGACGCGCAGGCCGCCGTTCCCGCCGGCCGCCGGGCTGTCCATGGCCTCAATGGCGAGGTTCTCGTAGACCGCGACGAAATCGTATTTGCTGGGGCCGAAGCGGAGCATGTCGGTTGTTAGGGTGCCGGTGCTGTCCTCCTTGGAGGGTACCGCCTGCTCCACGCCGCGCAGCCAGTTGCGGAAGTCGGTACTCTGGACCTGATCGACGCTCAGATCGCCGTAGTCGGCGGCGAGCAGCAGCAGGGTTTGCAGGCCGCTGTTGGAGGTCTCGGGGTTGGTGTGGCCGAAGTGCATCTGGCCGCCAGACGCCGTGAGCGCTTTCTGGATGGCCATCCAGAAGTCGCCGGGAGCGGCCTGGTCGATCGGGGCGGCGCGATCCTTCCAGGCCAGCAGCACCAGGGGGGTGATCACCAGCGACTTGGGGGCGTCGGCACCGATGACCGACCCGCCTTTGTTGGCGATCATCCACGCCGTGCGCAGTTGATCGATCTGCACCATGCTGGCTGGGCTAACCACGGTGGCTTGGAGGGTGCCCTGCACGACCTGGCTGACCATCTCGCGGGAGCCGATGCCCGTAAGTATGATCTGGACGGGACGCCCGCCGACGTGGGGGTTGGTGGCGGTGAAGCGCTCGACGGCGGCCTTTAGCCACTGCTCTTTCTCGGTGCCGTAGGCAACCGTGACGATCACGGGCGCGCCGCCGGGGCCGATGGTGGTGAACTGGAAGGGCGCCCAGCCAATCGGGCCGACGAACAGCGTCAGGAGCGTGATCAACAGGGCCAGCAGGAGGTAGCCGCCAGAGAGCATCCGTGAGAGACGCAGCATGAGAGCCTCAGCGCATTGTGTGCCGTTACAACCGCCATCATCTTAACATGTGGCGGCGTATCACGCCATAGGTTCTGCGCTGCCGCGCAGGGCGGTTGCAACGTCGCCTCCGGCGGGGGTTTGGGGGTGGCAAAGCCACCCCCGAAAGATCTTTTTTGGTTGGTTTTTGGCGG
>CAISPW010000207.1 GCA_903887465.1 uncultured Oscillochloris sp. | reverse complement strand
TGGCACCAGAGGTGCCACCACGGGGCATACATAAGAATTACCGCTGGAAGATGGCCTGCACACGGGCCACAACCTGCTCGACGGCGGCCTGCATCTCGTTGATCGCCACCTGCACGTTACCACGAGCGTCCGTCGCGCTATCCTCGTTGGGCACAAGCACCCACAGGGTCAGATAGAGGATGACGCCGAAACCGTTTAGCAAGGTCAGGGCGATAAAGCCAATCCGGATCATCAGCGGGTCGATCCCAGCGTATGCCGCCAGGCCGCCGGCGACGCCGCCGAGCAGTCGGTCGCTCTGGCTGCGGGTAATGCGCTTGCTGCCATCCATAGTCCGTATCCTTCCTTGCGTCTCCGGCGACCCCGTGGCCACCGGCATCTCGCGTCTGCCGGTATGACGGCGGGGGTGCGCGGTTTGTTGCGCTGGTGCCTCCGGCGGGCGGCTGACGTCGCGCCCGCGCTAGACCCGCCCGCACAGGATGATCATTGGCCAGCAGAACAGCGTCATCACAGGACGATGAAGCTGGCCACGCCAGTCAGCCCGCTGCGGTTGCCATAAAACACGATCTGGTAATTGCCCGGCACCAGCCCTGAACTCACGTAGCGCAGGGTCAGACCGCCCTTGGTGTCCGCGCTGCCGCGCAGGCTCAGCGGGCGCACGCCATACGGGGTATTTAGCCAGGTAGAGATCATCTCTTCGGGGAAGAAGCGGTTGCTGAAAATGCGATACGTCGTGCCGGTCAGGCCGCGATCAGGCGTGATCGCCATCCATATGTACGGCGCGTCGGCGGCACCATTGCCCACCAGCACCGGTGCCCAGTTGCTAAACCGGTCATCATGCGGGCCGCCGTCCCAGTTGTACACCGCCCGTATGTTCAGGAGCGTCTGGTAGGGCAGGTTGGCGTTCACGCGCAGGAAGATCCTACCGCTACGCCATGTGTCGGCGCTCAACGGGCCGAAGCGCACGGTGAAGCTGCGCGAATCGATCTGGCGCACCCAGTCGCCCTTCTTGCTATTCAGGCTCGTGGACTCAAGGGTGTACTGCCCGCGATAATAGGGCAGGGTGACATCGATGCCGTGCGCCCCGCCATCACCGTAGTTGACGACGCGGATCTCATACTCAAGCAGCGCGCCACGGGCCACCCAGATGCTCGGCGTCGCCCGAAGGGCCACCGCGATATTGGCTGAGCTACCTGGCTTCGGCGTGGGCGTCTCCGGCGTGGGCGTCACTGGGGTGGGCGTCACCGGGGTGGGCGTCGCCGGAGGCGGCGCATTACCGGAGTCGATGGATCGACAGATCAGCGGCAAATAAACGGTATTGGCCGCGCTGAGACTCGCGTCGGCGGGCAGATCGAGCAGGGCACCTTCCGGGGGCATGGCCGGCTGGGGCAACTCCGCGAAGGCAGCGAGAGCCGTCGCCACCGCAGCGGCCTCATTCAGCGGGCCGTCGGCGAGCAACCCCGCGTCGGTGGGCTCGATGTTCGGCACCAGCGGGCTGCGGCCAGGGACGCCCACCTGCGCCAAGGCGGGGCGAAGGACAGCCACAAGTGCCGCAATCAGCAGCAGGGCGACCAGTCGCCACCGCCGCGATGCATGTGAAGTTGTACGCATCATTGTCGTACTCCTCCTGCGAACGTGGTGAAGGGATCCGTCCAGCGGATCCCTTCGCCACCTATTTGTGTCTGCATCTACGCTATACAGACGTCAGAGGGGCGAGGATCGTTCCCGACCGGCGGGGAATGCGTCCGCCCTAGAGCTGCCCCGCACACACCTAGACACGCCCCGCCGCAACGTGTTACACTCCCCTCAATCCGTTTGGCAGGGTTCGGCGGGTGCGCCTTCCCTTTTCCCGGTTCGCTTGTCTTCCTACCACTGAGAAAGGATACGTCCGTGGCAAAGCCCGACAAAGATATACGCCGGATCGGCACCGTCCTCTTGCTGGGGGTGGTGGCTGGGGCCGCCGCACGCTACTATGCTGAGGCCCGCGCCCGCAGCGGGATTCCGCCCACGCGCATGATCGACTGGGAGCAGGCCCGCAGCGTGGCCCTGCGCGTCTCGCAATGGGATCAGGCTCCGATCGCCGACCGGGTCTTCCGCCGCGATCAGTACGTGCGCCTGGTTAAGCGAAGCGAGCCGCTGATCGCCGACTACCTGGGCGTTCAGTTGCCCGCGCCAATCAGCCGGGTGTACGTGTTCGACCGGCGCGAATGGCTAGAGGCCAACTTTGTCTCCTTCGAGCAACTCTTCCGCCCGATCGAGGCGATCTACGAGCGCAACGGCGGGGCTAACGGCGCGATGGCCATCCTGCTGGGCGACCTGAATAGCAAAGTCCTCGGCACCCAGATCGGCGCGCTGCTCGGATACCTGGCCCGCCGTGTTCTCGGTCAATACGACCTCAGCCTGCTCTCGCCCGACCCAGAGACTCGCGGTGCGCTCTATTATGTCGAGGCGAACATCAGCCAAGTCCAGGCCGGCCTCGGCCTGAACGACGAGGACTACCGGCTCTGGATCGCTCTGCACGAGACGACCCACGCCTTCGAGTTCGAGGCATACCCGTGGGTGCGCGCCCACTTCAACGACCTGCTCCAGCAGTACTTCGACCAGCTCAACACCCAGCTAGAGAGCCTGGGCAGCGGCCTCATCCATCTGGCCGGGCGGGTGGCCCAGAGCTTCGGCACGGGCACCCACTGGATCGAGGCCGTGCAAACGCCCCAGCAGCGCGTGATCTTCGACAAGCTCCAGGCTCTGATGTCACTCGTCGAGGGCTATGGCAACCACGTGATGAATGTCGTGGGCCGCCAGCTCCTGCCCAGCTTCGATACGATCGAGCAGCGCATCGCCGAGCGCCTTCAGACCCGCCCCCTGGTCGAGCAACTCTTCAACCGGCTCACCGGCATGGATCTGAAGCTGGCCCAGTACCAGCAGGGCGAGGCGTTTGTCAACGCGGTGGTGGACGCCCGTGGGATCACCTTCGCCGCCCGAGTCTGGGAGCGCGTCGAGCACCTGCCGACCATGGGCGAGATCCGCAACCCGCAGCAGTGGGTTTCCCGGATGGATCGAGCGTAGGCGTGAAGCAGCGGCCCCGGAGACCTTGCGTGTGCAGGATCAATCCGGGGCCGATCCTGCGCCCCTACGGGGCCAATTCCCGCAGCCCGGCCTCATCCAGCACCGGCACGCCGAGCTGCGCGGCCTTGGCCAGCTTGCTGCCGGCGCTGGCCCCAGCCACCACATAGCTGGTCTTCTTGCTCACGCTCTCGCTGACCTTGCCGCCGTGGGCGGCGATCAGCTCGGCCGCCTGCTCGCGGGTGAGCGTGGGCAGGGTGCCGGTGAGTACAAAAGTTTTACCCACCAGCCCGTCGCCGCGCCGCACGCGGGGTGTCCCGCCGCTGAGTGTGAGTCCGGCGGCGCGCAACTTCTCCACCAGGGCGAGGTTCACAGGGTGCTGGAAGAAGTCCACCACGCTGGCCGCGACCACTGGGCCAACCCCATCAATCCCCTCCAGGTCAGCCTGGCTCGCGGCAATGATCGCGCTCAGGTCGCCGAAGTGGCGGGCCAGATCCTGGGCGGCCACCCCGCCCACAAAGCGAATGCCCAGCCCGACCAATAGCCGATCCAGCGGGCGCGTCTTCGAATCCTCAATCGCCGCCAGCAGGTTGGCAATCTTCTTTGGGCCAAAGCCCTCCACGCCGACAAACTGCGCGGCCTTCAATGCGTAGAGGTCGGCCACGTCGGCGACCATGCCAGCGCTCACGAAGAGCTCGGCCTGCTTCTCGCCGATGCCGACGATGTCGAGGGCGCTCCGGCTCACAAAGTGTTCGACCCGGCGCACCAACTGGGCTGGGCAGATGCCGAAGTTCGGGCAGCGCCAGGCCGCCTCGCCCTCGACCCGCTCCAGGGGCGTGGCGCAGGCCGGGCAGCATGCCGGGAAGATCCAGGGCTGCTCGCTACCGTCGCGTCGGCTGGTGATCGGGCCGATCACATAGGGGATCACGTCGCCGGCTCGCTTCACCAGCACATCATCGCCGATGCGGATGTCGCGCGCGGTGATATAGTCGGCATTGTGCAGGCTAGCGTTGCGCACCGTCACCCCGCCAATAACCACCGGCTCAAGTTCAGCCCCGGGCGTAACCACGCCGGTGCGCCCGACGTTGACCGTGATGTTGCGCAGGCGGGTGGTGGCCTCGCGGGCGGGGAACTTGTAGGCGATGGCCCAGCGCGGGTCACGGCCAACCACGCCCAGCTCGCGCTGCTGGCCGAAGTCGTCGATCTTAACCACGATCCCGTCGGCCTCATACGCTAGGTCGTCGCGGCGGGCCATCCACTCACGGCAGTAGGCCAGCACCGCGTCGAAATCCATAAAGCGGCAGGCGTCACGGTTCACCGGGAAGCCCAGGGCGCGCAGGTAGGCCAGCGCCTGCCACTGGCAGGTCAACTCCACCCCCTCCAGCGGACCGACCTGGTAGGCGAAGAAGCGCAGCGGGCGGGCGGCGGTGAGGGCCGGGTTCTTCTGGCGCAAGCTACCGGCGGCCGAGTTACGCGCATTGGCGAAGACCTTTTCGCCAGCGGCGGCCAGACCCGCGTTGAGCGCCTCAAAATCGGCGCTGCGCATGTAGACCTCGCCGCGCACCTCAATAGAACTGGGCAAAGATGAAGGGAGAAAGATGAAGGATGACTCTTCATCCTTCATCCTTCTCCCTTCATCCTTCTGCTGCGGCTCGCGCAGGGCCAGCGGCACCCCGCCCACCGTGCGCAGGTTCGCGGTCACATCCTCGCCAACCTCGCCGTCGCCACGGGTGGCCCCGACCGCCAAAAGGCCCGCGCGGTAGGTGAGCGCAATCGCCAAGCCATCGATCTTCGGCTCGACCACATAGGCCAAGTGGGCGTCCGCGCCGAGGATCTTCAGCACGCGCTCGCGCCAGGCCCGCAGGTCGGCCTCATCGAAAGCGTTGCCCAGCGACAGCATCTGCTGAGGGTGGCGCACCTTAGCGAACTGGCTAGAGACCGGCGCGCCGACGCGCTGGGTGGGCGAGTCGGGCGCAAGCATGTCGGGGTGAGCCGCCTCCAAGTCGCGCAGTTCGCGCATCAACACATCGTACGCGGCATCGCTGACGCTGGGCGCGTCGAGCACATAGTAGCGATAGTTATGCTCGCGAAGAATCGCGTGCAACTCCGCGATCCGCCGCCCTGCGTCGGTTTCAGTCATAGGTAATGCTCCTGCGGCAACGATAGGTTCAGCCTCCATGATAGTACAAACGCAATCGTGCAGAAGTCGTTCATGCGCGGGGCGCACACCACCGCGATGAACATGGTCGCTGATGCCCGGCTATCGGCTATCGGCTATCGGCTATTTTCACATCAGTCACCCTGTCGCGGCAACGCCTGCCGGGGGGTAGACCTACCCCGCCCGTACGGGCCGGACGCTTGGAGTGGCAGGGTGACTTCTGCGCGATTGCCGGATCGTACACAAAAACAAACCGCCGCCCCAAGGCTCCGCGCCGCGTGGCGCGTACCGCAGGGGGCGGCGATGGTGCTATTTGGCCGACCAGATGGGCCGACCGGGAGCCGATCTGTCGTTCTCCTCTGGTGCCTCGGCGCTGCGGCGCGAGCGGATTGGCCCACGGCACAGCGCATTTCCGGCGGGTAAGGCGAACGAGTGGCGAGACGAAAACCGTTGTTGTCGTTGTTGTTGTTAGGGTTGTTGTGGTTGCGCGCCCCGCACCGGGCATTGGTTCGATCAGCTCCGCTCTGCTATGGCGCGTTCGGCGCTGCCCCGCCGGTGCGCTTCATCCAGTCGCCCAGGAGCGCACCCACCCCGCTCACCTCGCGCGAGACATGCTCATACTGGCGGATGGTGAGAAGATTCAGATCGAGGGCCAGCCGCAGGTAGAGCCGCACTTGCTCTAGCTTGGTATCGGCCTGCACCAGCAGATCACGTCGGCTGCGGGTCTTGCGGGCCTGGACGATCAGTTCGTTAAAATCAAAGGCTGCCTGCTGTGTGCGCAGTGCCAGGGCGTAGCGATGCTCACGCGGGTATTTGAGCGTGGCTGGCACCAGCCAGCGCAGGAGGTCGTAGGTCTTGGGGAAAATCGGCGCTTCATTCATGGCTTGGCTGGTGAGGTGAACACCGCCTGACGCAGCATACGGTTGCGCAGCCGGTAGGTGTTGCCGTGGGCGGCGTGGGCACACCAACTCTGGATGCGCTCGCCGATCTTCTCACGGCTGATTTCGCCAGCGGCGAAGGCCCGCTGCATAGCTCGCAGGCGTCGCCCAAAACGTACTACACCCTCACGCTTGAGCCGACGATGACTGCCATAGTGACGAAATCCGAGGAACGGCACCCCGCTCGCGGTTGGGTAGACCTGACATTTGTGCGCGTGCAGATGCAGGCGCAGCCGCTCGGCGGCGAAGGCCCGTAGCTCGGTGTGCCACGCATGCAGCGTAGGCTTGTCGTCGCTGAAGAGCAGGAAGTCGTCGGCGTAGCGCAGGTAGGCCCGACATTTCAATGTGCGCTTGACGAATTGGTCAAGCTCATTCAGGTAGATATTCGCCCAGAACTGACTGGTCAGGTTGCCAATCGGCAGACCTTGCGGGCGCAGGGGCGCAAAGAGATCATCGCCGGGGAGCCATCGCGGTTCGCGCTCGCTGTCGAGTACGCCCACACCG
>CAISPW010000206.1 GCA_903887465.1 uncultured Oscillochloris sp. | reverse complement strand
TCCTGAAACTCGACCGGGGTCAAGCTGGTGAGCGCCAAGACGCGATCCGCATTGGCTTCGATCTGCTCATACGACAATCGACCCATCCTGCACCTCCGGTATCGTTCGGTGCAGTATACCATAAATCGGAATAACCTTTATTTTATAAAGAGGCGTTTTACCGCATCAGTATGAAGAAAATCATCTCTTCACGAACGTCCAAGAATCAGCCGCGCAGAGTATATGAAAGAAAAATGATGCGTTTTTCATGTCCTTTTTTCTCGTTTTTCGTAAGCTCGTACCGCCCAACAGCCGCGTGCAGGTGACGCCGCTGGCGCGGCCCGTGAACCGTGGCGTTTTACGTGTGCGTCCTGTGCCGTCAGTCATACCGATCTCCATGCCTGCCAGCGGCGCGCTTGAGGCCCAGCGTTGGGCCGCCGAAGAAGGACATGCTTCATTTTCACGGTGGCGCGAACCAGAATCAGCCGCCAATGCGGTACACGCACGCACGAAATAGCCCGTCCGAACCATCAGACATACACAGAGGCGTCAATCGTTGTACACCTGAATATGAAATAGCCCGTCCGAACCATCAGACATACTCAGAGGCGTCAATCGTTGTACACCTGAATATGACTCGACTGTTGTGTTTTGGATCATGACGGCACACCGTCACGGTGTCAGGAGCGGTCGCTGCTTGGCGAAGAGGTGGGCAAACACGACGTCGGCGGGGTGTCCCTGGAGCAGCCGTTCGTGGACATAGAGCAGGAGTCGCTCAATGAGCGCCTGCGCTTGCTGGCGACATGCGTCCCCAATGGTCTTGATCGGGGGGCTGCCTTTTGTCAGTGATGGGGCAAGACACGCGAGATGCAAGAACGTATACGCCACGAACACCAGACACCAATGTTTGCCAATGGCTTCGGCGCTGCGCATGCGATACGCATCCAGTCCCAGATGCCCCTTGCCGTCCTGGTAAAAGGTCTCCGTCGGCCAACGTCGCAGGTAGGTCGTCAGAATCTTCTGGGCGCTCCAGTCCGGACGGTTGCTCAGCAGGAGGGCTGCCGTGCCTGTCCGCTCGGCGTTCGCAAAGCTGATGACCAGTCGTACCTTGCCCAGCGTCGCCAAGCGTACCACCAGGGTGAAGCACCAGTAGGTGGCCTTGCCAACCGTAACCGCACGATAGGCATCGGCGGGAATATGCGGGATCAGATCCTCCACCGCGATATGCGGCCCGGCAAACCGGATCGGCTGGCCCGCCGCATCCCGGAGCTCAAAGCTATTGGTCTCGATGTTCCGGTTCTTCTTGACGATACTGACCCAGGCTTTGCGCCGCCGCTCCAGCACCGTCACCAGCGCTTCGGCCAGATACCAGCTATCGAAGACGACCACGCCGAAGGGAACCTTGTGCCGAATGGCCGTTTCCACCAACTCAATCGCCAGCGCAATTTTCGTCTGAAATTGCGCATGCAATGCCGCAAACTCTGGGTCAGTCATCAGCACCGGGTCGACCTGCTTATGCAGCGCGGTGCGGGCCTTCTTCGTCGTTGGAATGACCTGGTCGGGGAAGTGCTTGGTGACAAAGCGCTCCCACTGGGTCATGTCCTCATAGCGGCGATACACGCGCAGATCCAGCGGGATGCGAACCGGGCCGCTGACATACACACTGGTGACGGGATTATGCGCCAGCGGGTAGGTGCCATCACTATGGTTGTAGTGGCGGTCAATATGCGCAAACAGGCTCCCAACGTGTTCGCACAAGGTATCATCAAGCACTAGGACGGAATCCGCCTTGCGGTGGCGGTGGCGGCGGGTCTGCTCCAGCGCATACCGGATGCGGCGGTCATTCACCTCCGCTTCCTGCCACGGCGCGCTGGACAGAAAGCGCGAGAGATTGGTCTTATCCGCACTGTCGAGGATACAACGAGCAATGTTTGCCAAGCTCTTGTTCGGCAGCACCATCAGGCCGGTGAGGTAGTGCTCGAAATGCGCAAACTGCGGGGCGTTCTCAAAGAGTAGGACTTACGCAGTTGCCCGCTTGTGCGCCATTCCCGCCTGCGGGAATCCCGCCAAGACCGCGCTGGGGTCGGTCAGAAACTGTCGGATGGCAGGACGGATGATGTCCATCTTGGTGGTAAAGCGCGATGCGCCGACGTCAAGCTCGTGCCAAATCAGGCGTAAGTAGGTGCGGAGAGCCCAGCCAATATGATTGCGTTGCGCCCGCTCGCCGCGCGCCATGCAGCGTTCAATCCCACAAAATTGCTTACTATCGCGGTGGTAGGTCTCAATCGCCCATGCCTGGCGAGCCGTCGTCACCCGCAACTCCATCGACATTAGCAGATCACTCGTTGCCCAGTACTCCGTGCCACCATGTGGGGTGTCAATCCGGAACACCAAGATAAAGCCATAGCCTTTGAGGTGGACGCGACTCCCCGCATTGCGGATGTCACAATCCACGAGTTGCCGATTCCCGGTACCATCCGGATTCACCAGGCGGTTTGCCTTCAATTGGGTTTGCCAATGCCACCCGAGGCTTCGGACATATTTGAGGTTTGCCAATCCGCTATACCAACTATCAAAACACGTGTAGCGTGGGGTGAAACCGCGCTCCTTTGCGGTTTGGAGCATCGCACGAAAATGGTCATTCTTGGTCAGTCCATCAGTAGGCGCATCAAACAGGCGATAATCACATGGGACGGCGTGTGTGTCGTCACTCCAGACGAGGCTCACCAGGTTGATGCCGGACACGACTTTGCGGTGTTTGCCTGACCAGTGCCGATGCACCAGTGCGATCATGTGTGCATACGGTTTATCCAAGGTGCTATCGTCGATGATCAATAGCCCACGGGTGCGATCCACAAGCGATTCCGCTTCCTGCCATAGCGGCGTCGTGTCCGGTTCGAGCCGATACAACAGCCGATTCAGCGCATCGTGGGCCGCCGGCGCTGGCCCCTCCGGTTGGACTCGTGCCCCCTCGGTACACGAGACCACCCGGGGCGCTGCGAGCAGGAAGTTGATATAGTCGAGATCCGTCACCTTGGGTTCGTTCATCGCCTCATCTTACCGCAGGTGATGCCAACTGCGTAAGTCCTAAAAGAGATCGCGGAAGGCGGCCGCATGCGCGGTCACGAGTGGTGCCGGAGTCACAATCGGGAGTTGCATTCGTTCCTCACCTTCGAGCGATCATGCGGTCACTGCCCATCAAGCCTAGCACGATGAGTTGGAACTGGCAAAACACAACAGTCGAGAATATGAAATACCCCGTCCGAACCATCAGACATACTCAGAGGCGTCAATCGTTGTACACCTGAATATGAAATACCCCGTCCGAACCATCAGAAATACACAGAGGCGTCAATCGTTTTACATCTGAATATGAAATATCCCGTCCGAACAGTTAGATACGTACAAAGGCGTCAATCATTTACACGCACGCACGAAAGAACCCGTCCGAACCGTCAGATACGTACAAAGGCGTCAATAGTTTACACGCAAGAATGAGATAGCCCGTCCGAACCGTCAGAAAGAGACACCGGCGTCAATGGTGGTACCTCTGAACACGAGCACGCACGTCACCGTCCTACAAAACCACGAAGGGGTCATGCTGTTTTTCGCACGCGGCCCAACATGGCCTGCAAGCGACGCCGCTGGCGCGGCCCGCAATCCGCCGCGTTTTTCATGCGCGTCGCGTGCC
>CAISPW010000205.1 GCA_903887465.1 uncultured Oscillochloris sp. | reverse complement strand
TATCGAGCGGGCTGCCGTCAACCAGCCTATGGTGTCCAACTCAACGCATCCGCGTGCGGGTTGAGGCGCAAGCCCACGAGCTTTAGTCGTGGGTATTTGACATACAGGTAAAGATCGAGATATGGGAAAGCTCGCAACATACTTGCAGATCGAATTCAAGCGACTGTGTCCTACAGGTTGGACTTGTCAAACTGAGCAACGGCTCTTGCCACTCGCTTTCGACGACCAGATGGGGTACTCTTCGCGGGTTGATGTGCTTCTCCAGCGTGCTGATAAGCAACGGCGACTCTGGATCGAGTTTGAAGTAAGTCGTGCTGATCCGGTCGCCAACCACGCCAAGTTCTCAGTTGCACATCTCTTTCAGCCGCAACTGTCCAGCGATACCTTTGTATCTATGATCAGCCCTCGTGTTGAGTATGGCCGTGCGAACCTCGCTGCCAACATGATTACGCTGATGCGCAGTATTGGCATGGATGCGTTTCAGATACCGTTGACGCCATACCTCTCAACTACCCAGATCAATCAACTCAATACCCTGGCCGTTGATGATCTCGCAGCGCACCCAGAAGTTGAATCGCAACGCGAGATTGATCGCATTCTGGCAGTTGTCGAGCCAGCCTTTACGTCTGATTCTCGCCGCATCCATTTTGCGAGCAACCCGCTGGAAGTCATGCTGAATGTGCGAACCTGGAACGAGCAAATCTTACAGGCTGAACATCGTCAGCTTTGGGGGAAGCGGACAATATCGTACTTCGTCTTCGACCCGGTATCGGGCCTCTTTGCACCCTCGAAGTTCTGTGCCTATGTCCTGATCGGCACACGATTAGATAGCACCAGTGCGGGGATGAGCATTCCGCTCTACACAAGCCTGGATGAGACCGAGAAGTCATTTGACGGCCACCGCGCTCATACACACCTGACGCGGCATCTGACCATGCAGATGTGTTCTGGCGATGATGCAGGAGATATTGCGCCGCGCTTCGAGCGTTGGCTTGCCGCGAACAAGGACAACATCTCAGTGCATAGCCGTGGCCCGACATTTATCCTCCCGCCCACATGGTTTCGCAAAGGGGGGAAGCAAAAATGATTGAGAACCTTGGTAAGAAGATTCGCTTATTACGCGAAGCGACGGTTATTTCGCAGATGGAACTCGCGATAGCCGTGGGCCTCAGCCCAAAGTCCAAGGGGTTTATTAGCGAGATAGAGAGTGGTAAGAAATGTCCAAATGTTGAGCTTGTCCTACAGATAGCTAAGCATTTCGGAGTATCCACTGATTATCTGCTGCGTGATGATATTCCGATCTGAGACGCTCATGCTGAGCGTCTATCACTCGGCTTGTACATCTCGTTCAGATGCGGCGAATTGTCATCTCTCCATCCTCGTGCGATATTATAAAAACACCGTTACAGGCATGCTGAAAGAGTGTGGTTGCCGCTGCGCGAATCCGTGCAGGAAAACGAGTGGGATCACTGTTCGACCAATCAGTGTCAAAGCCCGATGAGTCATCAGCCCTGATCGTGATACAAATTCTACCGTTGTAGCCTCTTGACTCTAATTGTACTCTTATAACTTTCCCCGTCATCAATGCGTGACGCTCTTCAGCGACAACATCTTCAATCGGTTGAAAAAATCTTGATTGCGAAACGTAGGCGATGTGCATAATTGCTCTATGGTAGCAGATACAACCTCAATCTGCGGGCGTGCATCCTCAATCTGCGGGCGTGCATCCTCAATCTACAGGCGTGCATCCTCAATCTACAGGCGTGCATCCTCAATCTGCGGCTAATGTATGGTGTTCGACACACTCGGCCTGCCACCTCAATGCTGGCAGTTCGGCATAGCCCATCGGTACTAGTCGACACGGTAGCATATGGTCAGTCAATTGCGTACTTCTGGGGGGCTATACATTTAATTCCGGTATGTATATCATATATCGGTGCGCAATCGGGCGTCACACATCGAAGTCCCCATGACAAAAGGAGCTAAACCCTTGGCTGCACGAAGGAACCGCCTCCCCCCCGATGTCATCGCCGCCGACCGGGCACTGCTACTGGCCATCCAAGGCTTGAGCGACTACCAGCCGCTGAATGGAACCTATAGCGTGGCCGCCTTGCAGCAGGCCGAGGCAACGCTGTCCCAGGCTGAGCAGGCCACGGTACACGCACAGGACGCCCTTGATCAGGCTCGGGTCGTCGAGCAGGACACGGCCCATTTCCTGCACGACATCGCCCTTGGCGTGAAGACTCAGGTGATCGCGCAGTACGGCCTAGACTCCAGCGCGGTGGAGATCATCGGGCTAACCCGCAAGTCGGATCGCAAGCACCCAACAAGGCGCAAGGCGACGGCGTAGGATAGCCGTAAGACAAGACGACACCGGGATGCATTAGCCTCCCGGTGTCGTGTTGTCTTGTTCAACAGTACGTGATACTTCGTGCCTCCACACCGACCCGCAGCGCGACGACGAGTACACCGACTGGGCGGCGGTGACGGCCTTCACGGAGGGGGTGGCGCGGGATCTGGTAATCTCGATATAATCACCTCAGATGTCCATGCGCGTATGATCATATGATGAGGATGTTGCTATGCCAAGCGCTGCTCCTGCCCCCCACGACGCCCAACCTGCGGGAGCGTCGTTCACCCTTGCTATGCTGCTGAACCTGCTGCAAGATGCGGTGATCCTCACCGACCCGATCCTGCGCATCACAGGCTGGAATCATGCCGCCGAGGCGCTGTACGGCTGGTCCGCCACAGAGGCGGTGGGCCAGGTGTCTACTGAGTTGCTCCAGACCGACTATCTCGGCGCAGACTTGTCGCAGCTGCTCCAGCAGTTGCAGACCCACGCTGTCTGGAGAGGCGAGGTCTGCCATCGCCACCGCGACGGGCACCCGATCACGATCTTGGCGACGGTCATCTGGATGCGGGATCCACACGGCGAGGCGATTGGTGCCCTCAGCCTTAATCGCGATATCAGCGAGCGCACCCGGATGGCGGCCGCGCTGCGCGCGCGTGAGCAGCAACTGACGAGCGTGATCGAGTCGATTGACGGTCGGATCTGGGCGGTGGATCGCGAGTTGCGCCTGCTCGTCGGCAACACGACGTTTCAGCGGGACGTCCTGGCCGTCACCGGGCAGGAGCTGCGTCCCGGCGAGAGTATCTGGGCGCTGCCGCTGCCGCCCGTGTACCAGGAAGTCTGGCGGGCGTCATACGTGCGCGCCCTGGCTGGCGAGGCGTTCAGCATTGAGCAAGAGACGGCGGGACGTACCATGGTCTATCGCTTCATGCCCATCCGCACGGCGGATGAGAACGTGAGCGGGGTCACGGTCGTGGGTCTAGATATCACAGCGCACCGACGCACCGAGATCGCACGCCAGGAGACCGAGCGGAAGCTCGGCGCGCTGTTCGAGCTGCTGCCGGTTGGTATCTCGATCCTTGACGCCGAGCACACGATTGTCCACACGAACCCGGCACTCGATCACATCCTCCAACTCAACTCATCTGACCGATCCCAACAGGTGCTTCAGCCGCGCCAATATCTCCGTCCCGATGGTACCCCGATGCCGACCGAGGAGCTTGCGAACCTGCGGGTGATCCGCGAGCAGCAGCCTGTTACCAACGTGGAGACCGGCATCGTCACGGAGACCGGTGAGACGATCTGGACCAGTGTGAGCGCGGCGCCGGTGGACTTCCCCGATTGGCGCTTGGTGGTCGTCACAACCGACATTACCGCGCGCAAGCGCGCCGAGCAGGAGCTTCAGCGCACAACCGAGCGTCTGCGTATTCTGTCCGACGCCTCGCACGCCTTCGCCGAGGCTGGGGCTAATTATCAGGCACTGCTCGAACGGATCGTGCGGATCTGTGCGGATCGGCTCCATGCCGCATGTAACATTCGCCTGCTCTCGGACGACGGACAGTGGCTCGATATCGCCGCGATCGGCCACTATGGGCTGGCCGAGCAGCAGGACATGCAGGCGAGCCTGATACCCTGGCGGATCCACCTCGATGATCGCGCCCCAGCGGCCGTCGCCGCACGTACGGGAGAAGCGCAGTTCGTACCGGTGATTGATCGTGAGGCGCTGCCCGCGACGATACCGCCAGAGCGGCGAGTGCTCTTGCAGCGCTTTTTCCCGCATAGCATGATGATCTTACCGCTGCGGCTACACGGTCGCAGTATCGGGAGCCTGATGCTCGCACGTGACGCACACGAGACCCCATCTTTTAATACGGACGACCTGAGCCTGGCGCAGGATCTCACTGATCGCGCCGCGCAGGTGATCGGCAACGCGCAGTTGCTCGTGCGCGTGCAGGCCGAGCTCGTCGAGCGGCAACATGCGGATGCGGCGCTGGAGGCGGAGCGCATGCTGCTGGCGCGCCGGGTGGCCGAGCGCACCGCTGACCTGAGCTTGGCCAATGCCGAACTCACCCGCGCCACCCGACTCAAAGACGAGTTCCTGGCCAGCATGAGCCACGAGTTGCGCACCCCGCTGACCTCCATCCTCGGTCGCGCCGAGGCTTTGCAGGAATCGATCTACGGCCCGGTGACGCCCGAGCAGATCGTTGCGATCCAGGGCATCGACGAGAGCGGTCGGCACCTGCTTTCGCTGATCAATGACATCCTCGACCTCTCAAAGATTGAGGCCGGTCGGCTCGATCTGGAGGCCAAGCCGCTGCAGATCGATCTGCTCTGTTCCCTATGCCTGCGCATGGTTATGCAGACTGCAATGAGCAAGCAGATTAGCCTCAGCTCGATGTATGACCACCAGGTGCAAACACTCGTCGCTGACGAGCGGCGGCTCAAGCAGATCCTGGTCAACCTGCTCTCCAACGCCGTGAAGTTCACCCCCGAGGGCGGCAAGGTTGGGCTGGAGATGCAGGGCAATGAAGCGGCGCAGACGGTCACGTTCACGATTTGGGATAGCGGAATCGGAATCGCGGCGGACGACCTGCCGAAGCTCTTCCAGCCCTTCATACAACTCGACAGCAGCCTGAGCCGCCAGTACACCGGCACCGGCCTGGGCCTCGCGCTGGTCGCCCGATTGGCCAAGGCCCACGGCGGGAGCGTCGCGGTCGAAAGCACGCCGGGGGAAGGCAGCCGCTTTCAGGTCACGCTGCCCTGGAGTCCGACCATCGTGTCGGCCAAGAGCGCCCCGGAGACGACGGTGATCCCCCGCACGCGCCCGACCATCAGCCGGGCGATGGTGATCGAAGACTCGCCCACGGCGGCCGAGCAGCTCGCGCGCTACCTGCAGGCGTTCGGCGCACGGGTGGAGGTGCTGCCACACGGGACAGGGGTGATCACGCGCGCGATCGCGCTCCAGCCCGACGTGATCTTGCTCGACATCCTGCTCTCCGACGACGACGGCTGGCATGTGTTGCGTCAGCTCAAGTCCGAGCCACGCACGCAGGCAATCCCCGTCATCATCGTCTCGGTCGTCGATCAGCCAGAGCAAGCGCGCGCCCTGGGGGCGGCGGCCTCACTCCTCAAGCCCATCGACCGCGCAAGCTTGGAGCAGACTCTGCGCCGCGTACTGACGCGCCAGGAGGATGCATTCATCCAACTCGCACTCGTCGCCACACCCGCGACGGGACGCCCGAAGCTTCTGCTGGCGGAGGATAACGAGGCAAATATCGCTATCATCGCCGACTACCTGCGTGCCAAGGGCTACGACATGGTGATCGCGCGTAACGGCAGCGAGGCGGTCATCCGCGCTCAGGAGGAGCGGCCGGACGCGATCCTGATGGACATCCAGATGCCGGGAATGGACGGCCTGGAAGCCATTCGACGTCTCCGTGCTGACGCTGGACTCGTCCAGGTACCAATCATTGCGGTGACCGCGCTGGCCATGCCCGGCGACCGCGAGCGCTGCCTGGAGGCCGGTGCCGACGACTACCTGACGAAGCCGATTCAGCTCCAGCGGCTGGTGGTGATGATCGAGACCCTACGGGGTCTGCGTGGATAAGGGCAGCGATCATCTCCCAACAGGTTAGCTTGTCACCTATGACTTTAGCCCTGGGTGACGGACTCTGTCGCGGCATGCCGCTTCTCGATCCGCCCATACGCGGCAGTGAGCAGGCGCACGCCAAAGGCCAGCCCGTCACTAAGCGCCTCGGCGCGGAAGCGCCAACTCCAGTTGCCATCGGGGCGACCGGGGGTATTCATGCGCCCGTCGCTGCCGATGCGCAGAACATCCTGCAGCGGCACCACGGCAATATCGGCCACCGACATAAGCGCTAGGCGGATGAAGTCCCAGGCGATGTCAGATCCATCGCGGCCGAGGTAGAGCCGGATGGCCTCGCGATCTTCCGCGCTGATCTCCTGGAACCAGCCGACCGTCGTATTATTGTCGTGGGTACCCGAATAGACCACGCAGCCTGGCTCGTAGTTGTGGGGCAGGTAGGGATTGGCGGGGCTATCGCCGAAGGCGAACTGGAGTACCTTCATGCCGGGGAAGCCGAACGCCTCACGCATCGCGTGTACCTCAGGGGTGATCAGGCCCAGATCCTCGGCGATGATCGGCAGCTCGCCGAGTGCCTCGCGCAGGTGGGCGAACAGGGCCGCGCCGGGGCCTTTGACCCAGGTGCCGTTGATCGCCGTCTCTTCCGCTGCGGGCACCTCCCAGTATGCCTCGAAGCCCCGAAAGTGATCCAGGCGCAGGATATCGACAATCGAGAAGGTCTGGCGTAGGCGGGCGATCCACCAGGCGTAGCCATCTTTGGCCATACGATCCCAGCGGTAGAGCGGGTTGCCCCAGAGTTGGCCGGTGGCGCTAAAATAGTCCGGCGGCACGCCGGCCACCACGGTGGGAATGCCCTCGGCATCCAGGTAAAAGAGCTTGGGGTTGGCCCAGACATCGGCGCTGTCGTAGGCCACAAAAATCGGTGCGTCGCCAATAATGCGGATGTCGTGCGCGTTGGCGTACGCCTTCAGCGGCGTCCACTGGCTGAAGAAGAGGAACTGGAGGTACTTCTGCACCATGACCGGCTCGGCCAGTTCCTTGCGGGCATGGCGCAGGGCAGCGGCCTTGCGCAAGCGCAACTCGGGTGCCCAGGTATTCCAGCTCGCCCCGCCGTGGGCATCCTTCAGGGCCATAAACAGGGCGTAGTCGTCGAGCCAGGCATCATGCTCGACACAGAACGCCTCGAAGTCGTCGGCGAGCCCAATCGCGGTGCCGTCGCGCATCCGCTCGTAGCTAGCCCGCAGCAGGCCCAGCTTAAAGCCGATCACCCGACCGTAGTCCACGTGATCGACCCCAAAGCCCCCGGCGGCCTCAGCGGCGGCCTCAACCTCGGCCTGGCCGAGCAGCCCGCGATCAACGAGGTCGTCGAGGCTGACCAGCAGCGGGTTACCGGCGAAAGCCGAGAAGCACTGGTAGGGCGAATCGCCGTAGCCGGTGGGGCCGAGGGGCAGCACCTGCCAGAGGCGCTGGCCGGCGGCGGCGAGAAAGTCGACGAACCGATACGCGGAGGCTCCCAGGTCGCCGATGCCCCACGGCCCCGGCAGTGAGGTCGGGTGGAGCAGGATCCCGCTTGAGCGGGGAAAGTGCATAGTATCCTCACAGTAACATACGTTAGTCGCAGCGCGATATTGTAGCATACTAACGAAAACTAGGGGTATCCGCGCCCGCCGCAGCCAGGGCTGGTGCAACGTCGCCTCTGGCGAAGGGTTGGGGTGGCAACGCCACCCCCGAACGATCTTTTTTGGTGGGTTTTTGGCGGCGAAGCCACCAAAAACCCACCAAAAGCGCGGTCTGGGGCGCAGCCCCAGCGACGTTGTATCAGCCCTGCTGCTCGGGCTCGATCAGCGGGCTGTGGATGTGGTAGGGCAGCGTGGGGAAGCGCTTGCCCAGGCTGTTCATGGCCGCGAAGGTGCCGAGTCCGGCGGCCAGGCCAATCGTCACCAGAGCTGCGCGGACGAAGTCGGCCGTGCCGGCGGTGTAGTCCTCGCGCACAAAGTTCAGAATGGTGCGGAACGCCAGCACGCCGGGAACGAGCGGGATGAAGCCTGGGATGGAGAAGAGCGAGGTAGGCGCGTCGAAGAGCCGCGCCAGCGCCTCGGCGCAGATGCCGATCATCAGGCCGGCGACGAGGGCCGCGCCCTCGGGCGGGATGCCTTGGGCGAGTACGATCTGCCGCGTACTGTAGGCGACCGCCCCCACCAGGGCCGAGATCAGGATGTAGCGGCGGGGCACATCGAAGAGTACGGCGAACCCACCGGCGGCGAGGTATGCCGCGAGCAGCGCCAGCGGCACATCGGGCTGGGAGGTGGTAGCGACCGTCACGTGGACGCCGCTCATGAGCAGCATCACCCACATGCCGATGCCGATTGAGAAGATAGTCAGCAGGGCCATGGCAGCGCGGGCCAGGCCGGCGAGCGTATCGCCACGGAAGAGGTCGGAGATCGAGCTGACCATGAGCAGGCCGGGGACAAGCAGGATGACCGAGGCAGCCAGGCAGATCGCCACTGCGGGGTGCGGCGCGGGCAGCCAGGGCAGCGCGGTTGCGAGGATTGGCGTGAGCCTGGGTGCGACGAGCGCGAGGGTGAGGGCGATGAAGCTAGACATCCCCGACACAATCCCGGTGGTGAGCAGGCGGTTGATCCCGAAGCGGTTCAGCCGCTCGCGGACATACTGAGCCAGCCCGGAGGCGACCATCACCACCAGAAACTCCCAGAGTTGGCCGCCAAAGAGGATTGAGAAGCAGGCGCAGGCCAGAGCCACGGCAATGTTGGTGGCCCAGCGGTCGTAGCTGCGTGGCTGCGCCGCGATCCGGTTGAGCTCGCTGATGGTGCCGTTGCGGTCGAGCTTACCCTGCTCGATGCGTACGGCGACATCGACCACGGCCGCCATATGGCCCAGATCGACACCGTGGGCGGAGATGCGCAGGATGCGCGTGCGGTGTTCATCGTAGGCTTGAACCGAGGCGATGATACCGCTGGGGGTCACGTAGGTATCGAGTTCCTCGGCACCCAGTCCGCGCCCGATGCGGCGCACGGTATCCTCGGTACGCGCGGTGTTCGCCCCGCTCTCCAGCATGATCTGGCCGGCGCGCAGGGAGATCGCCAGCACCTCGCGCAATTCCGCACGGACGTGCCGACGCTGCTCAAGCAGCAGTTCGTAGTCGGCGTCAGTCATCGTGCGCCGACGCTCCTCATCTGGCTCGCGGATGGAGGGGCGGCGATCATCTGGCGCGGAGGTTGTCTGCTGGTGCGTGGGCCATGCCTCTGTAGACATGAGGTTAGGTCGCTTGAACGCGATACGCTGACTCACGGGGGGTTCCTTTCGCGTAGGATTTGCCCTGGCTGCCGATCATGAGACGCCGCTGTTCCAGGGCAAAGGGGGACACAGCTCTGCCAGCCAGCATTGGCCCGCGAGCCTGCTTGGACAGGCAAGGCTGGCGTAGCCATTGGCCATCACGATCATCGCGGCGGAGCGTGCGGGGGGCGGCGTAGCCCGAGGGTGGTGCTGAGCGTGAACATCGCAGCGAAGCAGAGGGGGGCAACGTAGCCCGGGGCTGGTACGCGACATGCGCAACTGGCAAATGTCTGTGCGAGTACCGCCGCATATGGTATCATAAATTTGCGCTATAAACGTTAAGGATGAGGTTAAGCTATGATCACTGAAGACATGGTGCGCGCCGCCTTGAAGAATGTGGTCGATCCCGAGATTGGCCTTGACATCGTGAGCCTCGGCCTGATCTACCGCGTCGATGTGATAGACGACGGCCATGTGGTGGACATCGATATGACTCTGACCACCCCGGCTTGCCCGGCCGGCCCGCAGATCATCGACCAGGCTCGCCGCGAGGTACTCTCCCTCGCCGATGTCTACAAGACCCTGGAAAACGTGAAGATCAATCTGGTCTGGACGCCCTTCTGGAACCCGTCGCTTATGTCTGAGGACGCCCGCGAGGAGTTGGGCTTCTACTAAGACAAGGTTTCAGGTGCCAGGTTTCAGCTTGACCGTTTAGCGATGAGGCGATGAGGCGATGCTATCGCCTCATCGCCTCATTGTCTCGTCGCTGAACGGTCACGTGTGTTTGAACCATGTCTAAGGTCGCATGTGCGTCTTTGCGTTAATTATGGGCACATCAGCGCCGGTTGCCAGGGATGACCAGCGCGCTGATCAGATGATCATCACTATCGAAGGTCACCAGATGATTGCCGACCGTCGCCCGGCCCTGCTGGGGGATATTGACCACCGCGAAGCGTGCGGCCTTCCCCTTCTTCGAGAGCAGAATCAGCTCGTCCCCCACGTCGGCCAAGAATGCCGCGATCAGACCGCCGAACAATGAGGTGTGGAGTCCAATGCCACACCGACCCTGCACGCGGTAGTCTGCCAATGGGGTGCGTTTCGCCTGGCCATGCTTCGTGACCACAACCAGATCTCCCGTGTTGGCCCCGCGATCTGCAACGGCCAGTGCGACCGCCACCTCGCCGTCGCCGAGACTCGCTGCGCGCACACCGGCGGCGTTCGCCAGTTGCTCCGGCACGTCTGAGGCCGGGAAACGGATGGCGTAGCCCCAAGACGTAATGACGATCAGGTCATCATCGGCATTCGCATAGCCAATTGCCACCACCTCACCATCGCCCACCCTGATGGTTCGCCCGCGCAGCGCCGCGTCGGCAAGCTCGATGAACGCAAGGCGCTTGATCATGCCCGTGTTGGTCAGGATGACCGCACGGAGGCCACGACGTTTCTTAGGCACCGCCGTGAGCAGACAGATTCGCTCCGTGGCCTCAAGGCCCACAACATCGGTCAGTGCCGTGACTCTCCCGTTGTCACCAGCGGGGGAGTCATTCACGGTCGGTAATCCATACGCCTTGCCGAAGGTACTCACCGCCACCAGGGGCAGACCAGACGGAAGGAGCGTCACGGCAGGTGGAGTTCCTGGCCGGAATGAGCCAATCGGGCGATCACCAGGTTTCATTAACGGCAAGGTAGTGGTCGAAACAACAAGTACCTGCTGCGTCGTCGTCATGATTGCAAGCCCCGGCTGGGCGGTTGCTGCTGCTTTCGCAACCGGTGCCGCCGCCGTCACGCGGAGCGTCTCGTGGTCAGGTGCGCTGACGGTGAGCGTTGCGGGTCGGGATGCGCCACCCTCGAAGCGTCGGGCCTGGATCTGTTGAAGGAGGATACCCAGGAATGGTTCGAGCCAGTGCGGGTCATTGCTCGCCCACAGTCGAATATTCCAGGTCGCCTCCGGCGCATCATCAACACCAATGTCAGCGACCGCCGCACAGCGGTAGAAGAAGTTCACCGAGCGCCGCACGAAGCGCCGCCATGCCTCGGGGTTGGCCGCACGCTCAATTGTCGGCGGCTCCAAGGTCGGAAACTGCGTCGGCTGTGCGGGAAGCATCGTCTCATTGTGACGAAAGTTGATCTCGCTGATGCCCTTGTGGTTATTACAGATTTTGCACAAGGTCTGGAGGTTCGCGAGGCTATTCCCACCACCGAGATAGTGGGGCGCGACATGGTCGATCTGGAGCCACGACCGCGTATCCTCATCGCACGAGAGGCATCGGTAGCCGTCCCGCTGGCGCACCTGATCCTTCACCTGCGGGGATGGCTCGCGATCAGACAGCACTTCAGGGGTGTCGTGCGGCGGGGCCGACGGCAACTGATCGCCCAGGAGGATACGGTTCTCACAGGCGTCATACTGCGACTTGAAGAAGCCCATGTTCGGATAGAACACCGACCAGTAGCGGTCGCTGCGGCGATATTCAGCCTCAAGCGTGGCAAACTTGTCACGTGGCAAGAGCGGTTGCGCGATCAGCCGCGCCGCGATCTGATCGAGGTCGTGATGATCACGCTCGTCGAAGACAAAGAACGTCGGCACCTGGCCCTCGTGTGTGGCGAGGTGCCGAGCAATATGGAATAGATTGAAGCTGATTTCATCCCCCAACCCCTCGCCTGTCTCGGCGAAGAACTGGGCGCGCCAGCCCTCAATGATCTCCCATTGGTCGGCAAACTGCACCTGCTCGTCAGCAAATGGCTGAAGATCGGCGGTTGCGCACGACTCGATCCAGCTGCGGATCGCTGTTTGGTTGAAATGGTGCAGGAGGTACGGGCGGCGCTGAACTCCGCCCGGTTTCAATCCGCCGTGCGGATCGCTGTTTGGTTGAAGGATACGTCAGCGGGCTATCGCTCGCCAGATCCGCGTTTCAATCCGCCGTGCGGATCGCTGTTTGGTTGAAGTTCTCCTTCAATCCCGATGGTTCCCGCTGGGAGGTTTCAATCCGCCGTGCGGATCGCTGTTTGGTTGAAGCATCTTGACAGTCAGGATGGGCACACCACGTATCTGGTTTCAATCCGCCGTGCGGATCGCTGTTTGGTTGAAGGAGAGAGCGGAGAAGCACCAGGATCTAGAAGAAGTTTGTTTCAATCCGCCGTGCGGATCGCTGTTTGGTTGAAGCCTAGAACGGCGCTTCCTCGTCCTCGCTGTAGAGCTGGTTTCAATCCGCCGTGCGGATCGCTGTTTGGTTGAAGCAATGGCCCGAAATAGATGCCAGCGCGGTAGACGAGTTTCAATCCGCCGTGCGGATCGCTGTTTGGTTGAAGCTCCCTGCCGGGAGGATCGTCTCGGTAATGGTCTGGTTTCAATCCGCCGTGCGGATCGCTGTTTGGTTGAAGTCTACCCGCAACATCATCATCAGCGCATCGACAGGTTTCAATCCGCCGTGCGGATCGCTGTTTGGTTGAAGCGATGCTGGCAGAACTCCAAACAGAAATGGAGCGACGGTTTCAATCCGCCGTGCGGATCGCTGTTTGGTTGAAGGACATTTTTACCTCCGTTTAGATACGAGATACCAGTTTCAATCCGCCGTGCGGATCGCTGTTTGGTTGAAGTTTCCGGCACTCGCGGGCCTCCGGGGTGGGGCGATGTTTCAATCCGCCGTGCGGATCGCTGTTTGGTTGAAGTTGCATCGTGGTCGCACTGGCCGTGCCGTAAAACGTTTCAATCCGCCGTGCGGATCGCTGTTTGGTTGAATCCCTGGACGGTGACACACCCCGGGCGCAGTCAACGTTTCAATCCGCCGTGCGGATCGCTGTTTGGTTGAAGCCCGCGCCTACCCATGCCCACGCTGCGGCTATTGGGTTTCAATCCGCCGTGCGGATCGCTGTTTGGTTGTACGGGCCAGTCCTTTGGAGTGTTCCGTGTCCATAAAAAGTTTCAATCCGCCGTGCGGATCGCTGTTTGGTTGAATTGAGCGCAAAGCGGCAGACGCCTTGGTGAAGCGCGGTTTCAATCCGCCGTGCGGATCGCTGTTTGGTTGAAGGCCCCACTCCGCATCCAATGTGGAAGCCCAAAGACGTTTCAATCCGCCGTGCGGATCGCTGTTTGGTTGAAGACTACTGCCCGGGCGTATCTTTGCAAGCGTATCAATGTTTCAATCCGCCGTGCGGATCGCTGTTTGGTTGAAGTACGCCATTGCCGACCTATACGCCTTTCCTTACGGTGTTTCAATCCGCCGTGCGGATCGCTGTTTGGTTGAAGTTAGCGTATCATATCGGTGAACCAGCGTTCATATTCGTTTCAATCCGCCGTGCGGATCGCTGTTTGGTTGAAGAAGTATTGACGAGTCATTAGGATAAAATTATGCCAGAGTTTCAATCCGCCGTGCGGATCGCTGTTTGGTTGAAGATCCTACGATCATGGCAGCCGCTCATGTAGTAGTAGGGTTTCAATCCGCCGTGCGGATCGCTGTTTGGTTGAAGATGAGTTGAATTGAGCGCGGATACCATCTAAGATAGTTTCAATCCGCCGTGCGGATCGCTGTTTGGTTGAAGATCCGAATAGCGAGGCGGCGTGGCGGGCGCTGCCGGTTTCAATCCGCCGTGCGGATCGCTGTTTGGTTGAAGTCAACATTTATGCAGCAGCACGGCGATACGATCATGTGTTTCAATCCGCCGTGCGGATCGCTGTTTGGTTGAAGAACAAAGCCACCGCCGACGCGACCACGAAGGATATGTTTCAATCCGCCGTGCGGATCGCTGTTTGGTTGAAGGGTGTGGCATCGCCCGACTTATTGAGCCACCAGTAGTTTCAATCCGCCGTGCGGATCGCTGTTTGGTTGAAGATACGAAGTCCAAGCCGTTGACGGTGCCGTGGCCGTGTTTCAATCCGCCGTGCGGATCGCTGTTTGGTTGAAGCGTATCGCCGCCGCGTTTTGCGGCGTGCAGTTGCGGTTTCAATCCGCCGTGCGGATCGCTGTTTGGTTGAAGGCCGTTTCGCTGAGATAGGCGCAGCACAAGAGAGAGTTTCAATCCGCCGTGCGGATCGCTGTTTGGTTGAAGCCACGCCGATCAGCACAATCGCGCCGATCAGCCACCCGTTTCAATCCGCCGTGCGGATCGCTGTTTGGTTGAAGGGGTAGAGAATGCTTTTTCGGGTTACGATCCCACCGGTTTCAATCCGCCGTGCGGATCGCTGTTTGGTTGAAGCGGGGAGGGAGGTCGCTACCACGTTCGCATACGCCGAGTTTCAATCCGCCGTGCGGATCGCTGTTTGGTTGAAGACCCGGCAGTTGATGCTGTGGGTATTATCAACGGCAGGTTTCAATCCGCCGTGCGGATCGCTGTTTGGTTGAAGCCGGTCGCACGGTACAGGTTCGGATGCCGAACCTGGTTTCAATCCGCCGTGCGGATCGCTGTTTGGTTGAAGATTGTGGCTTTTCATCGTTGCCAACTTCGCCCCCACGTTTCAATCCGCCGTGCGGATCGCTGTTTGGTTGAAGAACGCCACACCGCCTCGGCTACGTCCTTGTCGGCATGTTTCAATCCGCCGTGCGGATCGCTGTTTGGTTGAAGTGCGGAATGGTCACGCCTCTGTCTGGCATAGTGTACGTTTCAATCCGCCGTGCGGATCGCTGTTTGGTTGAAGTCATCGCTTTCCTGGGTCTGAATGTGTTCCCATATCAGTTTCAATCCGCCGTGCGGATCGCTGTTTGGTTGAAGGTCGTGTTTGTACTTTCCCTCCGTTTCGGCCCCCGGTTTCAATCCGCCGTGCGGATCGCTGTTTGGTTGAAGGCCTGTCGATAAACGCCTCTGTCAAATCAAGATACGTTTCAATCCGCCGTGCGGATCGCTGTTTGGTTGAAGGATTCTGCTCCGGTGGCTGGGTAGATACGTGGGTGAGTTTCAATCCGCCGTGCGGATCGCTGTTTGGTTGAAGCGCCATAGTGGCGATGATGGTCGTGGTAAGTAAAAGTTTCAATCCGCCGTGCGGATCGCTGTTTGGTTGAAGTGCGCCATAGTGGCGATGATGGTCGTGGTAAGTAAAAGTTTCAATCCGCCGTGCGGATCGCTGTTTGGTTGAAGGGCGTTGCGGTGTCCAGTTTGGAATACGCGACACTGTGTTTCAATCCGCCGTGCGGATCGCTGTTTGGTTGAAGTAGAGAAATTGATCGACACACTCGGAGATCCATCGTAGTTTCAATCCGCCGTGCGGATCGCTGTTTGGTTGAAGTCGGTGATTCGGTTAGCGCGATCTGATTCCGTCCAGTTTCAATCCGCCGTGCGGATCGCTGTTTGGTTGAAGAACGGGAACGGGAACGGGAACCGACGTGGGAACCGGGTTTCAATCCGCCGTGCGGATCGCTGTTTGGTTGAAGAGTGTTTGTCACGGACTGCAGCGGTGTTTGGAGTAAGTTTCAATCCGCCGTGCGGATCGCTGTTTGGTTGAAGCATATTTCGGCGAAACCTCATGCGCCCAACGGTCGTTTCAATCCGCCGTGCGGATCGCTGTTTGGTTGAAGGCATCGCGGGTAAGTCTACCGATTTTGTCACAAATCGTTTCAATCCGCCGTGCGGATCGCTGTTTGGTTGAAGTCCGCCGCTCGCAACCGCATTGTGAAGCCCTAAACGTGGTCTGATTCGAGAGGCTCTCCCGACATGCTGCCTGTGCGAGTGCAATGAACCTCTTGCCTCTATCATAACACAGGTTATGTCGCATTGGAGTGCCCAATCGCATTACGCGAGCGAGTCCTGGGGATTCACCCCATGCTTCGCTGCTCGATTCGTCGCCGCTCATAAAATAACCGTGACCGGGTCGTGCGGTCGCGCACTGCCTACCGTCAGCACTTTGCCCTGGCAACTGCCACAGAGCGGGTAGAACCGCACGCTGTCACGCTCTGCTATCAGGTGCGGGCTGAGCTTGGCCCGCAGTTCTAAAAACTGCCGCTTGGTCAGCCAACACTCGAAGAGCGAGTACTGCGTCCACGTCCCGTATCCGCAGAGTGTCCGGTGAACCTTCGTGCGCCGCTTGTTGTCGGGGATGTCGTAGGCCACGATGTAAAGGGTGGTCTCTTCGGAGGCAGGTGGCATAGTAATGAAGGATAGTAAGGATGAAGGATGAAGGATGAAAGGATGAAGGATGATAAGGATGAAGGATGAGTGTGACATTCATCCTTCATCCTTCATCCTTCATCCTTTATCTCACAGTGAAGGGCGCATAGCTAGCAATCTCGCCCTGCGCGTGTTTGGACAGCAGCCGCACTTGTAGTTCGATGCATCGCCGATAGCTCACTTTGTAACCGAAGAACGGGTGCTGTACCTGCTCACTGAGCCGTGCCTCTAGCTTCTCTAGGAACGTGCGTCTGGCCCCGTCACTTAGCCGAGCCGCGCCTAGTTCGTTGCTGAAGTCGTCTGGCCCGATTTGTCCGGTGTTGATCAGCGTGATTACGACCGAGTCGACGATGATTGAGCGAAAGCCTTCAACCAGATCGAGCGCGAGGGCGGGTTTGCCAAAGCCTGGCTGGTGGAGAACGCCCAGGCCAGGATCAAGCCCAACTGCGTGGATGAGCGAGACAACCTGGTTGGTCAGGACGGTGTAGCCGAAGGAGAGCAGCGCGTTGATCGGATCGGTCGGCGGGCGCTTGATCCGCCCTGGGAAGGTCCAATCGCCCTTGAGCAGTTGCCCAAAGACGCCGTAGTAGGCCGCGCTGGCGCTACCTTCTAGACCGAGTAGCGGCCCCAGGCCGTGCATGCGATCATTTGTCTCTCCCGGTGGATCCATGCGCGCAAGCGCATGCAGACAGTGCCGAATCTGTCCGGCTGCCTCAACCAGAACGGCTCCGTCATCGCGGGCGCGGGCGTAGCGGAGCAGCAGGGTACGCATATTGAGCAGTTTACCGGCCACGCATTGTCGAGCCACCGCAAAACTCTGCGCCACATCACGACAGAGCGCGTACTGAGCCAGCCGCACGCCGCTATTCTTGCCCCAGTCGGCTACCAGCGACCCACGTGAGCGACCGTGGGCCGTCAAATAATGCACCGGGATGCGCCGCTCCATCAGGATGTGCAGGGCGGGTGTGGTCAGTGTGATCTCGCCCAGCACCAGCACTTGCTCAATCTTGTTGATCGGCACGCGGATCACCTGACCCGGCTTTCCGCCCGAGGGCTGTATGCGCAGCGCCTCACCCTCAACTTTCACCAGGCTGTACTGCTCGGTCAGGTAGAGTGTCGCCATCATGATCTCCACACCGTCGCTGTAATATTCGACACTCATAGACCACGCTCCCATCCGGCTATGCTCGCCAGTTGCCGCACCTCGTCGGGGAGACAGAGGGGCTGGAGCGAGCAATCACGGCATTTGGCCGGGTTCTCTACCGGCGGCGGCAGTGTGCCTGCTGCGACCAGACGATGCGCCTCTGCGGCGAGTGCCTCCACCTCGGCGCGTAGCGTGGGAGTGAAGGGTACCTCCTCGCGGCGGCGGGTAGCAAAGTAGAAGATGAAACCGCGATCAATCGAGTGGCCGGTGCGCTCTTCCAAGCAGAGCGCCTGGGCACAGAGTTGGGCGTGATCGGACTTCCATTTACCGGGCCGACCCTTCTTATACTCCACTGGGTATTGCTCGCCCCCGCGCACCTCAACCAGATCGCAGAAACCAGCCAGTCCCAGCCGTTCGCTCCACACATAGACTCGTCGTTCCTGCACGGCTTCGGCCAGCCATGTCGTGCCAGCCAGATCCACGCCCTGATGGCGTAACAGTCCCTCGACGACATGCTCGTTCATGAGCATCTCGGCCTGGATGAATTCGTAGCCGAAGCGGCGTGGACAGTAGGCCAGGGCGTTGATCATTGCCAGTGGGATCTGGGTGGGGACGTTCTCGATTGTCGTCATCTGTCTATTACCCCACATCCTTCACCCTTCGACACATCCCCATCCCGCGTGCGGTCTTCATCCCCACGCCCAGGAAGAGCGCCGCGTCAGCGAGCAGTGTCAGCAGCCGGGATTGCTCCGGGTCGGTGGGCAGTTCGTAGACCACGCTGCCCACAAAACCCTTCTGCGGCCCCTTGCCCAGGTTGATGTCAGTGGACTCAATGCGATGCCGCGTGACCAGAGTGTCGAGACTGGCGGCCCGCACCTGATCCAGATCGAGGGTAAGTTCAGGCGGGGCGAGATCATTCCAGCGCCGAGCCAGGCTGGGGAAGATCGTATCGGGCGTGGGCAGAATACCCAAGCGCTGACGTCCGTCGGGACGGCTGCCCTGACTAACGGCGGTGGCACTGGCGAACTCCAGGCCAACGCTGTGGGTCGGTGCGGCGCGGATATGTAGGTCGGTAAAGGAACCGTAGCCCGCCCAAGGATGACCCTGCGGGGCGGGTGTGCCGATCACATCGCCGAGAGCCAGACGCGATTGGCCCAGACGCAGCTCGCCGCCCGGCATCTGGTGCAACATAGCCTGCACAAAGGGCTGGAATAGGCCACTGTGCAGCAGCGAAACCCGCAATTCGATCAATTCTCGGTGGCGACCGGGCAGCACACCCACGGTGTAGGGCTTGCTCTGGGCCTCGGCGTGCAGTGCGGCAGAGACATCAGGTGCCACCTGGCGCACCAGGTCGAGGAACAGCGCCTGGGCAGCGTGGCCCTGTGGCCGAGGCGACAGCCCGCCAACCGGGCGCATCTGCACCACGAAGGCGTAGAGATCGGGGAAGTCGGACATGGAGGGTTCCTTAGACAGAATTGCAGATTACAGATTGCAGATTGCAGATTGCACTTCGATGGACACAATCTACAATCTGCAATCTACAATCTGCAATCGCATTAGCTTGGAAACGTATAACGCATCCCAACCGGGAGACCACGCCCGCCATTGAGGATATAGTGCAATCCGCTACATCTCGCGTTGGCCACCAAACTGGCCGGCGGCATCGAGATAATGTCGAAGGCGCGGAGCGCGCCTGTCGGCACATCGAGCGGATTGAGTGGGCTGGCCGCCGTATAATCGCCGCTGGACTCCTTCACCTCCATCTCTGTCACATCAACCAGCGCCTTGCTATGCCACTTGCCCAACCTGATCCAGCGCGGCAGCTTCAGCTTTGCCGCGCTGATCACGTAGCAGCGGAATGTGGACTCGGGGGCGATCTCCTTGGCGCGGCCAAACGAGGGCGTGTTGCGCACGGCCTGCTGCATCTCGACGTGCAGAATCTCCTCTCCGTACTTGAAGGTCGCAAGCTGAAACGTCACCTGCTCCGGCTGTGCAGGGGTGATATAGATCTGGCCTCCGAGCGGGCGTAGGTCGTCGGCATAATGTGGCACCTGCTCGCGATGAAACCAAGGCGACACAGCCATCCCGAATGCGTAGGTGAGCGCATAGTTGTGGATATAGCGCCCGGTCTCGTAGAGCCGCCCTAGCTCGCGTGTG
>CAISPW010000204.1 GCA_903887465.1 uncultured Oscillochloris sp. | reverse complement strand
GTGGCGAATTCGCCAGGTGGCTCAGGACGCACGCAATGCGATTTCGAGACCAAAGACGACCCGAAAAGCGCAGCGTGGCTCCTGTAGTAGGTTCGCCAACAGTATCCTTCAGCCCCCGGCGAACGTTGCCGCGACAGCGTGCCTTTTGCGGTAGTGCCTTGACTCTCATAACCAACTTTAGGACTGCTATACGCCCTAAAAGAAAGTCTCTATGCCCAACCATGAGTTGAGTACACGCATCCTCGATGCCCTCGATGAACACGTCGCCTTGCTCGCCGCCGATGGCACCATCGTGTATGTGAACGCGGCGTGGCAGCGCTTCGCCCAGGCGAATGGCGACCCAGAGTTGCGCCACACGGGAGTGGGGGCCAACTACCTTGATGTCTGTCGCCAATCCGCCCAGGCGGGCGATCCGCAGGCACAAGCTACGCTCGATGGCATCCAGGCAGTCATCGCAGGGCAACAGGCCAGCTTTCAGTTGGAGTATCCTTGCCATTCACCTCATGAGCATCGCTGGTTTACGCTAACTGCCATGCTGCTGTCCCCCGATGAGCAGCGCGTCGTCGTCACCCACCGGCTGATTACGGCCTACAAAGAAGCCGAGATCGTGAGCGGTGAGATGATCACGCTGCTTGCGCAGGCTGCCCTTACGCAGCCGGTTATCTTGCGCGGGCGACAGCCGGATGGCACGACCATCTGGGGCGAACTGCGCAGTTGGCGCGTCGCCGACGACGCCAATCCCCCACTGGAGATCGCGGGGGTCGCCCATGACATCACCGAACATATGCAGACGGAGGCGGATCTGCGCACAGCGGCAGAACAGCTTCAGATGATCGCACGCCGCCTGGTAGATGCTCACGAGCAGGAGCGGCAGAATCTTGCCCGTGAGTTGCACGACGAGGTGGGCCAGGTACTCGCTGGCCTCACGATGACCCTGTCCGGGGCGGCGGCGGGCGCACCCCCAGTACTTGCTGCCACACTGGCCTGCGCTCAGACAACCATGAATGAACTGATAGGCCGGCTGCGTGCGGTCTCGCTCGATCTGCGCCCGGCCCTCCTCGACGACTTGGGTTTGCTGCCTGCGCTTGGTTGGTACCTGGATCGCTACACCCCACGCACGGGCGTGCAGGTCGAGTTGCGCCACCAGGGAGTGAGCGGTCGCTTTCCCACGGCAGTAGAGACGGTTGCGTATCGGATCATTCAGGAGACGCTCACCAATGTGGCGTGCCATGCGGGCGTCCCGACCGCTACGGTCTTCCTGCGCGCCGACGGCACCCACCTGATGCTGCGGGTGGCCGATGCCGGGCGAGGCTTTGATGCGGAGGTGGCATTGGGAGCGCGGGCGACGAACGGGCTGCGGGGGATGCATGAGCGGGTGCAGATGATCGGCGGGATCCTGACCATCGAGTCCGTGTCGGGGCAGGGCACCCAGATCACTGCCGAATTGCCGCTGCCTGTCGCTGACCCGTAGCCGACCCGTAGCCGACCCGTAGCTCACCCGTAGGGGGAGGATCGAATCTCCGGAAGGACAGACCCCGGTTCCGTAGACTATGCTAGAGGAGAACCTCTCACATGGTTCGACCGTGGCGACGAGACTGACGTCAGCGCCTCCTCGGCCTTGCCCCATGACGCAACCCGAGGCCGTTATGCCTCCTATCCTGATCTATTTTCTCGATGCCAATTGTGCCTTCCGACAGATCATGGTGCGGGTGATGCACCAGGCATTCAGCACCGATATCACGCTCCTTGGTGTCGGTGACACGTGGCCGATCCCGGTGTCTTCATCCTCGGCACCGGACGTGGTGCTCCTCGGGATCGGTGCCGAAGGGTTGGTGAACCCGCAGTTGCTCACGTCTATCCATGCCGAACTGCCGGGGGTTCCCATCCTGGTACTCGGCCACCTGGACGATACGGTCTACCGGGTCGCCGCCATGAAGGCGGGCGCGTCCGCCTTCCTCTCCAAAGACTCCCTCGCCGCCGATCTGGTGCCGACGCTACGCCAGATCGCCGGTACCCGGCAAGGTGCCGTATGAAGACACGCATCACCCACGCAGCGCTGCTGGGCGGTTCTGGAACAGCGGATCTCCGGGGTTATCGGCGTATGAAGACACGCATCACCCACGCAGTGCTGCTGGGGCTGCTCGTCTTCGCGAGCGCCTGCCTTGGCCTCGCCTGGTTTGTAATTCCCCCCGCTGCGGTGCCTATCATCTGGCCGGTCAGCGGGATCGTCCTGGCGACCCTGCTCCTGACCACCTCCAACGAATGGCCCCTGCTGCTGTTGAGCGCAGGAGTGGCCACCGGGCTGGCCCAACTCTGGGCAGGCAGTTCGCCCCTCGTCAGCCTCGCGCTGACCCTGGCGCATATGGCTGCCACACTTCTCGCCGCCACACTTGTGCGCCGCTGGTCGGCGGCTCCTCTGGCGATGACCCGCCTCCGCGATCTGGTCGGTCTGGTGGCGATTGCCGCCCTGGCCAGCAACGCCCTCACTGCGCTCCTCGGAGCAGGTGTGGCCTGGGCCAGTCTCGGTGCGCCCTTCTGGCTGTCCTGGCAGATCTGGTTTGTGGCCGATGGCATAAGCGTGCTGCTGTTCACGCCGCTGATATTCAGTTGGTTCGGCCCGCCGCGCCCATCGCTGCGCCAGATCGCGCCGTGGCGTGTCGCTGAGGCCGGGGCGCTGCTGACATCGCTGCTGCTGGTTAGCGGCGGCGTGTTTGTGGCCAACGCCCGCGTGGGCAGCGCCGACATGTTCCTCTTCTACCTCCTGTTTCCGCTGCTGATCTGGGCGGTGCTGCGCTTTCAGATGCACGGAGCAACCGTGACCACCCTGATCTTTGCCAGCTTGCTCACACTGGGGGTCGTCCACCATCAGGGCCCATTTGTTTCCGTTACCACCAACCCGCTCGCTGCTATCCTTGCCGCCCAGCGCTATCTTGCCGTGATCATCGCCAGTGCCTACGTGATGTCGTCCTTAGTTTCCGAGCGAGCGGCGGATCACGCTGCTCAGGTGCAGGCCAAAGAGGCTCTGCGGAAGAGTGAGGCGACCCTGCGTAGCTTCTTCGACAGTGCTGCCGTATTGATGGGCATTGTCGAGGTGGTGGATGACGATATTCTGCACATCTCGGATAACGCAACCACCCTGAGCTTCTTCAATCTGCCGCCCGATCAGCCTTTCCCCTTCCACGCCAGTGCGGTTGGTATCCCGCGAGAACACATCCGGCTGTGGCGCACGCAGTATGCGGCCTGCGCCCAGTGCGGTGCGCCGGTATCTTTTACGTACCCGCACACCACCGCTGATGGGACGTACTGGCTGGCGGCGACTATCAGCCAGATCGCCGGATCAGCGGATGCACCACCACGCTTTGCCTATCTGGTTGAGGATGTCACCAAACGTATGGATGCCGAGGCGGCGCTCCAGGCGGCCCACGACCGCTATGCCTTCCAGGCGAACCACGATCATCTCACGAGTCTGTTCAACCGGCTCGCGATCACCGAGCATGTCGAGGCTGAGTTGGCACAGGCGAATCAGAGCAGCTTCCCGCTGAGCCTTGCCCTGCTCGATATTGATCACTTCAAGGCGGTGAACGACCGGTACGGGCATGTGGCAGGCGACCAGACCCTACGCCACATCGCGCAGATCATCACCGAGACCGTGCGACCCTCCGATTGGGTGGGCCGCTGGGGTGGCGAGGAGTTTCTGGTGGTGCTGTCGCACACATCCCTGGATGATGCGGCACTCATCGCCGAACGAGTGCGAACGCAGATCACGAATCGTCCGCTGCGCCTTTCCAATGGAACGGAACTGCGCCTCACGGTGAGCATCGGGGTTGCCAGCACCGGGCTGCCTGCGGAAGGCACGGGGAATCCGGAAGATCTTTTTCAGCGGGCCGACGCCGTGCTGTATGCCGCCAAGCACGCGGGCCGCAATCAGGTCATCTGCGCAGCGCCCGCGCTGATGGTGGCGTGCTGCTGATGGCGGACGACTGAAGTCGCGACTGCGGGGCGTTCCGACGGACGTTGGCCTGCGCCGACGCCGGAACCGCCCGTGTCGGCGGGCGGCCAGCCGTAGGCTCCCGTAGCGCGACTTCAGTCGCCCGCGACTTTGCACCGGCCCTGCCTGTAAGGAGACGAGGATGCGACGAGGCGATGCTATCGCATCCTCGCCGCATCGCGTCCCTGCCAAACGGTAAAGCTGTTCTGAACCATGTCGAAGCTGACAATTTCAGCCCGATATATAGCAGTCCTATTCCAGTTGTGAAGAAGGAGTCAAGGCTTTAGCCGGCCTTATCCGGCTAAAGCCTCGACTCCACGCAACAACCCCAAGAGGATTGCTATAGCATCATTTTTGCCCACGTTCGAGGGCGAACAGGATAATTGTCACATCGGCGGGGGTGATGCCGGCGAGCCGACCGGCTTGGCCGAGGGTGGCCGGGCGGAAGCGCGCAAGTACCTGGCGGGCCTCGTTGCGCAGGCCGGAGATCGCGGTGTAGTCCAGGCCGGTCGGGATGCGGCGGCTGTCCATCTTGCGCATGCGGGCTACCTCGCGGCGCTGGCGGTCGATGTAGCCGCCGTACTTTGACTCGATCTCCACCTGCTCGACCACGGCGGCGGGCGCGGCGGGTAGGCCGAGGGCGGCCTGGAGTTGGGCATAGCGCAGGGCGGGCCGGGCGAGCAGTTCAAAAGCGCTCATCGGCTGGCTGAGTGGCTCCACCTGATACGCCCCGAGCGCCGCGTTGATGGCGGCGGAGGGAAAGACTCGCTGGCCCTCCAGGCGCGCGCGCAGGTCGGCGCTCAGTTCACGCTTGCGCTCTACGGCCTCGGCGCGGCGTGTGTCCACCAGGCCCAGCTCGCGGGCCAGGGGCGTCAGCCGCAGGTCGGCGTTATCGCCGCGCAGCAGCAGGCGATGCTCGGCCCGCGAGGTGAACATGCGGTAGGGCTCGCGGATCTCCTTGGTTACGAGGTCGTCGAGCAGCACCCCGATGTAGGCTTGGTCGCGCCCGAGGATGACGGCTGGCTCGCCGCGCACGTGGCGGGCGGCGTTGATCCCGGCCATCAACCCCTGGGCGGCGGCCTCCTCGTAGCCGGTGGTGCCGTTGATCTGGCCGGCCAGGAACATGCCAGGCATGCGGTGGGTCTGTAGGTCGGCCCCAACCTCGCCGGTAGCCACGGCGTCGTACTCAATCGCGTAGCCCACCCGCATCAGTTCCACCGCGCGCAGGGCCGGGATGCTGCGCAGCATCGCCCACTGCACATCCTCGGGCAGCGAGGTGTTGCAGCCCTGGACGTAGACCTCGTGGGTGGACCAGCCCTCGGGTTCCAGGAATAGCCCGTGGCGGGGCTTGTCGGCGAAGCGCACGATCTTATCCTCGATGCTCGGGCAGTAGCGCGGACCGACGCCCTCGATCACCCCGCTGAACAGCGGTGCGCGGTGCAGGTTGGCCTGGATGATCGCGTGGAACTCCGGCGTGGTGTGCACGAGGTAGCATGGCAACTGCGGACGCCAGCCGTCGAGCTGTGCGTGGGGGTAGGCGGTGCAGGATGCAGAATGCAGGATGCAGGATGCAGGATCAGCTTCCTCGTAATAATGCCCAAAAAAGAGGGGCGTCTCACTGCCGTGCTGGGCCTCGGCCAGGCTGAAGTCGATCGAGCGGGCGTGGATGCGCGGGGGCGTGCCGGTCTTCAGGCGCACCAAGGGGAAGCCGAGGGCGGCCAGATTCTCGCCGAGGGCCAGCGACGGTGCCTCGCCCGCCCGCCCGGCACCCCAACTGGCCCCCCCGGTGATCGCCCGCCCGCGCAGGAAGGTGCCGGTGGTGAGGATGACGCTGCGGGCGAGGTAGGTGAAGCCGGTGTGGGTAATGACCGTAAAGACGCCCCGGCGGGGCGTCTCTACCATGCCCGTGGGCGGGATGATCCGCTCGACCATGGCCTGGCGGATGTCGAGGTTCGGCACCTGCTCCAGGGTCTCCTTCATCAGTTGGGCGTACAGGCGCTTGTCGCACTGGGCGCGCAGGGACTGGACAGCCGGCCCCTTGCTCTCGTTGAGGGTGCGGATCTGGATGGCGCTGCGGTCGGTGATGCGGGCGATCAGGCCGCCGAGGGCGTCGATCTCGCGCACAAGGTGGCCCTTGGCTGGCCCGCCGATGCTCGGGTTGCAGGACATGTGGGCCAACTTGTCGAGGTCGATGGTCAGCAGCAGGGTGCGGCAGCCGATCCGGGCCGCCGCGTTGGCCGCCTCGCATCCGGCGTGGCCGGCACCGATCACAATTACATCGTAGGAGGTAGTCTGCATAGGTGGTATAATCGGGCCGGTTGTCCAGACCTCGGTTTTGTCACATAACGGAGCGCGCCATTGCCCCAGATCCTGATAATCGATGACGACGTGATCTTGCTCGCCAGCTTGGGCCTCGCACTAGAGGACGCGGGATTCAGCGTTGCCAAGAGCAGCGACCTGAACCATGCCGAGCGAATCTATGCGGTAGATCGGCCCGACCTGGTGCTGCTGGAGGTGCGCAGCGAGCACGAGCGGGGGTGGGATCTCCTACGGCGGATGGCGGCGACGACCCCGGTGGTCGTGTTGAGCGCCGCTTCCCGTGAGGAGGATGTGGTGCGCGGGTTTGGTGCCGGTGCCGCTGATTATATCGCAAAGCCCTACCGCACCGCCGAGTTGATCGCCCGTCTGCGCTCCCGCCTCGCTATGGGCATGGACGTTCCGGCACTCGTGTCCGAGTTGCCTACGCCGCCCAAGCCGCCCAAGCCGCCCAAGCTGCCCAAGCCACCCGTCGAGCCGGTCGAGCCGTTCATCGCCACCACCGAGCGGCTGGCCGAGGCGTACCAACCGCCGCCGCCGACCCGGCGGGCACCCACGCGGCGCGAGGTCGAAGAGGAGCCGGTGTTTATGAGCGAGGCTGAGGAGATGGCGATGCTGCGTATCCCGGATACCCGCCCGGTCGCGGGTGCCGCCGTCCAGGCACCAGACTTGGATGCGAACGCGAGCATCGGCCCGCGCATGCGTAACGAGCGCCAGCGACGCCACCTCACCCTGGTGCAGGTCGAGAACGAGCTGAAGATTCGTATGTCCTACCTGCAGGCGCTTGAGGACGAGAAGTACACCCTGATCCCGCGCGGCCCCGCCGCCCTCCAGATGGTGCGCAGCTACGTGACCTTCCTGGGCATCGACCCTGAGCCGGTCGTCGAGGAGTTTCGTACCCAGCACTACGTCGAGCAGTACGAGCCGCTGCCCGCCCTGGGTGGCCCGCGTCTACCGCGCAGCCTGCCGACCTGGGTGATCCGGGCCGCTGCGGTGATCCTCGCCCTCGTCGTGACCGTGGGGATCATCCTTCTGTTTGACCCCGGATTCTTCCAGAACATCTGGGGGCAAATCTTTGGGGTGGTCCCACCGGCACCGTAGAGACCAGGGCTGATGCAACGTCGCTGGGGCTGCGCCCCAGACCTCGCTTTTGGTTGGTTTTTGGCGGCTTCGCTGCCAAAAACTAACCAAAAGCGAGGTCTGGGGCGCAGCCCCAGCGACGTTGCATCAGCCCTGGTCTCTACGGTGCCGGCGGGACCACCCCAAAGATTTGCCCCCAGATGTTCTGGAAGAATCCGGGGTCAAACAGAAGGATGATCCCCACGGTCACGACGAGGGCGAGGATCACCGCAGCGGCCCGGATCACCCAGG
>CAISPW010000203.1 GCA_903887465.1 uncultured Oscillochloris sp. | reverse complement strand
GCTAGCATGCGTCTGACCCATCGGGTCCTCCCTGTGTGTATGGCGGATGCGGCACATCAACCGTACAACACAGGGAGTTTTGCTGCAAGCCCTTCGGCTGAAGTGTCAAGCTGGAATGGCCGATTCTGAAACATGCCTTAGCGTAAGAAGACCCTCTATGCTGCTGCGCGTCGGCTTCACCTTTGTGATCGAGTCAGGTTCGCCGACGCCGGTGGCTGCGGTGGTGCGTCCGCGCCAGTTCGACCTCCACCGCCTAGTCGATGAGCGCCAGCGGGCCACGCCCGGCGTGTACATCCACTCCTACCGCGACAACTTCGAGAATAACGTGTGGCGCTGGACGACACCCCAGGGCACCATGGAACTCTCCTACGATGCTATCGTCGAGGTGCCCGCGACGCCCGACCCGGCCCTCCTCGGCATGCCCGGCACCTTCGTCGATCTGCTGCCCGACGAGGTGCTGACCTACACTTTGCCCAGCCGCTACTGCCCGTCGGATCTCGTGCTGAACGACGCCTGGGCTATGTTTGGCGGCACGCCGGATGGTTGGGATCGCGTGCAGGCGATCTGCGACTGGGCTCACACCAACATCATTTATGGCTATCTTAACAGCACCGCCGCAACCACCGGCTACGACGCATACCAGAGCCGCACGGGCGTTTGTCGCGACTTCGCCCACGTCGGGGTGATGTTCTGCCGGGCCATGAACATCCCGGCCCGCTATGTCTGCGGCTACCTGCCCGACATCGGCGTGCCGCCCAACCCCACGCCGATGGATTTCCACGCCTGGTTCGAAGCCTACATCGGGGGGGCCTGGCGCACCTTCGATGCCCGCCACAACATCCCGCGCATTGGCCGGGTGGTGATCGCCCGTGGTCGCGACGCCGTCGATACGGCCATCCTCACCAGCTACGGCGATAGCCAACTGACCGGACTCGCCGTCTGGGCGGAGGAGCTGCATGATGTGAAACGCTTCGCGGTGCCCGCCTGGGCGCGTGCGGCGGAGGAGTGATCCTAATGCACGACCTGATGACCGGCGCGGCCAGCCAGATCTCGCTGCTCGACCACCACGCGGTAGAATGGAGCCAGGTGCGCGAGACCCGCTACTGGATGTATCAGCGCTTCGAGTACCACTACCCCGGCACCATCCGCGAACTGCGCCAGCGGCTGATGGTCATCCCGCCCGAGTGCTACGGCGACCAGCGGGTCTGTGCCTACGACCTGCGCGTCTCGGCACCCGATGCGGTGACGAACGCAGCCACCGACCTCTTCGGCAACCGAGTTTTCACCGTCTCTATCCCCCAACTCGATGGCGACTTGGCCTTTGAGATGCGGCTCGTTGTAGAACGGGATATGGCGAGTCGGGCCTGGCCACGGGTGAATGCCGGTGATCTCGTGCATTATCTGACCCCCACGGCGCTCACGAAGGCAGACGCACGAATCGCCGACGCGGCCCGGCAGCTCGCGCATCGGCATGCCGACCCCGAGGGCTTGGCCGATGCGATCTGCACTTGGGTTCACGGCGCAATGCGCTACGCCCACAGTGCGACGAAGGTGGATACCCCCGCCGCCGAGGCGCTGGCGATTGGGTGGGGGCTTTGTCAGGATTACGCACACATTATGCTGGCGGTCTGTCGCTCGGCGGGGCTGCCGGCGCGCTATGTCTCGGGGCATATGCTGGGCGAGGGCGGATCCCACGCTTGGGTTGAGGCTCTGGTGGCCGGCCCCGGCGGCTATCGTGCGCTGGCCTTCGACCCGACCAACCACCGACGGATTACCCCGGCCTACATCACTGTGGCAATTGGCCGCGACTACGGCGATGTCCCGCCCACCTCAGGCACCTACCGCGCGCCCTACCAGGGCCGCCTCAGCGCGAGCAAGCGGGCGGGGCTGACGCATCTCGCGTACCGCTGATCCCTCACAGCACCATCGACACCAGGTAGATCACCAGGCCCACCAGCCCGCCCACCACCGTCCCGTTGATCCGAATAAACTGTAGGTCGCGCCCGAACTGGGCCTCGATCTTGCGCGAGGTATCCACCGCATCCCAGCCATTCACCGTGTGGGTGATAAACTCGCCCACCGCGTGGCCGTAGCGCGTCACCACAAAGCGGGCCAGCCCCTCGGCCCAGGAGTCCACCTTCTCCTGCCAGTCCGCATCATGTTCCAGGGCGTCGCCCAGGTGGGTCAGGCCCTCGGCAATCGAGCGGCGCAGCGGCGAGTCGATCTCCGAGCTCTGCACCATCAGCGCGTTCTTCAGGTCGCGCCAGACCGCCGAGGCCACCTCACGCAGCACGGGCTGGGCCAGGATCTCGGCCTTGATCTGCTCGCCGCGCGCGAGTATCTGCGGGTCGTGCTGGAGGTTGTCGATCCAGTTATCCATGGTGGCGGTGAACTGGGCGTACAGCGGGTGTTCGGGGTTATTGTACAGCTCGGTGAGGGTACGGCGGGCCGCTTCGAGCAGCTTCTCGTAGATCTTCTGGTCGATGATCGGCGGCAGCCAGGACGGCAACTCGCCAGCGATGCGCTGGCGGATACCGTCTTGGTTGGCCTCGATCCAGCCGGTGGCCACCTCCACCACCTGGACGAGGATCTCGCGGTGGCGCTGGTCGCCCGCCGCCGCCCCCAGCAACTTGCCGATCATCGGCGTGGCCTGCACTGCGGCCAGTTGGTCGGAAAGACCGTGGGCCATGAGTTGGCCTACGTCTGCATCGTTGACCACGCCCAGCAGGCCGCCCAGCGCCTCGGCGATGAAGTCGGACACCTGGTTGGCCCGCGCGGGCTGGCGCATCGAGCGGGCCAACCGACCGGCCACATCCTGGCGGCGCAGCTTATCGGCGATCTTATCCGGGTCGAGGAAGTTGCGCTCCACAAAGCCGCCGAAGCTTATCGCGATGCGATCCTTGCGCGCCGGGATGATCGCCGTGTGCGGGATGGGCAGGCCCAGCGGGTGGCGGAACAGGGCCGTCACCGCGAACCAATCGGCCACGCCGCCCACCATCGCCGCCTCGGCGAAGGCCCGCACAAAGCCCAGCCACGGCGCGTAGCGCAGCAGCGCGCTCGTCAGCAGGAACACGATCGTCACGACCACCAGCATCCCGGTTGCCCGGCGCTGCATCTTGCGCAGCTCCGTCGCACGTTGGATTTCATTCATATATTCATTTTCGACAAGGTCTCAGGTTCCAGGTTTGCCGTTCATCGTGGCGGCTTCAGCCGCTCGGCGCTGAAGCGCCCACGCCAAACGGCGCAAACTGTCACGCTGGTTTGACCCATACCTTAGGCAAAGCTCGCAGATATACGTCGCTTGTGCGCAATAACCCATGCCGCTCTCGGCTCCCGGCTCTCGCATTCTACCACGTCACCTCCGATGAGGGTTTGTGCGCAGACGGAGCCGAGGCGGTTACGCCCACGGCACGCGCGACATTACAAGATCGCTTCCGGCGGGGGGGTGGCGGCAGCGCTGTCACTCCCCAAAGCAAAATCTGGGGCGCAGCCCCAGCGACGTTGCATCAGCCCTGCGGGGATCCCGCCACGCGCCGACAGCGGGCCGACAACACGCTATAATGGGCCGGGATCACACGCTACGGGGATACAAAGGAGCTTTGACATAGCCTTTATAAAATACCCAATAATGTGCTATACTGCGCGGTATGAGTATATACACCGTGCGTCAATGTGCGAAACGGATCAGCGTATCCGTGAAGACATTCCAGCGATGGGATCGTGAGGGGAGACTCACCCCCCAACGAACACCAGGGAATAGGCGGATGTACACCGATGACCATGTCCAACAGGTGCTTCATCTGCGGAACGGCAATGACCGGTATCAGGCTGGATGGTGGTGGATCAGCATCCAGGTGGAGGTTGACCACACGCCGACAACACACACTGGCCCTGCCATTGGGGTTGATCTGGGGATCAAATCGCTGGCGGTGACGAGCGAGGGCGAGGTGTTTGAGAACCAAAGATACCTCATGCGTGCGCTCCGCACCGTCAAGCGGCGGCAACGGTCAGTCAGCCGCAAGGTGAAGGGGAGTGCCAACCGCCGGAAGGCCGTCCTAAAGCTGGCAAAGGCCCATTTTCGGGTGGTCTGTCAGCGCAAAGACGTACTCCACAAGCTCACCACCGCGCTGGTGCAGCAGGCATCGCTGGTGGGGATTGAAGATCTCCACGTGGCCGGGATGCTGAAAAATCATCGGCGGGCGCAAGCTATCGCGGATGGCGCGTGGGCAGAACTGCGCCGCCAACTGGAGTACAAGGCACCCGCCTTCGGGAGCCGTGTGGTGGCGATAGGGCAGTCCTATTCCAGTTGTGAAGAAGGAGTCAAGGCTTTAGCCGGCCTTATCCGGCTAAAGCCTCGACTCCACGCAACAACCCCAAGAGGATTGCTATAGGGCGCTTCGTGGCATCGAGCAAAACCTGCAACCAGTGTGGGCATGTCAACGATGACGTGACGCTCGCGATGCGCGAGTGGGATTGCCCCAACCCGATGTGTCGTATCCATCTTGACCGTGACCTGAACGCGGCACGCAATATTCGTGATGAAGCCCTCCGGCTTGCCCGTGCCTAACTGGCCGTCTCGGTGGTGGCTACGTCGAGACGTAAAACCGGCCTGCGGACTGGTGGTAAGACCATCCTCGGGTGGCACGCTGGGATGAAGCAGGAATTTCTAGCGCGTACTTTCGGGTACGTAGAAAGTAGCAGTATTTCGGGCTATGGACTTTACTTCTAGCTATGGCATGTTCCTCGGCGACGAGCACGACATGCTCCGCCGCGCCGTCCGCGACTTCGCCGAGAAGGAGGTTGCGCCACACATTCGAGCCTGGGATCGCAGCGGCGCCGCACATAGCGAGGGGCCGGAGACACGCGAGCATATTCGGCCTATCCTCAGGCGCATGGGCGAGCTCGGCCTGCTCGGCATTTGCCTGCCGCAAAAATATGGCGGTGCCGGTATGGACTACCTGGCCCTCGCCATCGTCTGCGAGGAGCTAGAGCGGGTCGATAGCACCCTGCGCGTGGTGATCAGCGTCCACACCGGGCTCAGCTCGCTCTCGATTTTTCAGTGGGGCACCGAGGAGCAGAAGCAGCGCTACCTGGTGCCTCAGGCCAGGGGCGAGTTGCTGGCCGGCTACGCCCTCACCGAGCCCAACTCGGGCACCGACGCTGCGGCCATGCAGACCACCGCCCGCCGCGATGGGGATGACTACATTCTCAACGGCGAGAAGATCTGGATCAGCCTGGCCGACATCGCCGACACTTTTCTGGTGATCGCCAAGACCGACCCCGCCAAGGGCGCGCGCGGCATCTCGGCCTTCATCATCGAGCGCGGCATGCCCGGCCTGAGCAGCTACCCGCTGCACGGTAAGCTCGGCGTGCGCGCTGGCAACACCGGCGGCCTGGTGATGCAGGATATGCGCGTGCCTGTCGCCAACCGGCTCGGCGCGGAGGGCGAGGGTTTCAAGATCGCCATGGCCGCCCTCGACAATGGGCGCTACACCGTGGCCGCCGGGGCCACCGGTCTCATCCAGGCCAGCCTCGATGCCAGCCTGACGTACGCCCAGGAGCGCCACACCTTCGGTGTCCCAATCGCCGACCACCAGCTCGTCAAGCGCATGATCAGCCACATGGTGCGCAAGCTCGATACCTCGCGCCTGCTGGTCTACCGCGCCGGCTGGATGAAAAACCACGGCCAGCGCAATACCCGCGAGACCACCCTGGCCAAGTGGCACGCCACCGTCAGCAGCTTCGAGTCCGCCGATGATGCCATCCAGATCCACGGTGCCTACGGCTACTCTGACGAGTACCCGGTCGAGCGCTACCTGCGCAACGCCCGTGGCGCAATCATCTACGAGGGCACCCGCGAACTCCAAGAGTTGCTCCAGGCCGACTTCGCCCTCGGCAAGCGGATCAACCCGCCGCTGCGCTGCGAGTTGCCTGCCTATGACCCCATCGAGTGGGAGGCTTCATGACGGAGCGCGCACGATCCGCGCCTTCAACGCGGATCTCCTGCGCTCCGTCATAGGGAAGCTGCAGGGCTGATGCAACCTCCTTGGGGTTGCGCCCCAGACCGCGCTTTTTGTGGATTTTTGGCGGCAAAGCTGCCAAAAATCAATAAAAAAGATCGTTCGGGGGTGGCGTTGCCACCCCCAAACCCCCGCCGGAGGCGACGTTGCAATCGCGCTGCAGTGAAGCTGGCGGAGTTACACGATCTCACGCAGTCCCTATGGTACAATGCACGGCGTCATGGCAGCAGTAAGCGTAAGGAGGCAGATCGGAATGCACATTGTTGTGTGTATGAAGCAGGTCCCGCGCGATAACTCGGTGAAGCTGAACGCAGATCTGAGTGTCAACGCGGACGGGATCGAGAAGATCATCAACTTGTTCGATGAGTACGCCGTCGAAGAGGGCATCGCCTGGTACGAGAAGCACGGCGGCAAGCTGACCGTCCTCTCCTTGGGCAGCACCGAGTGGACCGAGCAGATCCGCCGCGCCTTGGCGATGGGCGCCACCGACTCGCTCCTGCTGAGCGACCCGGCCTTCGCCGGGGTCGATACCCTCGGTGCCGCTCGCGTGGTGGCCGCCGCCATCCGCAAGCTCGGCGATGTGGATCTCATCCTTACCGGGCGCAACAGCACCGACGATGAGAGCGGTGCCTTCGCCCCAGCCCTCGCCCGTATCCTCGGCTGGCCGCAGATCACCTATGTCGGCAAGGTGCAGGATGTGAATCCGACCACCAAGACGATCATCGCCGACCGCAGCCTAGAGACGGTGATCGAGACCGTCTCCAGCCCGCTCCCCGCCGTGATCAGTGTGATCAAAGACATCAACAGCCCGCGCTATCCCTCCCTGCTGAAGATCAAGCGCGTCGCCAAGATTGACCCGCCGGTCTGGGGCGCGGCCGACCTCGGCATCAGCGCGGCCGACCTGGCCCCTGCGGCCACCCTCAGCTCCCGCATCCCGGCCCCGTCCCGCCCCAAGGGCGAGCTGATCGCCGGCGGCGACGCCGCCGCCAAGGTGTCCGCGCTGGTCGACAAGCTCCTGGAAAACCAGGTGATCTAGGGCGATACGGAGGGGCGCGGCGCGACGCGCTCCTCCTGCGCTCCAACGGAGGATCTATGTCAGGCGTACTTGTCTATGTCGAGCAGGTGGGCGGCGATGTGGCCGCGATCACGCGGGAACTGCTGGGCAAGGGTCGCTCCCTGGCCGATGCCCTGGGCGGCCCGCTGGCGGCCCTGGTGGTGGGTGGTGATGTGAGCGGCCTGGCCGAGCGGGCGATTGCCTTTGGTGCCGACACCGTCTATGTGGTGAGCGACCCGGCTCTGGCCGGCTACACCACCGACGGCTATGTGGCCGCCGCCAAGGCGGTGGCCGCGCAGGCTAAGCCGGCCCTGATCTTGGCCGGGGCCAGCTTCCAGATGCGCGACTTCGGGGCGGCCCTCGCCGCCGATTTGGACGCCGGCCTGGCCGCCGACGCCACCGATGTCAGCGTCGAGGGTGTCCAGATCAGCGCTGTGCGGCCCTCGCACGGTGGCAATGTGATCAGCACCTACGCCTTTGCCGCCGGGCGCACCGCCGTGGTGCTGGCCCGCAAGCAGAGCTTCGCCGAGGCCGCCGAGCAGGCCGGTCGCAGCGGCAAGGTCGAGACGGTGGCCCTGCCCGCCGCTGCCATCCGCACCCAGGTGACGAGCGTGGCTCCCAAGAGCGGCGCGGTTAACCTCACCGACGCGACGATCATCGTCAGCGGCGGGCGTGGCCTGGGCAACAAGGATAACTACTACAAGCTCATCCCGGCCCTCGCCGAGTCCCTCGGCGCGGCCTACGGTGCCTCTCGCGCCGTGGTGGACGATGGCTGGGTGCCTTACGAGCATCAGGTCGGCCAGACTGGCAAGACCGTCAGCCCTAAGCTGTATGTGGCCTGCGGCATCAGCGGGGCCATCCAGCATCTCGCTGGCATGCGTACGTCGCGCTCGATTGTGGCGATCAACAAGGATCCCGACGCGCCGATCTTCCGCGTGGCCACCTACGGCCTCGTCGGCGATGTGAATGAGGTGTTGCCTCTGCTCACCGCGCAGCTCAAGGCTCGCCTTAGCCGATAGTATGTAAGGGCGCAGCAGGGGGGCGCAGCGTGCTGCGCCCCCCT
>CAISPW010000202.1 GCA_903887465.1 uncultured Oscillochloris sp. | reverse complement strand
TCAGACGAACGCACGATGGTGAACATGCAATCCCAAACGCCTATGGCAATGGGATCGGGGGTGTGGTAGTCCACCCCGTAGGGATTGCCCCTGCGAACTGAGTACCTTGCGATAAAACGCTAGGAAAAAGTGTACTATAAAGAACCTATAGCAGTCCTATTCCAGTTGTGAAGAAGGAGTCAAGGCTTTAGCCGGCCTTATCCGGCTAAAGCCTCGACTCCACGCAACAACCCCAAGAGGATTGCTATACGCTGCGTGACGTGGTCACGCAGCACGCATTACGCATTTAGCCCTGTATAAGGATAATCCATGTTTCGCAATCTCTTCCGCTCCAGCCCGCCCCTGCCGTCGATCTCGGTTCGCGACCTGAAGGCCAAACTCGACGCCCGCGAGTCAATGACGCTGGTGGATGTCCGCCAGCCTGAAGAGTTCAAAGGCGGCCATGTGGCCGGGGCGCGTTCGCTACCCCTGCCGACGCTCGCCACCCGTCTGGACGAACTGGCGAAGGATGCGGCCATCTACTGTATCTGCCTCTCGGGCGGTCGCAGCCAGACCGCCTGCGATCTGCTCCAGCGCCAGGGCTTCACGAATGTAACCAACGTCACGGGTGGGATGGGTGCCTGGCAGCAGGCCGGTCTGCCTAGCAAGCGCGGATAGGGGCGACCAATGCGAATCCGCTCACTAAGCCTGCTCATCTTCGTTCTTGGCGTCATGGCCCTGGCCGCCTGCGGGGCACCCGTCACGAGCGTTAATCCGCCCACGGCACCGACGACCGCCATCATCGCTGGCGCGAAGACCTTCGGCGAGATGACCGTCGCCGACCTGAAGGCCAAGCTCGACGCCAACGCGGGTCTCTTTTTGCTCGATGTGCGTACGCCCGAGGAGTTCCGTCAGGACGGCCATGTCGCGGCGGCCACCCTCATCCCGCTGAACGAGCTCGACTCGCGTCTGAGCGAGATCCCGACCGACAAGCCGATTGCCTGCATCTGCCGCTCGGGCAACCGCAGCACCACGGCATGCACCGACCTCGCCGCGCGGGGCTACACCGTCACCAACGTCACCGGCGGCATGCATGCGTGGGGCGCGGCGGGCTTCCCGATCACCCGCCCCTGACCGCGTGGTAGGGGCCAGTTCATCTATCGTGCGTGCGTAACGATTAACCATGGGTGTGCCTTCGGCACACCCATAGCCGTGTCACCCCATCGTCCCATCATCTGGAGGCAGGCTTACGTAGCTCACGCGCTGGTTCGGCGGGCGGCGCAGGACAGCGCGGGCCAGTTCACGGGCCAGCCCGCGCAGCATGCGGCTGAATACCGGGGCGCGCAACTGAAGGCCGGTGCGCCCGTCGGTGGCCGGGCCAGCCAGCCACAGGGCCATCCGCGCCGACTCCTCTGGCCGCACGGCCATCAGCCGCGCCACCGTGTCGAAGGCCCGCGCCCGCGACTCGTAGCCGGCCACCACGTGCATGCGCCGAGTCAGTTCGGTGTCGAGCAGGCCGGGGTTCAGGGTGAAGATGCCGAGTCCGTTGGCGCGCTCCTCCTGGGCCAGGGCCAGGGTGAAGGCGCGGATCCATGCCTTGCTGGCACCGTAGGCGTTACCGTAAGGATTCGGCCTTCGCTCGCCCTGGCCGACGATGTTGATCAGCTTGCCCACGCGGCGCGGCGACATGTGCCGCAGGGCCGCCAGCGAGCCGTGGTAGGTGCCGAGGATATTCGTCTCCACCACACGGGTAAACACGGCCGGGGCCACCGCCACCGTCGGCCCCTGCGTGGCCGTCACCCCCGCGTTATTCACCCAGATATCCAGCCGACCGAAGGCGGCCAGGGCCGCGTCGGCCAGGGCGAACACCTGCGGGCGCTCGCGCACATCGCAGGCGCAACCGGTCGCCCGCGCGCCCTGGCAGCGCAGCAGATCCACCGCGCGGGCCACGTCATCCGGCAGGTGGCTCGAAATCACCACCGCCGCCCCGGCACCCGCGTAGGCCCACGCGATGGCCAGGCCAAGCCCCTGCGAGCTCCCCGTGATCACCGCCACCTTCCCTGCCAGGGCGTCAGCTCGCTGCGGCATTGGGTTTCTCCACGAATGTGATGCGATTTTTGGTAGCAACGTTCGCCGGGGGCTGAAGCCCCCGGCGAGGTCTACGACGGCCGCTGAAGCGGCCTCAGGCAGGCCGCGCAGGCGGCCGTCGTCAACCGTAGCCGAGGGGTTCAGCCCCCAGCGGGTGGTACCGCACAGGGCGACGTTTGCGGTATTGCGATTTTTGGTAGATTTGGGCGGCTTCACC
>CAISPW010000201.1 GCA_903887465.1 uncultured Oscillochloris sp. | reverse complement strand
TCAGACGAACGCACGATGGTGAACATGCAATCCCAAACGCCTATGGCAATGGGATCGGGGGTGTGGTAGTCCACCCCGTAGGGATTGCCCCTGCGAACTGAGTACCTTGCGATAAAACGCTAGGAAAAAGTGTACTATACTAGCCCGCTATGAGCAGCACACCCCACTATCCAACCGTCCTATTCGACCTCGACGGCACTCTGACCGACCCGCTAGAGGGCATCACACGCAGCATCCGCTACGCGCTTGAGCGGCTGGGCCGCCCGCCGTTAAGCGACGTGGTGCTGCGCGACTGGATCGGCCCCTCGCTGCGCAGTTCGCTCGCTGGTGTCCTCGATGGCGACGAGGCCATGGTCGAGCGGGGCATGGCTCTCTACCGCGAGCGCTACGCGCCAACCGGAATCTTCGAAAACCGGATCTATCCAGGCATCCCGGAGTTGCTGGCCGACCTGGCCAGCGCCGGGAGCTGCGTCTGCCTAGCGACCTCCAAGCCGCAGATCTTCGCCCAGCGCATCCTAGAACACTTCGGCATCATCGGCCACTTCACGGTGATCGGCGGGGCCACCCTCGATACCAGCCGCGACAGCAAGGCCGATGTGATTGCCTATGTGTTGGGCGAACTGCCTGCCGCCGCCCGCGCAGACGCGATCATGGTGGGCGACCGTGAACACGATGTGATCGGGGCGCGGCAGAACGGGCTGCCTACCATCGGTGTGACCTACGGCTACGGCAGCCGTGCGGAGTTGGCCGCCGCCGGGGCCGCTGCCCTCGCCGCTGATGTCGCAACATTGCGCAATTTGCTGCTGTAGATCGCGGTAGATCATATTTGCATATCCTTGACACGTATGCTATACTCCCGCTAGGAGCAGGCTAGATCGCTGCAAACCTCTTCGGGTTGTGTCGATGTCGCGCCAGTCTCATCGACCGTTACTCCCCAATCTTCCAGTCTCCTAATAAAGATTGCACCTGTCGCATTAACGCCATGCGGCCCGCTGCGCGGCGTTTGTGGGAGCCAATCGCTGGCTTCCGCCCATACGTCTTCCACACCACATGTCCGTAGGCTCATGGGACTCAACGCAGCGTTAGCGGCACGGCGTGTCCTACCTGCGTAACTCCTCGGCCCCTACTCCGGGCCTTGGGGTGGCATGCCGTTTGGCAGCCCGCTATCGGCATGCCTTCGCGCCGCTAGGATGCCCGCACCAACACCCTCACACCAAACACCCTCACACCAAACACGTGACCGCAAGGAGAAACCCATCGTGAACGTCGCAGAATTAGAGTCAAAGACTCTCAGCGATCTGCGCGAGATGGCTCGCAAACTTGATATTACCGGCTTCAGCGGGCTCAAAAAGCAGGATCTGATCTTCAAGCTGCTCCAGGCACAATCAGAGGAGCAGGGCAACACCTTCAGCGATGGCATCCTTGATATTGTCTCGGATGGCTTTGGGTTTCTCCGCACCGACCGGATGCTGCCCGGCGCAGATGACGTCTATGTCTCACAGTCGCAGATCCGTCGCTTCGGCCTACGCACCGGCGACCGGATCTGGGGCCAGATCCGTCCGCCAAAGGAAAGTGAGCGATTCTACTCGCTGCTGCGCGTCGAGATGATCAACGGCGTTGACCCGGAGACGGCCCGCAAGCGCCCCTCGTTTGATCAGCTCACCCCGATCTTCCCTAACGAGCAGATGAAGCTGGAGACGGAGCCAACCCTGCTCCACACCCGCCTGGTCGATCTGATCGCGCCGATCGGTCGTGGCCAGCGCGGCCTGATCGTCTCGCCGCCCAAGGCCGGCAAGACCATGCTGCTCAAGGCGATCGCCAACGGCCTAACTGAGAACTATCAGGACATCCACCTCATGGTGCTGCTGATCGGCGAGCGGCCCGAGGAGGTCACCGATATGCGGCGCAGCGTCAAGGGGGATGTGATCTCCTCCACCTTCGACGAGCCGGTCGAGGATCACACCAAGGTCGCCGAGATGACCCTGGAGCGCGCCAAGCGCCTGGTCGAGGGCGGGCAGGATGTGGTAATTCTGATGGACTCGATCACCCGCCTGGCCCGTGCCTACAACCTGGATATGCCGCCCAGCGGGCGCACGCTCTCTGGCGGCATCGACCCGGTGGCGCTCTACCCGCCCAAGCGATTCTTCGGCGCGGCCCGCAATATCGAGGGTGGCGGCTCGCTCACGATTATCGCCACCTGCTTGGTGGACACCGGCTCGCGCATGGACGATGTGATCTACGAGGAATTCAAGGGCACCGGCAACATGGAGCTGCACCTCGACCGCAAGCTGGCCGAGAAGCGGATCTTCCCCGCCCTGGACATCCAGCGCAGCAGCACCCGCCGCGAGGAGTTGCTGCTCGCCCCCGACGCGCTGCGCCAGGTCTGGACGCTGCGGCGTATGGTGAGCATGCTCGGCGACAACGAGGGCACCGAGCTGATGCTGACCCGCATGGCCAAGACGAAGACAAACATCGACTTCCTGGCCACCCTGAGTAAGGGCGGGCAGCCGTAGAGGAGAGGTTGGAGGAGCGGGCTTCGCCCGTTCCTCCAACCTCTTTTTGATTCATATTGAAGAAACAAAACCGCCACACCGCACGTACTATTCGCTAGAGATGGCCGATGTCGCGCATCCCGCGCGCGTACAGTACAGGAGAAATACCCCATGCGATGCACGAACTGTGACGCCGAGCTCGCGCCCAACGCCCGATTCTGCACCACCTGTGGCACCCCGGTAGTTGATTCAGCCCCAGCCCCAGCCCCAGCCTCAGCTCCGCCGCGCCTTGGCGGCGTGTCCCAGTCGATGGCCGACGTCTACGATAACCGCCCCGGCGAGCGGATCGACCTGCCCGATCCGGCGGTGGTCGGCACAGGGCAGGGTGCCAGCGGCCTACAGTACAAGATCATCGGCACGACCATGCAGGCGGCGGTGATCGAACTGCCCGCCGGGCAGACGGTCTTCTCCGAGCGCGGCGGCATGAGCTGGATGAGCGCCAACATCAATATGGAGACGAACATGGAGGGCGGCCTGGGCGGCGCGTTCAAGCGCATGTTCTCCGGCGAGTCGATCTTCATGGTCAGCTTCACCTCGCAAGGCGGCACCGGCATCGTCGGCTTCTCGGCCGAGTTTCCGGGGAAGATCGTCCCGCTGAACCTGGGCACCGGACAGCAGATGATCTGCCAGAAGGACGCCTTTATGTGCGCCGAGCGCAGCGTGACGCTCGACATCCACTTCCGGCGCAAGCTGGGGGCTGGCTTTTTTGGCGGCGAGGGCTTTATCATGCAGAAGATCACCGGGCCGGGGCTGGCCTTTGTCGAACTCGACGGCGAGATCGTCGAGTACACGCTGGAGACCAACCAGGTGCTGAAGGTGGACACCGGCCACGTGGCGATGTATGAGCCGACGGTGCAGTTCGACGTAGAGATGATCCGTGGTTTTAAGAACATCCTCTTCGGCGGCGAGGGTCTCTTCCTGGCCACCCTGCGCGGCCCAGGGCGGATCTGGCTCCAGACCATGCCGGCGATGAACCTGGCCAAGAAGATCGCGCAGTACCTGCCGAGCAGCAGCAGCAGCAGTAGCAGCAGCAGCAGCGGGTCGAGCATCAACCTGGGGAACCTGTTTGGGGGGTAGCGGGCGCGGCAGGCAGCGGCGGCGTGCGCGCCGGATCACACGGGGCCGGGCGATATTCGCCCGGCCCCGTTGATGTAGCCTCTGGAGGAATCTGGTCTAGACGAGATTGATCAGCTCGTTCGCCGTGCGGCGCATATCGAGGAAAACGAGGCCGAGCTTGGCGCGGCTCTGGGCGAGGGCGGTGAGCACCGCCTCCTCACCGATTGCCATCAGGATCACGTAGCCGTCCTCACCGCGAACGAAGACCTGGTCGAGCTGGCCGCGACGAAGCTCGTTGGCGATCCGCTCGCCGAGTGAGAGCATTGCCGCGCTCATCGCCGACACCCGATCCTCCTCAACATCCGACGGCAACGCCGAAGCCATGATGAGGCCATCAACACTCACAACCGCCGACGCCTCGATGTCGGGCGTATTCATAGACAAGGCCTTCAGATGCCGCACCATCTCTTCGGTTCTGCTTGCCATTCAGATCCTCCTTAGGGGCCGTCCGCAGTTCTGGAGCAGAGGCGAGAACGAACTGGCAATTGGTGCCAGGATCATACAGGCCGCAGTTGTCGGCCATCTGGGCGTATTCTACTACATTTCCAGAGCCTGGGCAACTAGTTTGCTTCGTGGCAATCGGCAAAGGGGGCTATGGCCCGCAGCGGAGTGTAATGATTAGCTTCTACCGTAGATTCTACGACGCCTGCATTCGCGTCTTGCGCCTCATGAACATGGTGCGGTAGGGGTGGCTCGTAAGCCGTCCCTACGGCGCGGGCGGCTGTCCCAGCCGCTCGCGCAGGGCGCGGTCCGCCCCGGTGACGGCCTGGTCGGGGGCGAGCAAACGCCGCAGCACGTTGGCCTGCATATCGGAGAGTACGCCCCACACAAGGTCGTTGGCCTGGCGGCTGTTGGGCATCGGCTGGCCCTGTTCGGCCTGGGATCGAAAGACCAGGGCCGCCGCGCGGATCTGCGGGTTGACATCGCTGACCACGCGAATATCAAGGCTGAGGAGGGTCGGCTGACGCCCGGCGCGTAGCAGGTCGGACTGAGCCTCGGCACCGATCAGGTAGCGGATGAAATCGACGGCGGCCTGGCGCTCGGTCGCGCCGATGCGCGCGTTCAGCACCACCACATCGCTCTGGACATAAGGCTGTGGATCTCGGTCGCCGTCGCTCAGGCGCGGCAGTGGCGCGACGCCCATGTTCTCATTCCAGAGGTCGTGGTAGGTGCCTAGCGCGTGGGCCCAGTCGAAGGTCATCAGCGCCTTGCGGGACATGAGGGCGTTATCGACGGCGATCCCGTCAGTGCTGGCGAGAATGCGTTCATCACTGTGCAGGCTCGCCAACCAGTTCAACCATGCCTCGACGCCGGCCCGCCCTTCCAGGCCGAGTACCAAGCTGTGTTGGTCGTCGAAAATGCGCCCGCCGAAGGCATAGAGGTAGCCGATGGTGCGGTCGAGGCTGAGGTTCAGGGCGATGCCCCAGATGGGCGGGGAGCTGCGGGTGTCGGTGAGGCCACGGGCCACGGCGAGCAGGGCGGTGGTATCGGTCGGCGGCGCGGTCGCGAAGTTGGCCTGATTATAGTAGAGGGCTAAGGTGTCGAAGGTGAGCGGCACGCCATAGCGCACGCTGGATGTGGGCAAGGCGATCTGGGCGCTGCCCAGGGCCGCCGGGAGCAATTGGTCTAGCTCGGCCTTGGTAAGCAGCCCGTCCAGCGAGAGCAGGCGACCGTCCTCGGCCGGGCCGCCAATGGTATGGCTCTTGAGGATCGCCATATGCGGCCCGCCGCCCTCAGACACCGCGATATCTAAATCAGAGGTGAGGGAGGCGACCGGGTGGGCCTGAAGTACGATCTGCACGCTGGGGCTGCTGCGGTTGTAGCGCTCGACGATGGTGGCCAGAGCGCGGCTCTCGGGGTACGGCCATGCGTGCCAGAGTACCAGCACCGCCTTCGCGCGCGCGCCTGCATCGGCTGTGGGTGGGGGGGTACCGCTCGACGGCGTAGGGGCGCTACAGGCAATCAGGGTGATCAGGATTATCCCAATGCGCAGAAGATGCCTCATGTGCTGCCGTACGGTCACTGAGGGGCCGCTCCTTTTTCGCAGAGAACAGGCGGCAGTATAGCACGCCGCTCGCGGGCGGCGCAAAGTGCGGTACCATAGGGCACCGCGCTGTTGCAATGGCGCTTCCGGCGGGGGGTTTGGGGGTGGCTGCGCCATCCCCGAACGATCTTTTTTTTGTTGGTTTTTGGTGGCTTCGCCGCCAAAAACCAACAAAAAGCTGGGTCTGGGGCGCAGTTCCATGCGACGTTGTACTAGCCTTGGCCATAGGGCACAGGGCATAAGACACAGAGCTCCCTGTGTCCTATGCCCTAAAGCGGGGCACCATGCAAGAGATTGATGATCTGCTGGTTCGGGTGGGTCGGCGGGGGCCGGGCAGCACATCTTACATCGTCGAGATGTGGCTGGCGGGCGGGCGGCGCGTAAACGCCCAGGAGGAGCTTCAGCTGGACGACTATGTTGCGCCGCAGCTTGGCGACCGCCTATCGCTGGCATCCCACGGGATCGACATGTTCAACCGGCTTTTCGGCGGGCGGCTCTCGGTGGCCTTTCAGCAAGCCTGGGCGGCGGCCGTAACCCGCGACCGGCTGCTGCGGGTGCGCTTGGCCCTCGACGCCGGGGCGCCCGAGCTCCACGCGGTGCCCTGGGAGCTGCTGCACTTCGACGACAGCGGCGGCCTGGCGCCCGCGCGCGCGCTGGCCGCCGATAGCCGGATCGCCTTCTCGCGCTACATCGAGAGCGCCGACTTTAGCGAGGGCGTGCAAGTGAGCCGCCGCCCGGTGCGCCTGCTGCTGGTCATCTCCGATCCGGGCGACCTCACCGAGCGCTGGGGTCTGGCGTCCGTCGGTCGGGTCAGCGAGGAGCGCGATTTCCGCACGCGCTTTAGCCCGATGATGAGCTCGGGCCAGTTCCGCTACGATGTCCTGCCGGTCGCCTCAGCCGAGGCACTCCATGACGCTATCGCTCAGGGCGGCATCGACGGCGAGCAGCCCAGCGGCTACGATGTGCTGCTGTTTATGGGCCACGCCGCCCACAACGAGCAGCTCGGTTCGCGCCTATTGCTTGAGGATGCGGCGACCCGGCGGGCCAAGCTCTACCCTGCCGAAGACCTGCTCAATCTGGTGCAGCAGCTCCCGGAGAGCCACCGCCTGGCGATGGTCGTGCTGGTGGCCTGCAACAGCGCGGTGACGGCCAGCAACCGCAAGCTAAACAGCCTAGCTGCGCGCCTCGTGATTGGCGGCGGGGTGCCGGCGGTGCTGGCCATGCAGCGCCTGGTCGAGATCACGCTGGCCCGGCGCTTCACCTACCACCTGAGCGAGTACCTGCTGCGCGGGGGGGTGATCGACGTGGCGGTCAACGCCGCGCGGCGGCGGGTCTTCACGCCCGAGGATATCGGCTGGAGCACGCCAACCCTCTACATGCGCTCCGCCGACGGTCGGCTCTTCACACCGAACGCGCAGTTGGAGTATGTCGAGGGTATCCTGGCGAACCCGGCGTATGTGCGCTGGAGCGGCCCGGAGTTCATCGATGCCGATGTGCTGACGGTGGCCCCCGGCCAGAGCTGGAATCTGCTGCGTGCGCGGCCCGAGGACGCGCCAGCGAGCGTGAGCGTGATCGCGGCCCTGCATCGGATCATGGATCAGGGCCGACCCGATAGGCGTCGTCGCACGGTGGCCTCGGTCGCCAGTTCCAGCAACATCACCGCCGTGATCGGGCCGCCGCATTCTGGACAGACCACCATTTTGCAGCGGCTGGCCTACGACTTCGCCGTGAAAGTAACGAGCAGCCCGAGCAGCCCGCCGGGGATCATGATCTCGCTCATCGGCTACGAGAGCCAGCGCGGTGCGGGGCGCCTGGAGCGCCACATCGTCGAGCAGGCCCGCGCCATCAGCGCCGACCTCGGCGACGCGCTGGCC
>CAISPW010000200.1 GCA_903887465.1 uncultured Oscillochloris sp. | reverse complement strand
TGGTTGTTGGCGGCGAAGCCGCCAACAACCAACCAAAAAAGATCGTTCGGGGGTGGCGTTGCCATCCCCAAACCCCCGCCGGAGGCGACGTTACAACCGCCCTGGGTATTGCGTGTACAGGGTTGCATTTTTGTACTGGTTATGATACAATTGTTCGTATTCTCGTGTTCGCAGCGTTGCCCGTTTCCGACTGAGTTTTGACGGGCAATCCATCGTAACCGCTATATGGCCGACCTGTTCGCCACGCTGCCCCGCACGCTGTTCAGCCCGCTCGCCGCCCAGCACGCCCCGCTCTACGCCGAGGTGCTGCTGACGCTCTTTGGCGAGACGCAGCGCCACCAGCAGCCCCTCTCGCGGGATCTCGCCGTCGGCCTGGTCGCCGAGGTGATCGAGCGCGCCGCAGCGGGCGAGGATCTCGCCGGGTTGCCCGAACTGGAGCCGGTTCTCGCCGATGAGCCCGACGCCACCCTGGCCCGCAGCAGCGCGGTGCTGCGCTACCTGGCCCAGTGCGGCTGGCTGCGCATAGAGACCCAGAGCGATTTCACCCAGAGCTATACCCTCCCCGACTTCGCCTTCCGCCTGCTCGCCGCGCTCCAGGAGATCGCCGACAACGAGCCGCTGCGGCTTCAGGGGTTGATCTGCGCCATCCACGATATGCTCCAGATGGCCGTGCGCGAGGGCACCGCCCACATCCGCCTGGCCGAGGCCCACCGTCAGACCCGCGCGCTGATGAACGGCCTCAAGGAACTCCAGCACAATATCGGCATGCACATCGAGCAGGTGCTGCGCCAGCTCTCGGCCGCCGATGTGCTCGCCCAGGTCTTTACCACCTACCGCAGCGATGTGGTCGACCGGGCCTACCACCAACTGCGCACCACCGACCACGTCTCGCGCTTTCGCCCCGGGGTGCTGGAGGCGCTCGCCCAGTTGAGCCACAGCGCCCAGATCGACGAGGTCACACGGCTGCTGCGGGTATCCGGCGATGACGCCAGCGGCGAGGCGATGGCGGCGGGCCTGCGGGATCAGATCCGCGAGGTGCGTGAGCAGTTTGAGGGCCTGGACCGGCTGCTTCAGCTGATCGATGTGCGCCACAGCCAGTTTGTCGACTCGGCGGTGCGCTCGGTGGAACTCCAGCTCGCCGCCAGCACGACCACCAGCGGCAAGCTGCACGCCGTACTCAGTGCCATGTTGGGCGACGCTGCCCCGAGCGACCTAGCGGCTGAGGGTGCGGAGCTGGTTAGCCTGTATAGCCTCGGGCTGCTGGACGAACAATCGCTCGCCCCGCCCGGCCGCGCCGCGACGGCATTTGTGCCCACAGCGGCGACGGCGGCGGGCATCTCCAGCACAGATCTGGCGGCGGCGCAGGCGCGCACGCGGCACCAACTCACCCGCGCGATCGGGCGCGAGCGCATCAGGCGCTACGCCGCAGCCCTGCTCGCTGGCCGCGATCAGCTGCGCGCCGCCGAGATCCCCCTGGCGGGCGCCGACGAACTGCCGCTGCTGATCTATCTGCGCCAGTACGGCGTCGATGGCGCGCTGGGGTATCTGGCCGAGGAGCTCAATGACGCCAGCTGGATCGCGCACGACGGCGTCGGGTTTCGGGACTTTCTGCTGCGCCGGGCTCCGTAAGATGGCCTATACTGTTCCCTGTGGTTTCCTCATGTCGTTATGTAGGCACCCATGCCCCTTGCCGAGTTCGCCAACGAGTACGCCCAGCTATCGGCTGGGGAACAGACGCTCTTCGCCGATGCGACCCGCCGCCTGCTGGCTGAGGGGCTGATCTGGCGCGGCGATGAGGGCGATGCGCGGGCCTACGCCTTCCTGCTGCGGCGTCGCGAGCTTGTCGCCGAGTACCTCCAGGTGGCGGGCTGGGAGCTGCGCCACGATGAGCGGGCGCAGGTCTTCCAGGTGGCCCACCGCGACGGTGCCCACCGCCGTCGGCTCAGCCGCGACACGACGATCTGGCTGTTGCTGCTGCGCCTGATCTATGCCGAGAAGCGCGAGCGGGTTGCGCTTAGCCTGACCCGCTACCCGACGGTGACGGTGGGCGAGGTGGTGCAGCGCTACGCCGAGTTCTTCCCCGGTCAGGCGCTGCGCAAGAAGACCAGCCTCGACGAGGGGCTGCGCACGCTCCAGTCGCTCAAGATCGTGCGCGCCGGTGGCGGCGGCGTGCTCCGTGCGGCCAACAACGATCAGGTGATCGAGTTGCTCCCGACCCTTGAGGTCGTCGTGCCCGCAGCCGCCGTCGCCGATCTGGCTGCGCGCCTGGGCGAGTACCAGCGGGAACCGGAATGATGCTCTCGCTCACGCGGATCTTCCTCTACAACTGGCATCGCTTCAACGACCATATAATCGACGTAGAGGACAGCTTGTATCTGGCCGGGCACAACGGGGCCGGCAAGTCCTCGGTACTCGACGCGATGCAGATCGTCCTGATCGCCGACCAGGGCAAGGTGCGCTTTAACACCGCCGCCAACGACCGCAGCTCGCAGCGCAACCTCGACAGCTACGTGCGCGGCAAGATCGGCGAGGGTCGCTACCTGCGCCCCGGCAACACGGTGGCCTATATCGCCCTGGAGTTCACCGAGCGCAGCCGCAATACGCAGGTCACGGTCGGGATTTGCATCGAGTGCGGCGAGGGGCGGGCTGCCGAGCGCACCTTCTTCATCCTGGGCGAGGGTCTCGACCGTGGGTTTTTTATCGTTGATGGCCGCCCGCTGACGCGCCGCGATCTGAAGCCAGCTTTGCGCGCGCGCCGCAGTGCCCGCAGCTATGACAACGTCGGCGAGTACCAGATTGAGCTGCTGAACCGGCTCGGCGGTCTCCACGAGCGATTCTTCGAACTGTTCCTGCGTGCGCTGACCTTCCAGCCGATCCGGGACATTCGCGAGTTTGTCGAGCGCTGGCTGCTGGAGGATCAGCCGCTGGAGATTAGGGCGCTGCAGCGGGTGACTGAGCGCCTGGCCGAGCTCGACACCAGCGCCCGCGAGGTGCAGGAGAAACTTGCGGTGTTGCGGGTGATTGTCGAACGCCAGGTTGAGGTGCGGCGTTCGCGTAACCTACAGGCCATCTGGAACTTGGTGGGCGTGTTCCTGGCCCACGTTGCCGCCGAACGCCGAGTTTCCGACCTGGAACAGCAGGCTGCCGAGTCTGTTCGCCGGGTTGAGCAGGCCCGCACTGCATATGCCCAGGCCCAGCGGGCCGCAAAAAATGCCGGTGAGGCACTTTTCACCGTCAAGGTTCAGCTTGAGCAGTCTGATGTCGTGCGCCGCCGCAACGCGCTCCAGCAACAGATCAACGCCGCCCGCAACACGATCCGCCAGATCATCGGTAAGCGTGACGAGCTGTTCCGCGATCTGCGTGCGGTGGTGGACATCCTGCAACCGCTGCTCGTCGCCCCGACTCTGGCCGAGGATGCGCGATCCGTCCTGGCTGCGCTCATCGCGGGTGTTGCGGCGCTTGACCCGACCGCGCCGCCGCCCGACTCGCTTGGGCTAACCGTTGACGCCGCCACCGCCGCCCTCGACGCGACGGTGAAACGAGTCAACCAGGACGTATTTGAGGCAGAGCATCAGGCCCGCGAGTTGCGCAACCGCCGCACGGAGGTTGACCTCCAGCTTAACCGCCTGCGCCGGGGCCAAAAGTCGTACCCGCCGCAGGTCGAGCGGCTCCAGGAACTGCTGACGCCGATTGTTGGCGCGCGCCCGCACGTCCTCTGCGAGCTGCTGGAGGTGCCGGTCGAACGCTGGCAGAACGCCGTCGAGGCGCTGCTCGGCGGGCGGCGCTTCACCGTGGTTGTGCCGCCCGAGCGCTTTGAGGCCGCCTTGCGCGAGCTTGATCGCGCCCGCGCCGCAGAGGAACTGCGTGATGTGGGCATTCTCGATCTGGAACATGCACGTACACAAGGCCGTCCGGCGCAACCGAACTCGTTGGCACTCCAGATCGAGACCAAGCGCGCCACGGCGCTGCGGGCCTATATCGACTCGATACTCGGCGACATCATGTGCTGTGAGGATGTCGGCGCGCTGCGCCGCCACCGCCGCGCCGTCACCCCCGATGTGATGCACTACAGCGAGTGGACCGTGCGCGCCCTGCCGAAGCACAGCTTCGCGCAGTGGTTTATCGGCGAGCGGGCGATTCAGTCGCAGATTGTCGCCCGCGAGCGCGAGTTGGCCGCGCTGGATGCGGATCTGGCCGCGCTGGAGCCGCGCCTGCGCGACCTGCACACCCTGGAGAAGGGGCTGGATCAGGGCCGCAGGCTCGCAATTCTGCGCCAAGACCTTGATGGCGATCTCGATGACCGGCCCCTGGCCGAGCAGATCGCGGGCTGGGAGATCGACCTGCGCGCCCTCGACCTGAGCGGGGTCCGCGCCCTGGAGGACGAGGTTCGGCGGCTGGAGCGCGTGGTTGAGGCTGAACAGCAGGCGGTGACCACGTTGAGCGGTGATATTCGGCTGGCCGAGCGCGATCAGGCGCAACTCCACCTTAGCCAGCAGAGCGCCCGCCGCGCCCTGGCCGATGTGGCGGCCCAGGCCACGTCGGCCCGCAATCAGGCTCCCCAGGCCATCGCCGCCGCCGAGGAGATGCTGCGCGAACGCCTTGAGCCGGGGGATCTCAGCGAGGCCATCCGCAACGCGGAGACTACGACGCAGAACTTTCAGACCCGCGCCCAGAACGAGCTGAATCGCCTGATCGGCGAGGCGACCACCTACAATACGCGCTACCAGTTCGCCGGTCGGCCCGACCCCGACGATGAGAGCTTTGCCCGCGAGCAGGCCCGCCTCGGTGAGACCGATCTACCGCGCTATCAAGCGCAGATCGCCGCATCACGCCGCGAGGCCGACGAGGAACTGCGCGAGCACGTGCTGCACCGTCTGCGCGAGCAGGTACACGAGACCCGCCAGAAGTTGAGCCGGATCAACGATGCGCTTGGCCGCCTGGACTTCCACGGCGAGCGCTACCGCTTTGTCTGCGCGCCCGCCGAAGACCTGCGCGAGTACTACGATCTGATCACCGATGCTCAGGTGATCGGCGCGGGCGCGCTGTTTAAGAGCGACTTCTACGAGAGCCACCGGGTCGCCTTCGAGCGCTTCTACGAGTCGCTCACGCACACGCCGCAGTCGGAGGCCGAGCGTGCCGAGCAGATGCGCCTCACCGACTACCGCAGCTACCTGAGCTACGATATCGAGGTGACCCACGCCGGTGGCCAGATCTCGCGCCTGAGCCGGATCATGGGCCAGACCTCGGGCGGCGAGACGCAGACGCCCTTCTACCTAACGATTGCCGCCTCGTTTGTGCAGCTCTACCATATCGACGAACGCATCTCCCGCCCGACGATCCGGCTGGTCGCCTTCGATGAGGCATTCTCGAAGATGGATCAGGATCGTATCGGGGCCACGCTGGATCTCTTCCAGAAGTTTGGGTTGCAGGTGATCACCGCGACGCCCCTGGAGCGCTGCGAGTATCTGGTGCCGAAGATGTGTACCAGCCTGGTGATCACCGGGGTCAGCGACACGGTGCTGATCGAGCCGTACCGCAATTATACTGCCCACCTAGCGTATAGCAGTCCTATTCCAGTTGTGAAGAAGGAGTCAAGGCTTTAGCCGGCCTTATCCGGATAAAGCCTCGACTCCACGCAACAACCCCAAGAGGATTGCTGTAGCACCCCCTCTGATGGACATACCGCCGCCAGCACAACACATCCTGCACGCCCTGCTCGACCGCTTTGAGCAGCCGGGCCGCCAGCAGGTGGCGCGCGTGCGGCTGAATGAGCGCGATCACCCGGCCTATTATCTGGCGGATGACGCCGCGCCGCGCCGGGACACCAACGCGGCGCTGGAGCACCTCGCCCGCACGGGGGTGCTGGCGCTGCGCTGGCGGCCCTGGGAGGAAGGCAACTGGCTGGCGGCGGTTGACCTGCGCCCCGAGGGCGCGGCCACGCTGCACCGGCTGCTCGACCGCGCCCCGCGCGCGGCGCAGGAGGATGCGCTGCGCGCCCTGCTCGACGCGCAGGCGGCGCTGCCCGGCTGGCACGCGGCGTTCCTGGCCTGGGCCAGCGCCCAGATCGACGCGCGTCGGGCCGCGCCGCCGCTCGACCGCGCGGATCTGGCGGCCTCGACTGATCTGCTGCGCGCCCTTGCCGGTCTGGCGGCCCTGGAGGCTCCCACGCTTGAGCGCGCGCTCAGCGTGCGCCTATTTGGCGATAGCAAGCGGCTCGCCAGCCTGCGGGGCGGGCTGCTGCGCGTACTCCGACGCCACATCCCCGACGCCGCCATCTACGGCGACGATGACGACGCGCTCCTGCGCGCCCATCAGCTCGACCGCGCACCGGAGTATGTGCCCCTCGCGGGATCGCTCAACCTCAGCCTGCCCACATCCGACCCACCCCTCACGCTCGCGCCGTTTTTGCCGTCGGTGGCGCTCCCGGCCCCGCTGCTGCGGACCGCCAGGGTGACGCGGGTGCAGGCGCGTGCCGTCATCACGGTCGAGAATCTGACCAGCTTCAGCGAGCTATGCGCGGCGCGTCCCTCCGATGTACTTGCGATCTACACCGGGGGCTTCGCCAGCCCGACGGTGATCGGGCTCCTGCGCGCAATCAAGGCAGCCGCGCCCGATATCCCTCTCTGGCACTGGGGCGATTTGGACGCCGGTGGGCTGCGCATCCTGGCCCACCTGCGCGCGAAACTCGGGGATGTGGCCGCCCTGGCGATGAACCCCGAGACATTTGAGGCATATGTCGCCGCAGCGCAGCCGCTCACCGCAGGCGACCGGGAGAGCCTGCGGGAGCTGTGCGCGCACCCGGCACTTCACGATTGCGCCGGACTGATCGCGGGGCTGCTGGAGGCCGGCATGAAGCTGGAGCAGGAGGCGGTGCCGGCCGCAGCGGCGCTCGCCATGCGGGATTCCCGGCCATGAGGCAACGTCGCATCAGCCCTGCGGAGCGCCCCTTGGCGAGAGCAAAAAAACGCAATCTCGGCTACAATCGCTCGCGTAAGACGATTCGGTTTCGCAACGCAAGTACGCGGGCTGGGCCAACACGCCGCGCCACCTGAGCGGCTGCGGAGCAGCACTCGCAATGAGGAGGTCTACGATGTCGCTTGTCTCATCGCTACGCACGTCCCGCAAGATGACCGGTGCCTGGGATGCGCCAAACCACAAGATCGTGTACGGAGGCGCAGTGACCGCCATGGTGCGGCAGATCGAAGCCGAGGCTGCTCGCCGCAGCCTGAGCGTAAGCCGCTGGCAGACGATCCGCCGTGGCAGCAGCCAGGTCGCGACGGTCGCATGGGCCGTCCATCGCGGGCCGCGTGCGGCCAGCCCGTCCGCGCAGGCCGACATGATCGCAATCGTGCGCTTCGACGGCGCAGAGGGTTCGACCGTCCGCTGCAGCGCCTACCGCCAGCTTAGCCGCCTGCTGGCTGCGCTGCGGGATATGCCGTAGGACAAGGCTCAGATCAACAAGATCGTCTCGCGAGGAGGCGCGGATGCGCGGAGGCGCTGGCAGCGTCTCCTCCTGCGGGTCTTCACTATAGCAATCCTCTTGGGGTTGTTGCGTGGAGTCGAGGCTTTAGCCGGATAAGGCCGGCTAAAGCCTTGACTCCTTCTTCACAACTGGAATAGGACTGCTATATCTGGCGGACAAAGCGCATGAGCGACCTCATTCTCCCCCGCGTCGCCCGCGAGCTGGGCCTGGGCGTCTCACAGGTTGAGCGCACCGTGGCCCTGCTCGATGCGGGCAACACGGTGCCCTTCATCACCCGCTACCGCAAGGAGGCCACCGGCGGCCTCGACGAGGAGCAGATCCGCAGGTTGGCCGAGCGCCTGGAATACCTGCGCGGCCTGGAGTCTCGGCGGGCCGAGGTGCGTGCGGCGCTGGCGCAGGGCGGCCACCTCACGCCCGAGCTGGACAAGGCGCTGGGCACCGCCGAGACGCTCCAGACTATCGAGGATCTCTACCTGCCCTTCCGGCCAAAGCGGCGCACCCGCGCCCAGGTGGCCCGCGAGCTGGGGCTGCAGCCTCTGGCCGAACTGCTGCTGGCCCTCCTGGCGGGCGGCCACAGCCCCGCGCAGGTCTGTGCGCCCTTCCTGGGCGCGCAGGTGCCCGATGTGGCCGCCGCCCTGGCCGGTGCCCGCGACATTGTGGCCGAGACGGTGGCCGAGACCGCGAGCGTGCGCCAGGCCGTGCGCGAGGCGGTGCGCCGCACTGCGAGCGTGCGCGTCTCGCGCAAAGAGGGTGTGGCCGATGAAAAGGGCACCTACCAGGCGTACTACGAGTTTAGCCAGCCGCTCAAGGCGCTGCCGCCCTACCGCACCCTGGCGATCAATCGCGGCGAGCGCGAGGGCGTGCTGTCCATCGACCTGGAGTCGAATCAGGAGGCTTTCATCGGCGCGCTCCAGCGCCGCTACGCCCCCGGCCATGGCTGGATGGACGGCGAGGTACGCGCGGCGGTGGCCGACGGATTCAAGCGCCTGCTGGCCCCGGCCATCGAGCGCGACCTGCGCTCCGAGCTGAGCGACCTGGCCGAGCAGCACGCCTTGGTGATCTTCGCCGCCAACCTGCGCGGCCTGCTGCTCCAGCCGCCCCTGCGCGGCCGGGTGGTGCTGGGCATCGACCCCGGATTCCGCACGGGCTGCAAGCTGGCCGTGGTCGATGCGACCGGCAAATATGTCGAGGGCGCGCTGATCTACCTGCACCAGCCCGAGAAGGCCAGAGATACCCTGCGCAAGCTCTGCCAGCGCCGGGGCGTGCAGGTGATCGCCATCGGCAACGGTACGGCCAGCCGCGAGACTGAGGCCATGGTGGCGGAGGTGATTCAGATGTGGGATGCAAGCGGAGGGATGCAGGATGAAGGCCGGACAGGTAATCGCGACGCGGCATCCCGCATCCTGCATCCCGCATCCTTGCAGTACACCATGGTCAGCGAGGCGGGAGCCTCGGTCTACTCGGCGTCGCCGGTGGCCCGCGAGGAGTTCCCCGACCTGGACGCCACCGAGCGCGGGAATATCTCGATTGCCCGGCGGCTGCAGGATCCACTGGCCGAGCTGGTGAAGATCGACCCGAAGGCGCTGGGCGTGGGCCTCTACCAGCACGATGTGAACCAGAAGTCTCTGGCCGCACGCCTGGGCGATGTGGTCGAGAGCGCGGTGAACTTCGTGGGGGTGGATCTGAACACCGCCTCGGCCCCGCTGCTGACCTACGTGGCCGGGCTGAATGGCAAGGTGGCCAAGGCGATTGTGGCCCACCGCGATGACGGCGGCCCCTTCCGCGCCCGCAGGGAACTGCTGAAGGTGAAGGGTCTCGGCCCGAAGGCCTTCGAGCAGGCCGCCGGGTTCCTGCGCATCCCCGACGCGGCCGACCCGCTCGACCGCACCGCCATCCACCCCGAGAGCTACGCGGCGGCCCGCAAGCTGCTCGACCTATTCGGCGGCGATGGCCCGCTGCCTGAGGTGGCGGCGCGCATCCGCACGGCGCTCGGCAGTGGCGAGACCAGCCTGGCCGACTTGGCCGAGGAGACTGGCGCGGGCGAACCGACCCTGGCCGACATCATCGAGTATATGGCCCGACCGGGCCGCGACCCACGCGAGGAACTGCCGCCGCCGCTGCTGCGCGCTGATGTCCTCAAGCTGGAAGATCTCGCCCCCGGCATGTGGCTCAAGGGCACCGTGCGCAACGTGGTGGACTTCGGTGCCTTCGTGGACATCGGCGTGAAGCAGGATGGCCTGGTCCACGTCTCGGAGCTGTCGGCGCACTTCGTCAAGAACCCGCTGGATGTGGTGCAGGTAGGCGACCAGGTGGATGTGCGGGTGCTGAACGTGGACACGGTGCGCGGGCGGATCGCGCTGAGCATGCGGCCATAAGGCCGCATCTCGAAATTGAAACCATGCCTATGACAAGGTGTCAGGTGTCAGGTGTCAGGTGTCAGGTGTCAGGTGTCAGGTGTCAGGTGTCAGGTTTACAGTTCGTAGCGCGGGCTTCCAGCCTGCCGATGCGTATCTGGCCGCCTGGAAGGCGGCACTACAAACGCCGTAGACTGTCAAGCCGGATTGAATCATGAACCATGCCTATGGTTTTTATCAGCTTGACAGAAATAGCGCTGTTTTACGATCACCGCCGCCGGGTGAGCCAGAAAACGCCGACGGCGAGCAGGGCGATGCCGACGATCACGCCGCTCAGGTTGCTGACGAGATCGCTAACATACTCCCATTGGCTGCCGAACATGTAGCCCAGGCTGCCGAAGAACACCAGCCAGATCAGCTCGCCGACCGCAGCGAAGCCCACAAAGCGCATGGCCGCATACTCGCTGCTACCGGCGACCAGGTTGATCGGGACGGCGATTGGCGTGAGCAGAAAGCGGGTCAGCAAGATCGCGATGGCCCCACGGCGCTGAAAGTAGGTTTCGGCGCTACGCCAGGGCGCGGTCTCGCCCACGCGGGAGATCACCACACGGCGCAGGATCCGGCCCATGCCGTAGCTCGTCGTGTCGCCCAGCACCACGCAGACCAGGGCGACGACCGCCGTCGAGGCGAGGTCGAGGACGCCCTGCTGGATAAACGCGCCGCTGGCCAGGACGAAGAAGGTGCTGGGGAGCGGCAGGCCCACCGCCGCGAGGAACACCACTGCACCGAGGGCAAACGCACCGTAGGTGACGATCATGGTGAGCAGCGAGCTGCTGAGGTCGGAGATGTTCATGGGGCCTTCTGGTAGCCAGCGAGAACCTGCTGGATCGCGTCTGCGAGGGCCTGCGGCCCGTCCGGGTATTGGATGTCCCTGCCGAGCAGATCCAGCGGCTTGTCGGCGTTGCCATCCATGGGCAGGCCGAGCTGGGCGAAGATGTAATCGACGGGCACGCCGGTGCTGTTGGCGATGTAGTGGACGCTCATCCAGGGGCGCACATCGCGCAGGCCGGTGACGACCGGGTTGGCGCGGTAGGCGGTGATCGCCGCCTGAGCATGATCGATGATCAGCGGGTAGTTGCCCTTGGGCGAGTTGCCGAGCTGGTAGTCGCTGTTGAGCTTGCCCAGGGAGCGATTGGCGTTGCGCCGGTCGAAGGGGATGGCGAGCTCGCTGTACAGATACTCCTCGGGGACGGCGTAGGCCACCGCGATAAAGCGGATGGTCATCCAGCCCCGGATGGCCTCGACGCTGGCGGTGCCACGGTCAAGCCCCTGCTCACGAATATACTGAAGGTCACGGAATGAGCGCACGGCCCGCACGCCGAAGAAGATGGTCATCCCCACGCCGATCACGATGAGCGCAATAAGCGCGGCCCGCCGCCACAGGGGCGCAGCGGGTGCTAATGGTCGAGGCGTGTCCATAAGGGTTTACTCGCCAGTACATGAAATCAAAAGCTGTGGACATTATACGGCTTGCCGGTGGGGTGAGGGTGGCAACGCCAGGGCCCAAGCAGGGCGGTTGCAACGTCGCCTCCGGCGGGGGTTTGGGGGTGGCTTTGCCACCTCCGAACGATCTTTTTTGGTTGGTTTTTGGCGGCTTCGCCGCCAAAAACCAACCAAAAGCGCGGTCTGGGGCGCAGCCCCAGCGACGTTGCATCAGCCCTGAGGACCCAAGAACGCGGGTTAGACAAGGTTCAGATCCGTCCTACATGGGATCGCGATCCGATGCGGCGTCGAGGTCGAGGATCGGCGCGACGGCATGGAACTCCTTGATCACAAAGTGGCGGGCCGACCGGAGATCCGCCAGAATCTGGGCGGCATGCTCGGTGGCGCGCAGGATGCGCTCCAGGCTGGCGCACACCTCCGGGTCAGACAGCTCCTCCTGAAGCAGCTGGGTCTCGCCCATGATCACGGTGAGGTGCTGGCTGATGTGGTGGGCGGCGGCGCGGGCGGTGGCGCGCATGGCCTCCTCGTGGGCGCGCAGCAGTTCGATCTCACGGGCCGACTGGCGCAGCCGGTAGTACTCGGTGGCCCGCCGGATGGCGTTGCGCAGCAGATCATTGTTGATCGGCTTGGTCAGGTAGTCGAAGGCTCCCAGGCGCAGCGCATTGATCGCCGTAGGCAGCGTGTCGCTGGCGGTGGTGACGATCACCATCGGGCCATCGGGCGACTGGTTGAGCTGCTGGAGTACATCAAACCCGCTGCCGTCGGGCAGGCCGAGGTCGAGCAGGACGATAATCGGGTGTTCGCGCTGAAGATGGGTGAGCGCCTCGGCGACGCTGCGGGCCATCAGCAGCGTGTAGCCCTCGCGGCGCAGCATCGCGCTAATCGCGATCTGTAGCACCACATCATCCTCGATCAGAAGAAGCTGCTCCGGCATGGTGGCGTCCTTTCGCATTGGTGAGCGCTTCGCGGAGCGTGATGGGCGACGATGATCCTGGCTCACCCGACCGGCATGCGCTGGCAGTTCGGGCAGTAGAAGCTGCTGCGCTGGGCGATCACCACCCGCATGATCGGCTCGCTACAGCGCGCACAAGGATCGCCCGCGCGATCATACACCCGAAAATGATCCTGGTTCCGACCGCGCTCGCCATAGCTGTTGCGGTAGTTGCGCAGCGAGCTGCCCTGGTTGGCAATCGCCTCCGCAAGCACCTGGCGGATGGCGGCGTGCAGGGCCGACACCTGCGCGGTGGGCACGGCGGCGGCGGGGATTTGCGGGTGCAGCCGGGCCATCCACAGGGCCTCGCTGGCGTAGATGTTGCCGATCCCGGCGATGGCGGTCTGATCGAGCAGCAGCGGCTTCAGCTTGGTGCGCCGACCGGCCAGGATGCGGCCAAGCGCCTCGGCGCTAAACGTGTCGCCCAGGGGCTCGGGGCCGTGGGCGGCATCGAGCAGGCGCAGCCCGGCCGCATCGAGCAGGCGCACCCGGCCAAACTTGCGCTGATCATCGAAGCAGATCCGCCGACCGTCATCCAGGCCCAGCACCAGATGCGTGTGCGTGTCAGGCCATATCTCGGGGCCGCGCACGATCAGGTTGCCCGACATGCGCAGGTGGACGGCCAGAGTCCAGCCGGCATCAAGGGCGACCAGCAGCCACTTGGCCCGCCGAGCGACGGACGCGATCTCTCGACCGACGATCAGGGCGCAGAAATCGGGCAGGCCGGGGGTCTCGACCATACGCTCCCAGTCGAGTTTCTCCAGCGCCGTGATGCGCCGTCCGACCACCTGCGCCGCCAGGGATCGGGCGGCGATCTCCACCTCGGGTAGTTCAGGCATACACATCCCGATAGGGGCGCAGCAGGGGTGCGCCGCTTCCGGGGCACCCCTGCTGCACCCCTACCGCCATTCCGCACCACCATCGGCCCAGTGTTCACGTTTCCAGATCGGCGCGACCTCTTTGATCCGGTCCATGATATAGGCGGCGGCGGCGAAGGCGGCCTGGCGATGTGGCGAGGCCACCACCACCAGCACAGCGGTCGCGCCGACCTCCAGATGACCGATGCGGTGGTGGATGGCCACCCTGCCAATCGGCCACTGGGCGCGGGTCTCCTCAGCGATCTGAGCCAGCACCGGCGCGGCCATCTCGGCGTATGCCTCATAGCTTAGGTAATCGCTGGCCCGACCGGCGAAGTTATCGCGGGCGACACCGGCAAAGGTGACGACCGCACCGTCGCCGGGGGTCTGGACGTAAGCCACCAGGGGTGCCGGGTCGAGGGGCGCGGCGGTGATCAGGAAGGGCGCGAAGGCGGGCGGGTCGGGGGTGCCGCCGCTGACGGGCGGGATAAAGGCCGCCTCATCGCCATCGGCGAGGGTCGTCTCTGGCCCGGCGAACTCCTGGTTCACCGCGTAGAGCAGGTGGCCGGTGTAGCCGACTAATTGCGGGTAGGCGGCGGTCAGCCGATCCCAGACCGCGCCGAGGGTGGTGCCGTCCTCCAGCTGCATCTCCAGCGCTGCGCGCCCGACGATGTCGCGGTGGCCAGCGAAAAGGCGGATGTGAATGGTGATCATAGGAACCCCGCCCCGCGCCCGCCGTCGGCGGTGTAGACGCCGCCGGTGATGAAGCTTGAGCGCGGGCCAGCGAGAAAGAGGATCAAGTCGGCAACCTCCTCGGGGCTGCCGAGGCGCCCGAGCGGCTGCTGAACGGCCCACTCGTGCAGGCGTGCCTCGGGATTGGCGCGGCGCTCGTGCAGGGCGGCGGCGCGCAGCAGCGGGGTGTCGATCGCCCCCGGACAGACACAGTTGACCCGGATGCCCTCGGCGGCGTAGTCGAGGGCCATGCTGCGGCTGAGTGCGATCACGCCGCCATTGCTGGCCGCGTAGGCCGACCAGCCCGGCTCGGTGAGCAGACCGTGGAGCGCGGCGACGTTCACAATCGTCCCGCCGCCGCGCCGCCGCATCTCGGGCAACACAAAGCGCGACACCAGGTAGACGCCGGTGAGGTTCACGCTGATGGTGGCGCTCCAGACATCGAGGGGCGTACTCTCGACCGTGCCGGGGGTCTGGACACCGGCGTTGTTGATCAGCACATCGATGCCGCCGAAGGTCGCCACCGTCTCGGCGGCGATGCGCGCGGCGTCGGGCTCGCTGGCGACATCGGCGACAATGGCCATGGCCCGCCCGCCCCAGGAGATAATCCCCTCGGCGAGCACCTGGCCCGCCAGCCCGTCGCGGTCGGCGATGACGACGGCGGCACCCTCGCGGGCGAGGGCCAGGGCCGTCGAGCGCCCGATGCCCTGCGCGCCCCCGGTGATGATCGCCACCTTATGTAAAAAGTCCATATGCGCCTCTCAGGCTCGTGTGAATGTGTGTCAGAGGGCTATTGTACCAATTTTTTTGCACCGCCCAATCGGCCTTCGCAGGGCTGATGCAACGTCGCTGGGGCTGCGCCCCAGACCGTGCTTTTGGTGGGTTTTTGTCGGCTCCGCCGCCAAAAACCCACCAAAAAAGATCGTTCGGGGGTGGCGTTGCCACCCCCAAACCCCCGCCGGAGGCGATGTTGCAACCGCCCAAGCGGCCTTCGTACACGTCGCCCGCCCGTTTACAGGCCGGGCGCGTGACGTTGCCTCCGCCCTGTCTTCCGGGTTGCGCCACCTCAACGGCTGCGACCGGGGCGGACGAAGATCTGCGTCTGGGCGGCCAGCAACTCGGCGTCGAGGGGGCGCAGCGATGTGATGACGGCCAGCAACTCGGCGCGCGAGAAGCCGTGCGCCTCCAGCAGGATGCGCGCGCGGGGGTCGGTGCCACCAGCATCCTGGCGATCCAGCGTCACCCGGTAGCCCCTGGCGCGGCCCGGCTCAAGCTGGACGATCCACGCGCCGATGATCAGCTGTTCAGCGGCCGCAATTTGGGCGGTGGCGTTAATGTGCAGGGTGAGCCGCCGGTCAGGCCCAAGGTAGACGAGCGCCTGGGGCGGAAGACGATGTTTAGCCTCCGCTGGCGACCAGATCAGCAGGGCGCGATCTATCCCGGCGGGCGGTGTGGACGGCACCCAGATCGAGGCCAGGTGTGGCCCAGGCACGAGAATGCCGCCGCCAAGGCTCGTCACGGGAATGAGCGGCACGGCCAAGTCCGCGCTGCGGGGCGACGACTCCTCGGGGAACCGGCCCTGGCCGTTCCACGCCTGGCCGATCTCGAAGGGCGATCCGGCCTCGGCGTCGCTGGTAACGCTCTGCTCGTCGAGCAGCTTCCAGGTAACCCGACTGGTCTGGACACCGTCGGCGGGGCCGGCCAGTTCAGAGGCGCTGCGCAGGCGACCGTCGGCGGCGTCGAGGGCCAGCAGCACGGTGACGCGCTCGGACGCAGCGCCGGGCGCGTCGGCGGGTCGGCCCATCGGGCTGACGCCAGAGAAGCTGAGGATCTGCACTGTGCGGTCGCCGTCGCGCTGGCGGCCAAGGACGCGCAGGCTCGGGGCGGTCTGGGCCTGGCGCAGGTAAAAGGGCGGGATACCCCAGACGCCGTAGGTGATGCGCTCGGCCAGGGCGCGGGTCTGCGCGGGGGCGTCGGCGACCGCGCTGATCAGGGCGGGCTGATTCGGGGCGACCGAGATGCGCAAGCTGCCGTAGAGTCCGGGGGCGTAGATGGCGTCGAGGGCGTAAAAGAGCCGGTCGGTGCCATTGCCAAGCTGGAGTTCGTAGGGCGCACCGCCGTCGGCGTGGGCGATCTGAAGGCGGTGGCGGGCCGGGTTGGTGCGGTCGAGCCAGATGTCGGCGCGCAGCGGGGCCAGGGTGTGGGTATCGAAGTACCAGAAGGTCTGGTAGCTGGCGTGCCAAATTGGGCCGCCGACCACGGGCGGTTGGGCGTGGATCGCCAGGGCGCGGGCGATCAGAGTCTGAGGATCCACCAGCGCGGCAACCTCGCGTTCTACCACGGTAACAGGTTGCCGGGTGATGCCGGGCAGCACGATGGCGGCGATGAGCAGCAGGATGGCCAGGGGCGGCAGGAGTACGCGCAGCCCGAGGCCGAGGCGGCGGGCTGGGCGAGCCAAGGCCAGCAGGCGGGCCTCCAGTGGCGCGGGCAGGCTACGGTCGCGCAGGGCGGTGCGCAGGGCGCTCTCGACGGCTTGGCCCAGATCACCCCAGGCGTGGTCGAAGGCGCGACAGTGGGCGCAGCCAGCGAGGTGGCCGCGAACCGCTGAGACGCGGCCCTGGCTCCCGATAGAGTCGACCAAAACATCGCGCACCGCGAGGCAGTCATCGCCGCTGGTGCGGTCGGTGAGCGCGATGCCGGTGGCCGGGGCGGCGGCGTGCATAGCGGCGAGGAGCGCAGCACGGGCGGCGGACATATCTACGGCGGTGGCGCGGGCCACGCGGGCGACATCGTAGCCGAGCAGCAGGTGCATGCCGAGGACGAGGCGCTGGTCGGGGGCGAGGCCGAGGAGGCTGCGGTAGATCGGCGGCAGGCCGGCGGGGATACGGAGCGACGTGCGGCGGCGGGCGGCGCGGGCGACGGCAGTTAGGCGAGCGACGAGGTCGGCCTCATCGGGGGCGGCAACCGGCGGGGCGGTGATCAGGTCGGAGATCAGGGCGCGCAGCAGCGCCTCGGCACCCCGGTCGTCGCCAGCGTACAGCAAAGCCACCCGGAAGAGCGCATCGCCGTGGGCCGCCAGCGCCCGCTCGATTAGCTCGTGGGGAGACGCCATAGCGCATCCTCACGCCGATCATCGTCCGGCGCCTCATCGACCTGCCGCTGCTCCAGCATGCGATGCAGGCGCCAGATCGTCTGGGCACGGGCGCGATGCCAGGCCGCACTCTTCGGCCCGGTCTCACGCAGCAGCACCACCGTGCGCAGCGATTGGGTCAGCCGCCCTCGGCGGCTATCATCGGTGTCGGCCATCGTGTTCGCCTCCGGCAAGAGGGACGGCTGCGCCGTCCGGTTTTTTTTATATTATTTTTTATATTATTGATG
>CAISPW010000199.1 GCA_903887465.1 uncultured Oscillochloris sp. | reverse complement strand
TCAGACGAACGCACGATGGTGAACATGCAATCCCAAACGCCTATGGCAATGGGATCGGGGGTGTGGTAGTCCACCCCGTAGGGATTGCCCCTGCGAACTGAGTACCTTGCGATAAAACGCTAGGAAAAAGTGTACTATACTTCCCCCGATTGAGAAGCTGATCGCAAGGTGGCGATGCGTACGAGGCTGATCTTTAACCCGACGGCTGGCCAAGCTGAGGCCAACGAGGCCGAGCTGAATGCCGCCGCTGCGGTCTGGCGTGATCACGGCTGGCAGGTCGAGATGCTGCCCACCACCGGGCCGGGCGATGGGCGTCGGCTGGCCCGTCAGGCGGCCGACGCGCACTACGATATCGTCGTGGCCGCCGGCGGCGATGGGACGATTAACGATGTGATCAACGGGCTGGCCGGGACGTCCACCGCCCTGGCGACTCTGCCCCTCGGCACGATGAACGTCTGGGCGCGCGAACTGCGCCTGCCGCTTCAGCCACGGGCGGCGGCGGCGGCGATGCTCAACTGGCATGTGCGGTCGATTGACCTAGGACGCGCGGGCAACCGTTATTTCCTGCTCATGGCCGGGATCGGCTTTGACGCGGCGATCACGGCGGGGGTGCGGGCGGATGAGAAGCGCCGCCTGGGTGCCCTGGCCTACGTGCTGCGCGGGATCGAGCAGACCCTGAGCGTGCGCGGCAGCCGCACCCGTATCCAGATCGATGGCCGCACGATCTCTGGGCGCATCCTGATGGTGGTGGTCGGCAACAGCCAGCTTTACGGCGGCATGGTGAAGATCACCCACCGGGCCAGCATCGACGATGGCCTGCTCGATGTCTGCGTCATCCGGGGCGATAACGGGATCAGCGCTGTGCGCCACCTGATCGCCATCCTGCGCCGACGCTACAGCCTCGACCCGGAGATCGAGTACTACCGAGCCCGCTCCATCCAGATCACTGCCCGCCCGCGCATGCCGGTGCAGGTCGATGGCGACGCGATTGGCCAGACGCCGATGACCTTCTCGGTCGCCCCGCGCGCGCTCTACGCCCTGCTCCCGCCCGACCTGCCTGATGACTTGGCGCAGCAGTCGGCGCGCCCCGCCGAGCGGGCCAGCCGTACCTTTCCTCGGCTGTTCCGCTGGCTCTCGCGACGCTAGTGGGCTGCCGCCCAAAATCCTATCCAGATAATTGGGCTACAGGGGGATTTTTCAGGGAGGGCTTGCGCTCCCTGAGACCCTCCGCTGTTGAACCATGCACAAGCGACTGGCTGCGCTGGCCATCCCGCTGACCTACCTGGCGCTTAGTGTGCTGATGACATGGCCACTGGCCGCACACGCGGCAGCGACGCTGCCGAGCCTGGGCGATGCCCAGCTTCAGGCGTGGCTGCTGGCCTGGGATGTTCACGCCCTTCTCCCAGGGGCTGCCGGGGTCTGGGACGCGCCGATCTTTTACCCCTACCCCGACGCGCTGGCCTTCCACGATAGCATGCTGCCTCTGGCGCTACTTGCCGCCCCGCTGATCGCGCTATCTGGCCCGCTGCTGGCCTATAACCTGCTGACTCTGCTGAGCTTCACCCTGAGCGGCTGGGCGATCTTCCTGTTGGCCCGCGATACGCTGGGGGATGCGGGGGCACCGGTGGGCGCGGCATCCTGGTCGGCCTTTGTGGCCGGGGCCGCCTTCGCCTTTTGCGCCTATCGGATGAGCCATCTCACCCAGCTGAACTTGCTTCAGACCTACTGGCTGCCCCTGGCCCTGCTCTTTCTGCGCCGGTTGCTTCGCCCTGCGGAGCGCGGGGGCGGGCGGCTGCGCGACGCGCTGGCCTGCGGGATCTGCGCTGGGATTCAGGCATCTGCCGCGCTCTACTATGCCTTTTTTGCGGCGGCGGCGCTCGGTGGCTACGCCGCGATCTGGGTGGCCGCGAGCCTCTGGCGGCGCGTCCGCCAAGGCGTAGCCTTCCCTCGGCGGCAGCTTGGACTCGGCGTGGTTGCTGCGGTCGTAGCCGCTGCGGTGGCGCTGCCGTTGGTGCTGCCCTATGCGCGGGTCTATGCCACCCTGGGGATTGTGCGATCGCCGCGTGAGCTCGATAACTGGAGCGCGCCGCTGGGTGCCTACCTCGCCGTGCCAGCGCAGAACCGGATCTATGCTGGCCTGGGCGAGGCATTTGTGGGCGCACCGGAGTTGGCCCTCTTCCCCGGTACACTGGTGTTCGCCCTGGCTCTGCTCGCCGCCTGGGCCGTGCCTCAAGCGGCCCGCCGCCGGGCTGCGTATGCCCTGATCACCGACGCGATCTTCTGGCCGACCCTCGCGATCACCGCCTTCGTATTCTCGCTGGGCACCGGCGTACGGCTCGTGCGCGGCGGGCCGACGCTGCCGCTCCCCACGCCCTACATGCTGCTCTGGGCGCACCTGCCGGGCTTTGGCGCGCTGCGTGTCCCTTCGCGCTGGGGCTGGCTGGTGAGCATGGCCATGGCCCTGGCGGCAGCGGCCGGGCTGTCGGTCTCCTTGGCCCGCCTGCGCCCGCGCACCCGCGCCGTGGTTGGCGGGCTGGCCCTCGCCATCGTACTCGGCGAGCAGGCGCTCACACCCCTGGCCCTACCGCCGCCTGAAGCCCTGCGCCCGCCGCCGCTCTACACCTGGCTCGGCGAGTCGGCCCAGTCCGACCTGCATGTTATTCTGGAACTGCCGGTGGCCCGCGTGCCGCGCGGGGCCGATCTTCAGCAGATCATCGCCCGCCAGTGGTTTAGCCAGTTCCACTGGAAGTCGCTCGCCGCCGCCTACAGCGGGCTTATGCCCTTCGGGGCCAGCGACATCCTTGCCCGTGCGCAGCGCCTGCCCGCCGATGATGCCCTGAGCTTCCTCCAGCTGATCGGCGTGGATACGCTGGTGATCCACACCGATGAATACCCACCCGAGGCGCTTGCGCAGTTGCTGCGCGATGTTGACGCGGCCCCTGAGTTGCATCTGCGCGCTGAGGTTGGTGCCAGCCGGATCTACACCCTGCGCCCTGACCCAAATCTTGATCTGCCGCCAGGAATCGTTTTGATCACCAACGATGAGCGCATGTCCGGTGTCGCGGTGCTGGGGCTGATTCGGCGCTGGCAGGGCGAGGGGCGGACGCTCTACGGGCCAGGTCGGCTGCGCTACTACGCGCCGATGCACGCCCTGAGGCTGGGCCAGGTGGCCGACTACGCCCTGATCTCCGATGCCGAGAACCCGGTCGACAACGGCTACCGTCCCGAGTCGCTGCGCTGGAAGGCCCAGGGACTGAGCCTCTACCGCCGCCCGGCCGACATCCTCGCCAGCCTGAGCTTGGCCTTGCCCGTCCCTGGGCAGTTTCACCCGCGCTTTCCGACGCGCCTGATCCTCGATCTCCAGGGCGGGCAACTGCGCGTCGATGATCGCATGCTGGATCTGGGGACGGTCGCTGGGCCGGTGGTGATCGAGATCGACTGCGGGCGGCTCCAGGCAGGCAGCATGCAGATCGCTGGCATACGTCTGGCGGTGCCAGCGGGCCTGAGTACCATCCGGCTGCCCCTATCTCCCGGCACGCCGCTGGTGGTTGAGGGCACAGATACCAACACGGCGCTGCTGCGGCTGCGGGTGCAGGTCGGATCAGATCCGCTGGCCACGGCGGTGGCCCGACCGGGCGTAGTGGCCTCTGCCGTAGTGTCGGTTGCGGGTGACGAACTGGCGCTGCGCGCCGCCGCCGCTGGTGCCCCACGTCTGCTGGTGGATGTGTGGGGTGCCGCTGCCGCCGACGACCGACCCGTCCACCTGCTGGCGGGCGAGGTACCGCTGGCGGGCGACGGGTCGCTCGATCTGCGCGTGAGCCTGATCGCGCCAGATGCGCCGTGGGTGAGCCAGCGCGCCGCGCCGCAGGATGGGCGCTACATTGTCTACCTGAAAGATGCGGCCAGGCCGGACGCGCCAGGTCTGCCGGTGGCGAAGTTTATGCTCCGCGACGGCCATGTGGCCAACCCGGAGGCGGTGCCGCTGCCGCTGGCGGCGATGCCGTAAGACAAGCGTGAGTATCACATGCAGAATGCAGACTATCGAACGAATAAAGGGCGTATGTGCCGGATTGGGGCGCTCTGCTGGTTTCTGCTGATCCTGGCGGGCTGCGGCGGGAGTCGGCCTGCGGCGACTCCCGCGCCGGGGTCGTCTGCGGCGACCATTGGCACAACTGCGGGGGGGGCGACCTTCCGTGGCGAGGAACTGGCCGGGCGGCTGCTGTTTGTACATGGCGGGGTGATCTGGCAGTGGCGTGGCCGTGAGGCCACCCAGTTGCTGGGCGACGGCACGGCGATCCAGCCGACCTTCTCGTCTGACGGTAGCCGGATCGCCTATGTGACGAAGGGCAACGACTACAGCGATGTGCTGATCGCCGACGCGGCGGGCGCGCCGCTGGCCCAGTTGACCAGAAATGGCTCGCGCCTGCCGATCAACAGCCAGGAACGAGTCTACGAGACGACGTGGGCCTTTTACCCGGCCTGGGCACCGGCGGGCGACCGGCTGGCGCTGGCGGCGCAGCCGTCCCCCCCCGTGGGCGACCCGCCCGCCGAGTATAACCTGGGGCTGTACGAACTGCTGGTGTCAGGCGAGGCGCCGCGACAGATTTACGCGGCTGAGGGTGCCCACTGCGGGCGCAGCGTCTACGCGCCATCCGGGGAGGCGCTGCTCTTTGTTCACGCTGGTGCCGGGGCGTCTGGGGAGCAGCAGATCTACCGTCTGGAGCTGGCGGGCGGCATCGCCGCGCCCGTCTCGGGTATGCCAAAGCCGAGCTACGACCCGGCCATCTCGCCGGATGGGCGCTGGCTGGCCTTCGTCACCCGCGACGGCACGCGCACCGATATCTTCGCCCTGCCGCTTGCGGGCGGGGGCACTCCGCTGCGCCTGAGCGATATGGGCACGGCGCGTGCGCCGGCCTTCTCGCCCGACGGGCGGCAGATCGCATTTCTGGCGATTGCCCCCGGCGAGGGCGGCTTTGACCTGTGGGTGGCCGACCTGACCGCCGACGCGGGCGGCGGGCTGCGCGCCAATGCGCCCCGTCGCCTTACCACCGGCCTCGGCCTCGACGCGGACTCGGGCCTGTCGTGGGCAGGGTAATGCAAAATGGCGCGGTGACTGATGTGAAAATAGCCAATAGCCAATAGCCGATAGCCGGGCATCAGCGACCATGTTCAGCGCGGCGGTGTGCGCCCCGCGCATGAACGTCTTCTGCGCTATGGCAAAGTTCAGATCCGCTTTACCGTTTGGCGCGGAGGCGAAGCCGCACGGACATCGCCTCCGCGCATCACGCATTTGCGCAAAACTGGTATGCGGATCAAGGTCTTTGGAACGGCTGCCCGAGGGCGGCGGGGGCGGGGGTAGCGAGCCAGGCGACGAAGCGCTCGGCGGGGTGGCGCAGAGGTTTGGGCAGAGCGGCGAGGCGACGGGCGGCGGTCGGGCTGGAGAGCAGGTTGATCAAGGCGAGGACGACGATCATCAGGACGAACGGTGCCACCTGGAAGACCTGGGTGGGCATGCCGGGAAGCACGCTCTGCGAGCGCGAGGCGAGGGCCTGAAGGGCGGCGAAGAGGTAGCAGCCGATGGCGACGCGCCAGGGCTGCCAGCCGCCGAAGATCACTATCGCCAGGGCGATCCAGCCGGTGCCGAAGGTGTGGCGATAGCTCCAGCCCTGCTTGAGATCCAGTGAGTAGGCTGCCCCAGCGATGCCCACCAGCGCGCCGCCGAGGATCATGTAGAGGTAGCGCAGGCGGATGACCGGCACCCCACGGGCGTAGGCCGTCTGCGGGCGCTCGCCCAAGGCACGTAGCACCAGGCCGGCGCGCGTGCGGTAGAGGAACCACCAGACGGCCGGCAGTAGCAGGAAGCTCGCATAGATCAGCAGGTCGTGGCTGAAGAGCAGCGGCCCGATGACCGGGATGTCGGACATCCCAGGCACGGGTGCGTGGGGCACGGCCGGCCCCGGCTTGCGCGCGTAGGGCGCGCCCAGGAACGATGACAGGTCGGTGCAGAGCAGGGCCAGCACAAACCCCACCGCCGTCTGCGATTGGCCAAGGCTTAGGCTGAGGGCACCGAGGATGAGGGCGACCAGGGCACCGACCAGGGCGGCGGCGGCGAATCCGACGCTGAGGCTCCCGCTGATGCTGGCGGCGGCGAATCCAACCATGGCCGCCAGGAGCATGCTGCCGTCGAGCGAGAGGTTGATCACCCCGGCGCGCTCGCTGATCGTCTCGCCCATGGTGGCGAAGATCAGCGGGGCGGCGGCGGCGAGGACGGCGGCGAGGTCGATCAGTAACTGCTGCATAGGCAGGTTCCCAGAATGTTTGATTGTGTTGCAGAGATGCACCCGCTTCGCTGGCGCATCGGGAGATCACCTCCGGGCGCTGAATCCCCTCGCCAGCAGCGCGAACAGAACCAGGGCACCCTGAAGTACCCCGGCGATGCTGCTGTCGGCACCGAGGCTCACCGACATCTGCACGCTGCCCACCGTGAAGACGGCGAACGCGGCGGCGATTGGCAACACCCAGGCCGGGTTGGCCCGCACCAGCAGCACCACCAGCAGGGCCAGCAGCCCGATCCCGCTGGAGATGCTCGGGATCAGTTGGTGGAACACGGCAATCACCTGGATGGCCCCGGCGATGCCGGCCAGCGCCCCGCAGGCCGCCAGGGACTCGGCCAGCCGCCGGGCCGCCGGAATGCCCATGCGCCCGGCCGCCTGCGGGTTCAGCCCCACCGCCCGTAGCTCAAGGCCCCAGCGCGTGCGCGTCACCGCGACCCAGATCAACGCCAGGGCGACCAGGGCGATCACTGGCGCGGCGGGGGCCACCCGCAGGTTGTTCAGGGTGGGCAGCCAGATCGCGCTAGGCAGCGGCTCGGTGCCCGATGACGATGCCTGGCCGATGCGCCGCCACGGCCCGAGTACGAGGTAGAGCGACACGCCGCTGGCCAGGAAGTTTAGCCCGAGGCCGGCGAAGATCTCGTTGACCCGCAGGCCGACGCGCAGGCCCGCCACCAGCAGCGCCCACAGCGCCCCGCCCGCCGCCCCAGCCGCGAGCGCCAGCGCCCAGAGCAGCGGCGGCGGCAGGCCGGGCAGCAGGCGCAGCGGGATCATGGCCGCCACCGCGCCCAGGATCATCTGCCCCTCGATGCCCAGGTTGTACAGCCCGGCGGCGAAGGTGAGGGTCAGCCCGCAAGAGCAGAGCAGCAGCGGGGAGGCCAGCATCACCATGTCGCTGATCCGCGTGGGCGTGGAGAAGGCACCGAGAAAGATTAGCTTGTAGGCGGCGAGGGGCGGCACGCCGCTGCTGATCAGCACGAGGCTGGTGAAGAGCAGCGCGCCGCCGAGGGCCAGAGTACCCACGAGCAGCGGCGGGCGGCGGGCGGATCGGGGCGAGCGATGATCGGGCCTGACCGGTGTGGCCTGGTCGCTTGAGGTCATTGCGGGTTCGCCTTTGCTCGTCCGTCGGCAGCCTCAAAGCCCACCCCGCCGATCAGTTCGGCCAGCCGGGGCACACGTAGCTCGGCGCACGGGAGTAGCCTTGATACCCTCCCGGCGAAGAAGACCAGCACGTAATCGCTGTAGTCGAGGATCTCGTCGAGGTCGGCGGTGGCGAACACCACGGTGCAGCCCGCGTCGCGGCGGGCCAGCAGTCGGCCCCAGATCGCCCGCGCCGAGGCCACGTCGAGTCCGCGAGTGGGCTGCTCGCAAACCAGGGCGCGCGTGTTCTCGGGGATCATCGCCAGCATGGCCCGCTGCTGGTTGCCGCCGGAAAGCGACAGGATCGGGCTGTCCGGCACGGCCCTGATGTCGTAGCCCGCAATCGCCGCACGGGCGGCATCTTCGGCGGCATGCCGCTTGATGATCATGCCGCCGGGCTGGAGCAGGGCGAAGTGTTCGGCGAGGGTGAGCGGGCCGACGACCCCCTCGACCAATCGGTCGGCCGGCAGGTATTCAACGCCGCACGTGCGGAAGATCGCCGGGGACGCGCCAGCCATGTCGGCACCCGCCATGCGCAGCCTCCCGGCGCTGGGACGAATCTGCCCGCAGAGCAGGCGCAGCAAGATCTGCTGGCCGCTGCCCTCCAGCCCGGCCAGCCCCACCACCGAGCCGGCGGGGATGTCGAGATCCAGCCCGGCCAGCACGAGGTTGCCCTCGCGGGCCGTGATGCCCTCCAGGCGCCAGGCCGACGGCACCGCCGGAGATCCGCCCCGCCGGGGCGTCTCTCTCGGCGCGGGCGTGTGGTCGCCCCCGCCAAACATCATCTTCAGCAGCCGATCCTGGGGCTGGGGCACGCCCATCTGGCCTTCGCCCACCACCTGCCCGGCCCGCAGCACGCTCACCGTGTGGCAGAGTTCGGCCACCTCGTCGAGCTTGTGCGAGACGAAGATGACCGTGTTGCCCTCGGAGGCCAGACGGCGCAGGGCGACGAAGAGCGATCTGGCCTGGGCGGCGCTGATCCCGGTGGTCGGCTCATCGAGGATCAGGGCGCGGGCACCGCAGGCCAGCAGGCGGATGATCTCCAGTTGCTGGCGCTGGCCGACGGTCAGGGCGGAGATCGGGTCGTCGGGGGCAACACTGAATCCGAGGCGACCGGCGAGTACGGTGAGCGTATTGCGGGCCTCGATACGGCTCGGCAGCGCCCAGCGCGGCGCGGCGCAGAGCAGGTTCTCCAGAGCGCTGAACCCCGGCACGTCGAGCGGTTCCTGGTGAACCATGCCGACGCCGGCGCGCAGGGCGGCGCCAGGGTCGCCGAGGGCTACAGGCTTGGCCTCAAACAGGATCTCGCCGCCATCGGGACGCAAAAAGCCGGAGAGCAGCTTCATCAGCGTACTCTTGCCGGCCCCGTTCTCGCCGAGTATGCCGTGAATCTGCCCCCCGGCGAAGCGCAGGCTGATGTTGTCGTTGGCCCGCAGTGTGCCGAAGGTTTTGGTCAGGTTGTGAACGCTGACTTCCATAGGCGGGTATATGTCGGGGCGCAGCAGCGCCGCGCTGCTGCGCCCTTACGGTGGTGAGATCGACTACGGCGCGCTCTGGCCGTCCACGCCCTTGAGCAACTGCGTGGTGTACCAGACCGTCTTGTCGTCGGCTTTGGCACCGGCGGCCACGAAGGGCGTGCCGTCCTGGTAGCTGAGTGGGCCGGTGTAGAGGTTCAGGCTGCCGTCGGCCAGCTTCTTGATGAAGTCGTCGAGCTTGGCCTGGTTGTCGGCGCTGAGCGCCTTGCCCTTCTCGAATCCGACGATGCTAGTATCGGGGTTGTTGATGTTCGTCCAGTCGGGGGCGATCCAGTCCCAGCTCTGCGTAAACGTGCCGGCCTTGGCGTCGCTGATCACCTTGAGGTAGGTCGGGCCCCAGTTGAAATAGGGCACGCCCAGGCAGACCTCGGGAGCCTGCTCGCAGGCGGCCTTGAAGTCGTAGGGGATGGCGTAGATCTTCTTGCCGGCCTTGGTGGCCTTGTTGGCCTCGACAATCGCCTCGGTGGTGTCGATCCCAGAAAGGATCACATCGCTGCCGCCGTTGATAAAGTCGTTGGCGACCTGGGTCGGGTCAAGGGTGACACCGGGAATGTTGAACCAGAAGCCGATCCAGGTAACCTTGAACGCGAGCTGGTCGGCGGGCTTGCCGCGTACGTCCGTCCAGCAATACTTCGCGCCGAGGTAGGCCGCATTGACTAGGCGGCGGGTCTCAGAGTCGATCAGCGGCCCGAGGTAGGAGATCTTGCCGGTGTTGGTCTGGAGCGCGGCGGCGCAGCCCGCCATCATCTTGCCGTACTCCATGCGCCCCATGATGTTGGAGACGTTGGCCGGAGCCTTACCCGCGAGCACCGAGTCGCCCGAGGCGTGGACGAAGTAGACCTTGGGGTTGGCCGTGGCGGCGATATTGGTGCCGTCGCTGAACTCGGCTGAGTTGGTGACCACGAACTTGGCACCCTTGGCCAGCAGCTCGTCGATGCCCTGCTCGACCTTGAAATTCGGCCGGTCAGCCGGGTTGACCTTGTCGATGTAGACAAACTTCGAGCCGGGGATACGCGACTCGACGTATTTCATGCCCTCGTACTGGGCCTGGTTCCAGCCGCCGTCGTTGATCGGGCCGACCAGCACCATGCCAAAGACGTAGGCGTCGTCGGCGGGTGTGGTGGCAGCGGCGGTGGCGGCGGCGGTGGCGGCGGGTACACTCGTGGCGGCCGCAGTGGCGGCGGGTGCGCTCGTGACGGCGGCAGTGGCAGCGGGTACACTCGTGGCGGCCGCAGTGGCGGCTGCGGCGGCGGTCGGCGCTTTGGTTGGCTGGCTAGCCGGCGTGCCGCCACAGGCGGCAAGCAGGGAGCCGAGGGCCAGGGCTAGCAGGGCGGGCCAGCGGGCGAATACGCGCTTCATAGTTCTCCTCTGGGGAATTTGCAAACAACCGGAAATAACAACACGCGGTTGGTGGCGGAACCATCCGTCACCAACCGCGCAGAAAAACCACGCAAGGCAGCCGGGCATGGAGACAAGGAGCATCCCTCACGAAGCTGCGCCGCTTGCTGATCGTATGAAGTTCCGGTTAACTCGGCGGGCTGAGTATAGCCTAACGTAGGCGGGCTGTCAATTATATGAGAAGCCGCACCAGCCATGCGCCGACAAAAACCGCGCCGAGGCCGAGGGCGAGGCTGCCGCCCAGGTAGAGCGCGGCCCCCAGCCAGTTGCCGCCGCCGATCAGTGCGAACGTCTCGTAGCTGAAGCTGGAGAAGGTGGTGTAGCCGCCCAGCAGGCCGGTGACGATCAGCAGCCGCAGCGGTTCGCTGAGGGTGATCTTGGTGGTGGCCAGAGTCAGCACGATGCCGATCACCAGGCAGCCGGTGACGTTGATCAGCAGGGTGCCGTAGGGGAACCCGCTGCCGAAGCGCTGCGCTACCCACGTGGAGATCAGGTAGCGCAGGTTGGCACCGACGGCTGCACCAATCGTCACCGCGAGCATGTTCAGCATTGGACGCCTCCGCTTCCCAGCGCTCAGCGCTCTGACAGAACCGCGCCCGCTCATCATTCCAGCGTCCAGAGTTGCACCGCCTCGTCAAGGCTGGCGCTGGCCAGGGCGCGCCCGTCGGGGCTCCAGGCCACGCTATAGACCCAATCCGTGTGGCCGGTGAGGGTACAAATCGGCGTGCCGTCGCCGCGCCACAGGCGCACGGTCGAGTCGGCACCTCCGCTGGCCAGAGCCTGGCCGTCGGGGCTCCAGGCCACGCTATAGACATAGTTGTGGTGCCCGGTCATGATCAGGCACAGGCTGCTGTCACTCACCCGCCAGAACCAGGCCGTCTCGCCTTGGACCTCGCCCTCGGCGGGACTCCAGGCCAGCTTCGAGGCCCAGTTCTTGTAGCGCCGTAGCTCGTCCACCAAGCGCCCGTTGGCCAGTCGCCACAGGCGTAGCGTCCCGTCGGCGCTCGCGCTGGCCAGCGATTGGCCGTCGGGGCTCCATGCCACGCTGTAGACATAACCGGTGTGCCCCGGCAGCGTGAAGGACGTGAACGGCTCGGCAACATGCCAGAGCCGCACGGTGTGATCTCCATAGCCCACGGCGAGGATCTGCCCGTCGGGACGCCATGCCACCCCGTAAACCTTCACGCGGTCGCCGGCGCGGATCTCGCCCATAGGCACACCCTCGGTCGACCAGAGGTGGACGGTGTCGCCGCTCCCGGTCGCCAGAGTCTCGCCGTCGGGACTCCAGGCCAGACATGTGACCGCATCGCGGTGGCCGCTGAGGGTGGCCACTAGGCTATGGTCGGACACGCGCCAGAGGCAGACGCTGCGGTCAGTCGATCCGCTGGCAATCAGCGCACCGTCGGGGTGCCAGGCCAGGCAGAGTATCTTTGCGCTATGGCCGCTCAGCGTCGCCAGCGGCTCGCCGTCGCTTGGACGCCACAGGTGAATCTGGCGATCCTCGCCGGAGCTGGCCAGGATCTGCCCGCCCGGTGCCCAGGCCACGCTGTAGACAAAGCTGTGGTGGGCGGACAGCCGCAAGCCGATCGTCGCGCCACGGATGTAGCGCTGAGTCTTCCCCAGCAGATCGCGCTTAAACGCCTCGGCGTTCGGGTAGCGATCCTGTGGGAGCCGACTCATCGCCCGCATCACCGCGTCCGACACATGGCGCGACACGTGCGAGTTCACCCGCTGCGGCGAATGCAGCGGATCCTTGGTTTTCATCATGCGCTTGGGCGAACTGATCGGGTAGCGCCGGGTCAGCAGGTGGTAGAAGGTCGCCCCCAGGCTGTAGATGTCGCTGCGCTGATCGGTGCCGCCCGACCAGTCGAACTGCTCCAGCGGCATATACTCCAGCGTGCCGAGGCCGTGGATGGTCTGCCGGGTACGCTGGATGCCCTGCTTGAACAGGCCGAAGTCTACCAGTTTCACATTGCCCTCGGGCGTGACCCGGATGTTGGCTGGCTTGATGTCGCGGTGGAGTACTGGCGGATGCTGGCCGTGCAGGTAGGTCAGCAGGTCGCAGAGTTGCTCGCCGTAGGCGACCAGCAACTGCTCGGACAGCGGCACCTTCTGGCGATTGAGGATCTCGTCGAGGCTCTGGCCGGGGATGAACTCCATCACCAGGTAGCCGCAGCTGTCGTGTTCAAACATAGCGTAGTAGCGCGGCAGGTTAGGATGGCGCAACCCCGACAGCGCGGTGAACTCACGCTGGTAGCGGCTGATCATGGTCGACTCGAAAGACTCCTTGAGGGCGACATGACCAACCGATCCGACGGCGCTGGTGTCTTCGGCCTCGTACACCGCGCCAAAGGTGCCGTAGCCAATCATGCGCATGACCCGGTACTGCCCGATTACGCAGCCGGGGTCGCGCAGGTGGACGGCGAAGGCGAGGGACATCCCACATTTCGGGCAGCTCGGGGTGCCGTCGGGGTTTTCGGCACCGCAGCCGTAGCCGCTGCGCTGATCCTGGCAGATAAGCATCGGTCGCTCCGTGTCAAAATGCTGAATGCTGAGGGTTGAATGTTGAGCGCTGAATGTTCGCCATTCAACCCTCAACACGAGCGCCAGGGCTGCGCCAGAGGGCGACCGTAATGATCGCCCCGGTGATCAAGAAAACCCCGGCGAGGATGACCGACAGGAGCCGTGGGTCGGCCCCCGCGTCGCTGGCCAGCCCGGTGAGGTAGCTGGAGAGCGCGGTGGCGAGGGTCATGCCCGCGTACTCGATGGCGAAGACGCGACCGCGCAGCTGTGCAGGCAGACGCATCTGGAGTAGGGCGGTGCTGAAGACCCACTGGATGCTGCCGCCGACGTGGGCGATCACGATGGCGAGCATGGCCAGGGCCATGCTGGGCGACTGGCTAAAGCCCAGGTAGCCCGCCGCCGTGAGGAAGAAGGCCAAGCCGACGGCGCGGCGCATAAACTGCTGGCCGTCGCCGAAAAGCCGCTGAGCCAGGATCGGCCCGATCCCCGCCCCCGCCCCGCGCGCCGCGTAGAGCAGGCCGATGCTCAGGGCACCATCGCGGCCCAGGGGGAACAGCCCGCGCCCGAAGAGGGTGAGCAGCAGCAGCACCCCGCCGCCCATGCTCCACAGTGCCTTGGCGAAGGTGAGCCAGGCCACCTCGCGGTGTGTGAAGATGTAGCGCAGCCCCTCGGCGAGTTCGGATGCGGTTTGACCAATGACCAACGACCGACGACCAACGGCGGCCTCTGGCTTTGGTGCAAGAGTTCCCGCCGTTGGCCGCTGGTCATTGGCCGTTCGTCGTTCGTCGGCGGCAACCCGCACCGTGAGGATCAGCGCCGCCGAGATCAGGTAGGAGGCCGAGTCGATCAGGAAGGATGCCTGCACGCCGAGGGTGCCCACCACCAGGCCGCCCATGGCCGCGCCCAGAGCCAACATGGCCGACCAAGTCGCCCCGCTGATCGCGTTGGCCGCCACCAACTCGCCCGGCACGCACAGGTCGGGTGTGATCGCCGAGCGGGCCGGCTCGAAGAACGAGGTCAGCACGACCTTCAGGCCCACCACCGTGTAGGCCAGCCAGACATCGCCCGGACCGCGCACCAGCAGCAGCAGCAGCACCAGCAGCGCCCGCCCGAGGTCGCTGAAGATCAGCACCATGCGCCGGGGCAGCCGGTCGACGACGACGCCAGCGAAGGGGCCGACCAGGGCGCCGGGGAGGAACTGGGCCACCAGCAGCAGGCCCACCGCCTCGCCGGAGTTGGTCAGGTTCAGCAGCAGGGTGAAGAGGGCGATGCTGTCGAGCCAGTCGCCCAACTGGCTGACGACTTGGCCGTACCAGAGCCGGCGGAAGGGCTGGTTGCGCCGCAGCAGGGCGACGTAGCCCACAGACGTCGTGGTCATCGTAAATTTCCTGGGGCTGTGCCCCAGACCTACGTTTATGCTGTAGATAGCATAAAAATCGCGCGGGCCACGAGGTTGCCCCCGCATCTCCGCGAGAAGCTAGTCGCGATTGCGCGACTTCATGGCCCGCTCGATATCGCGCTTGGCGTCGCGGTTGGCGATATCCTCACGCTTATCGTAGTTCTTCTTGCCACGGGCCACGCCCAGTTCCAGCTTGGCCCGTCGTCCCTTGAAGTAGACCTTGAGCGGCACGATGGTCAGCCCCTTCTGGCGGATCAGGCCATCGAGACGGTTGATCTCGCGACGGTGCATCAGCAGCTTGCGCGGGCGGGTCGGCTCGTGGTTAAAGTAGGTACCCGACTGCTCGTAGGGCGAGATATGGCTATCGTAGAGGTAGAGTTCTTCGTTAAAGATGCGGGCGTAGCTGCCGCGCAGGTTGATGCGACCGGCGCGCACCGACTTGATCTCGCTGCCGGTAAGCACGATCCCGGCCTCGTAGGTCTCCTCAATGTCGTAGTCGTGGCGGGCCTTGCGGTTGTCGGCCACGGTGCCGGGGTTGGGATCTTTTCCGCTCATTGGCTGGGCCCATCATATAAAAATGGAGGGCTGTGCCCCCCATGCCAGTGCGCCACATCCATTATAGCACGTGGGCCTGGGGCGGCATCGCCTCCGGCGGGGGTCTGGGGATGATAAAGCCACGTTGCCTCCGGCGGGGGTTTGGAGGTGATAAAGCCTCTCCCAAAAGATCTTTTTTTGTTAGTTTTTGGCGAGGGGGGCGAATCAGCCCAGGCAGACGCGGGCATTCGGTTGAATTGCTCGCTGCCCTGGGCCTGCCCACGCGCATCCTGCTGCCGCCATCATGCCAGAAAGTTTTTGAGCAGATCCTTGCCGCTGGTGGTCATGATCGACTCGGGGTGAAACTGCACGCCCTGGACGGGGTATTCACGGTGACGCATACCCATGATCATGCCGTCGTCCGTCCAGGCCGTCACTTCCAGCACGGCGGGCAGGTCGTCGCGGCGGACGATCAGCGAGTGGTAGCGGGTAGCCGGGAAGGCATCGGGCAGACCGGCGAAGACGCCCTGCCCGGCGTGGCGGATCGGCGAGACCTTGCCGTGCATCACCTGCGGGGCGCGCACCACCGCGCCGCCGTAGGCCGCGCCGAGAGCCTGGTGGCCCAGGCAAACCCCGAGGATGGGCACGCTCGGTGCCAGCTCCCGGATGAGGGCGACGCTGATCCCCGCCTCGTTCGGCGTACACGGCCCAGGGCTGATCACAATCCGGTCGGGCCGCATGGCCGCAACCTCAGCCACGCTAATCGCATCGTTCCGGTATACCTCCACCGTCGCCCCCAGTTCGCAAAGGTACTGGTACAGGTTGTAGGTGAACGAGTCGTAGTTATCGAGCAGCAGCACGCGCATACAGGCTCCCATCTAACCGTCATAGCTATAGTGTGGTTGGCCGCGTCAGCTTTGCTGGTGCGGCCAACCACACTATAGCATCACTTTGTCGCGCACCAGCGGCCTGCTGCCCGGCGTGGCCCAGCGCGCCGCTGCGCATATCCCTGTTGCCTGTGGCTCTGAGCTAAAGTGCGATCTCGCGCCCCTCGGCGGCCGAGCGGTAGCAGGCGGCGATCAGCTCAACCCGCCGCAGCCCGTCGGCCGCGCTCGGCTCCTGCGGCCCGCCGGTGTGCGCCGCCGCGACGAAGCGCTCGATCACACCAAGGTGACCCTCGACCTTGGCCGGGCGCGGCGCGAGGTCGGTCGGCACATCGTGGATATCGTGGAAGACGCGCACTGTGTTCTCGTGGGTGTAGTTGCGCACCAGCAGCTCCACCCCGCCCTCGCTGCCGTAGAGCGTGACGCCAAAGTCATCGCCAGCGGGGCCGTGGGTGGCCCAACTCGCCTCCAGCAGCAGGGTCGCGCCGCTGTCTAGGCGGACGAAACCTGTCGCCAGATCCTCGACTTCGTAGGGGTGTCGTGCGTCAGCCGTCTGCTGCCGACCGGCCCAGCCCTTCAGGCCGCGCGGGCCAAATTCGGCGTAGGTACTCGCGCTCACCGTGCGCGCCAGCGGCTCGCCCATCAGATACATGGCGATGTCCAGCACGTGTACGCCCAGGTCGATCAGCGGCCCGCCGCCGGCCAGATCTTTATTCACGAACCAACTGCCCAGTTGCGGGATGCCGCTGCGGCGCATCCAGTGGGCCTTGGCGTAGTAGATCGTACCCAGGGCACCCGACTCGATGTAACGCTTCACCCACTGCACATCGCCACGGTAGCGGTGGTTTAGCGCGATCATCAGCACGCGACCGTGGGCGGCAGCGGCCGCCAGCATGGCCCGGCCCTCCACGACATTGCGGGCCAGCGGCTTCTCGATCAGCACATGCTTGCCGGCCCGCAGGGCGGCGATCGTCACCGGTGCGTGCAGCGCGTTGGGCAGACAGATGCTCACCGCGTCGATGTCGGGCACGGCGAGCAGGTCGCCATACTCGCGGTAGGTGGTCGGCACCTGATACTCGGTGGCCACGCGCCGCACCCGATCATCGTCGAGCCCGGCCAAGGCGGCGATCTCGACCTGCGGCAGCCTCGCGTAGGCGGCGAGATGGAATGCGCCGATCCCGGCCCCGATCACGCCGACCCGGAGTTTCTGTGATGACATGGGCGAACTCTCTTTCCCCGAACGGGTCATCTTCTGGCGCTGATGGTACCACACCTTTAACGTCTTCTGTTGATGATTGGCAACGAAGTTGCGAATCATCAACAGAAGACCGTCATCAAACCGTCACCCATCCCGGTAGTAACTACGCGCCGTAGTCGTTACTATAGCAAAGGGAAATTGCTCTACGACACCACCACGGAGGCTCAGCGTGATACCGCATCCGCGACTTTTTCTCCTTCCGCTGATCATCTGCAGCCTGCTCGGCCTCAGCCTCACGCCTGCGCCATCTGCGGCTGCGGGTGGGGCGGGCGGACGCCCCGCGCAGATCGTACTCGTCACTCAGCCTGCCAGCGCGCTCGGCCTCGCCGACACCGGCTATCTCTCACCGGTCACGCAGGCCAGCCCCTTCACCCATATGCTGCTGCGCTGGCAGGCCGACGTGCCCACCGAGGACACGCTCGCTATCGAGGCGCGGGCCAGCCTCGATGGGATCGTCTGGACGTCCTGGGGCATCGTGGTGGAAGACCACGACCTCTGGCAGCCCGGCGACCGCGCGGACACCCACTGGGGCACCACGATCTACGCCGGTGCGGGTGCCCGCTTCTGGCAGGTGCGCGCCAGCCTCACCCCGGCACCCGACGGTGCCATGCCTGCCCTGCGGCGCATCGACGTGAACACCGTGGACGCCCGCTTTGGCCCGGCACGTCCCGCCGCCGATCCCTCCTTGGCCGCCCTCGGCAAGCCCGCCGTGGTCAGCCGCAGTGCCTGGGGCAATCCCGATGGCCAGGGCAGCCGCGCCGCGCCCGTCTACTACCCGGTGAACCACATGGTGGTCCATCACACCGCCGACTCCAGCAGCCTGGCCGGAAAAGAGACCAGCTGGGCCGACCGGGTGCGCGCCGAGTGGGCTTTTCATACCTACACCCGAGGCTGGGGCGACGTGGGCTACAACTACCTGATCGACCCGGACGGCGTGATCTACGAGGGCCGCGCGGGTGGTGACGACAGCGTAGCCTTCCACGACACCGCCAACTACGGCTCGCTGGGCGTGGCCGTGATCGGCACCTACAGCAGCGCCGCGCCGACCCAGGCCGCAACCAGCAGCCTCGTGGATCTGCTGGCCTGGAAGGGTGAGCAGAAGCGGATCGACCCCCTGGGCAGCTCCTACTACTACGGCTGCGCGCACTCGACCTACTGCGCGCCCTTCAACCCCGGCGGGATTGTGCCGAATATTGCCGGCCATCGCCAGGTGACACCCGGCCACACCAGTTGCCCCGGCGATAGCTTGCTCAACGTCCTGTCCGACGTCCGCCAGCGCGTCCAAAATAGTATGAGCGGCGCACCCGACACACCCGCCGTGCCCGCCGCGCCCGCCAACCTGGAGTTGCTGGATGTGCAGTATGACCGCAGCAGCGTGGCCGCCGGCGAGCTGCTGAAGGTCACGTTCACCGTGCGCAACAGCGGCGGTACGCCGATCACGACCCAGGATCCGCAGGCGGGCACGCAGGCCGACCAGTCAGCGAGTTTCGATATCCGCAACAGCTACGTCTACGATGAGGGCGAGTGTTTCCTGGGGGCCGGCGGCCAGAGCTACGCGGCCTACCCGAAGCAGACCGGGCGCTTCCGCGTGGTACTCGGCGTGGCGGAGGCTGATCGTGCCCCGACGTGCGACGGCGACAGCGGCGGCTACCCCTGGCGCTGGGGACTGAACGGCAGCCTGGCCCCCGGCGAGACGCGCCAGGTGGTGGGCTACCTACGCTTCCGTGTGCCGGGCAGTGTCACCCTGCGCGCCGGGGCCATCGAGGAGTATGTGGATTACATGGCCCGCGATGTCTTCCCGCAGACGATCACCGTCACACCGGAGCATCTGGCCCCCGCCCCGATCAGCTACGATGCGCAGTTGCAGCCCCTGGCCTACGTATACCGCATGGGTGACGTGCCCGACAATCTGCTGGCCCGCACCCAGAACCCGCTTTCGGTACTCAAGGGCGAGCTGGCCGGCAGCTTCGCGTGGGGTGGCGAGACGATCAACTGGGGACAGGGCGGGCCGACCGCCGATCTGAACGACGGCTTCATCATCGAGCAGACCCGCGTTTTCGTCGCGCCGACGACGGGGGACTACAGCTTCCAGACCACCAGCGACGACGGATCGTGGCTTTGGGTGGACGGTGCGGCGGCGGTGGTGAACGCCGGTCTGCACCCGAGCAGCAGCATCACCGGGACGATCAGCCTGGCGGCGGGCCGCCACGTCCTCTCGTTCAAGTATTTTGATCGCAGCGGAGATGCATCGGCCGGCTACAGCGTGAAGATGCCGGGCGCCGCCGACTTCGGCGGGCTGATCGATGGGCTAGGCGGGCGCGACTCGGACGTCGATCAGCACATGGGCGCGACCTTCCAGCAGCTGCACGGGATCACCGTCGCCGCCGATGACCAGGGCGGCGGCGGTGTGGCCAAGCTGCGGGTGTCCTTCGACGGAGCCGAGTGGAGCGATGTGCCGGGTGCGGTGTTCACCTTGAGCAGCCTCGTAGACGGCAGCTACACCCTGCGCTACATGGCGGTGGACGCAGCGGGGAACGAGTCACCAGTGCAAACCCTCAGCTTCCGCGTCGACTCGACACTTCAGTCCCAGCGGCTCTACCTGCCGGTACTGATGAGCTAATCCGCGCAGCGGGAGCTTGAGGGCCACAAATCTTCGACACACTCATAATTGGCACTACCGCAAAAGACGTTCATGCGCGGGGCGCACACCGCCGCGATGAACATGGTCGCTGATGCCCGGCTATCGGCTATCAGCTATCGGCTATCGGCTATCGGCTATCGGCTATCGGCTATCGGCTATCGGCTATCGGCTATCGGCTATCGGCTATCGGCTATCGGCTATCGGCTATCGGCTATCGGCTATCGGCTATCGGCTATGTTCACGTTAACGCTGCTTAAAGATCGAGAGCTGGATCTGCGCGTCGTGGCCGCAGGTCTCGCAGGCCCCATCCTTCAGGCCAATCATGCGGGCCACGCCGTTAGTGCGGGTGATCAGGGTGGCCTGGCAGCTGGGGCAGCGGGTGGCCTGGTTGTGCTCGATGCCGTAGATGTAGTGTAGCCCGTTCTCGTGGCCAATCCGCTTGGCCCGCACCACCGAGGCCGCCGTCTCGCTGCCAGCGTCGCCGGGGATCACATGCCAGGGCGTGTGGTCGCCCAGGTTCGCGACGATCCATGCCGCCAGATCGTGCAGTTCGCCGGGGCTGTCGTTCACCCCGCTGTGCATGCGCGTACTCACCTCGATATGGCAATGGTAGCGGGCGTGAGCCTCGATGATGATCTCCAGCGAGGCCCGCCAGTCCGGGATGCCGCCGAGGCGGGCGTAGGAAGAATCGCTGAAGCCGCGCAGGTCGAAGCTGACCGCGTCGAGGTACGGGGCGAACACCTCCAGCGCCTCGGAGGTGAGGACGCCGGTGGTGCAGAGCGCAGTGACGCGGCTGGAGGCTCGGCAGAGCTGGAGCAGGGCCAGCACGTACTCGTGGGAGACGGCCGGCTCGCCGTAGGCCCAAATCACCCCCCGGCAGAGATTCTGCAAGGCGAAGTTCGCCGCCCGTTCGGCGTCGAGGTGCCGCTGCTTGGCCGGGTCGGTGGGAATGGCGGCGTAGAGCCCGCGCTGCTGATCGGCGGTAGATGCGTAGCCCCAGCTGCCAATCGAGAGCATCAGCGTGTCGGGAAAAAAATGCCAGAGCCGGTAATCTTCCACCGGGCCAATGGCCGCGCCGCTGATCAGCCCAAAGTTCAGCAAGGCAATGCCTTCCTCGGTCGCGACACGCACTTGGCAGCGACCCGTCTCGCCCGGACGGAGAACGCAGCGCCATTGACAGGCCGCGCAGTGAAAGGCTCCGTCGTCGCTCGGCGTAAGAAGTTCAGCGAGAGGCGTGGTCATGCAAGCTCCTAAGGGTCAGGCGCAGCCTAGCGTTTTGCGAATCCTTCGGGTATAATGCTGGAGAGTTTTGGGGGCGGAACCTCCCCAGATCGCGGTGTACGCCGCCTCCTACGGGGTGAGCGTAGCACAGCATCCGAACACTGTGCCAAGGATACCATGGATCAGACACCGCCGCGCCGTCGGCTCGGGATCAATATGTCTCCTCCCGACGCACCTGCCGCCGACGGCTCATGGGAACAGCTTCCCGACGATCAACCCGATGAATCTCCGCCCGTGCGCGTTCGCAGCCTCGTCCGCGAACTCGTTGAGACGGCTATCTTCATTCTATTGGTTTTCTTTATTGTCCGTGGGATCGTCCAGAACTTTAAGATCGAGGGATCCAGCATGGAACCCTCACTGCATACCGGCCAGTACATCCTGGTTAATAAGCTGATCTACTTCCACTTCGATCTGAACGCGCCCCTCCGACTGATGCCCGGCCAGGAGAGCCAGCCCCAGAAGATTATCTACCCGTTCCACCAGCCCCGCCGTGGCGATGTCTTGGTCTTCGAGTATCCCCGTGATGTGAGCAAAGACTATATCAAGCGGGTGATCGGGCTTCCCGGCGACACCCTTGATATCCGCGATGGCAAGGTCTTTGTCAATAACGTCGATCTGAAAGAACCCTACATCGACTCCTCGACCGCATGCCTCGGCAGCCGGGTCTGCGGCAAAGGCCCGTTCGTCATCCCCGATGGGACAATCTTTGTCATGGGCGACAACCGCAACAACAGTAGCGACTCGCGTGAGTGGGACGCGCTGCCTCTCGACCGCGTCGTCGGCCAGGCATGGATGATCTACTACCCCGTCTCTAGTTGGGGCCTCGTGCTGCACCACGATTACTAAGAAGTTATGCGTATCGCCGTTAATGCCCACTTGATCGCCCACACTAAATCTTTCCGCCGCGCCGGAATTTCCCACTACGTTGAGCAGACCCTCGCCCAGCTCGGGCAGATCGACCGCGTAAACCACTACGATATCTACACAACCCGTGGGCTTGACGCGGCTGCACTTGGCCTACCGCCAAATTTTCGGGTGCGCCCGAGCATGTTTCCCACGATCAACCCGCGCGTCCGCATCCCCTGGGAGCAACTGATCGCCCCTGCCCTGCTGCGTGCCTCCGGGGCCGACATCTTCCACGGCGTCCATAGTGTCGTGCCGTTGAGTTGTCCCGTGCCCAGCGTCGTTACCATCCACGACCTGGCCTTCATCCGCTTTCCGCAGACCTTCCGGGGCTACAATCGGGCCTACCTCGATTTCGCCACCCGCATGAGCGCTCGTCGCGCCGCGCGTATTTTGGTCGTCTCCGAGCATACTAAGCGCGAGGTGGTCGGCATCCTCGGCGTGCCCGCCGAGCGGGTGCTGGTGACGCCCAACGCCGCCCGCGCCCACTTTCGCCCACCTGCGCCCGCCGCCCTGACGGCCTTTCGCGCCCGCCATAGCCTGCCCGCGCGATTCGTGCTGTATGTGGGCACCCTGGAGCCGCGCAAGAACCTGACCACCTTGCTGGAAGCTTACGCCGAGGTGGCCCGCCGCTTTCCCGACGTGCCCCTGCTGGTGGGCGGCGGTAAGGGCTGGCTCTACGATGCGATCTTCCAGCGGCTCGATGCGCTTGGCCTGCGCGACAAGGTGACGTTTGTGGGCTACCTCGACGAGGACGAACTGCCGCTCTGGTATGCCGCCGCCAGCGTCTTCGCCTTCCCCTCGATCTACGAGGGCTTCGGCATGCCGCCGCTTGAGGCCATGGCCTGCGGCACCCCCGTGGTCACGTCCAATACATCGAGCCTGCCCGAGGTCGTGGGCGATGCCGGGCTGATGGTGGATCCGCGTAGCGCCGAGGCGCTGGCCGACGCCCTGGCCCGCGTGTTGAGCGACCGCGAGCTACACGCCGATCTCGCCGAGCGTGGCCTGCGTCGGGCCGCCACTTTCACCTGGCGCACCACCGCCGAGCGCACCCTGCAGGCGTATCAGCAGGCTCTGTTGACACGCCCCCTCGCTACGGTATAATGCAGACAGAGTTCCCAATAGCCCGTGAGAGTTGTCACGTACTACGGATCCAGCTTGGCACCGCGCGGGCATCGGCTCCCGCTGATAAGGAGATAAGCGATGTTTGGTCTCGGCTGGGGCGAGTTGCTGATCATCTTACTGATCGTGATTGCCGTCTTTGGTACAAGCCGACTCGCTGGTGTCGGCGGGGCGATTGGCAACAGTATCCGCGAGTTTAAGAAGGCTGTGCGCGACGATGATGCGCCCAAGGGCGACAAGGCTGAGGGCGAAAGCAAGGCGTAACTCCCCACATACCGTGGGCGCTCGGGGGTGGCTGCGCGCCGCCCCCGAGTTTTTTTATGACGTGAGACAGTACTATGGCGAATGACTTTTTCGACCGGGCGTCGATCAGCGTGCGCGCCGGCAACGGCGGCAGCGGCGCCGCCACCTTCCGCCGCGAGAAGTTTATCCCACGCGGCGGCCCCAACGGCGGCGATGGCGGGCGCGGCGGCCACGTCTATCTCGTGGCCGACCCCGAGCTGAATACGCTGCTCCATTTTAGCTTCGTGCGCAAGTTTGCCGCCGAGCGCGGTGGCCACGGCCAAAAGAATAAGATGTACGGTGCCCACGGCGAGGATCTGGTGGTGCGCGTGCCCCCCGGCACCGTGGCCCGCACGGTCATCGACGGCGTGGAGTATGAGGTCGATCTGGCCCTGCCCGGCCAGCGTTTGCTCGCCGCCCGTGGCGGCAAGGGCGGCCTGGGCAACGTCCATTTCACCACCTCCACCCGCCAAGCTCCGCGTATCGCCGAGTACGGCGAGCCTGGCCAGGATCTGACCATCGAACTTGAGCTGAAGCTGATCGCTGACGTGGGCCTGGTTGGATTCCCCAACGCGGGCAAGAGCACCCTGCTCTCGGTGATCAGCGCCGCCCAACCCAAGATCGCCAGCTACCCCTTCACCACCCTTCAGCCAAACCTCGGCCTGGTGACGGTGGGCGACTACGAGCGCTTTGTCGTGGCCGACATCCCCGGCCTGATCGAGGGCGCGCACACCGGGATCGGCCTCGGTCACGACTTCCTGCGCCACATCGAGCGCACCCGCGTGCTCATCCATATGGTCGATGCCGCCGGGGTCGATGGGCGCGACCCGCTCGATGACTTCCATCAGATTAACGCCGAGTTGCGCCAGTACCGTCCCGAGTTGGCCGAGCGGCCTCAGGTGGTGGCCCTCAACAAGCTCGATCTGCCCGAGGCCCAGGACAACCTGGATCGCCTGCGCCGCGAGATCCCCGCCGACCAGGCCGACATTATCCCCATCGCCGCCGCCACTCGCGAGGGCGTGGAGACCCTGCTGCGCCGGGTGACGGAGCGCCTGCGCGAGCTGCCCACCACATACGTCGCGCCCATCGCCGACGATCTGCCCGACCTGGAGTGGGGCGTCCCGCAGGTTGACCCCAACATCTACAACATCGAGCGCGACGGTGGCAACTGGCGGGTGCGCGGCGTGAAGATCGAGCGCCTGGTGGCCATGACCAACTTCGACCAGCCCGAGGCCGTGGATCGCGTCCAGCGGGTTCTCGACGCCACTGGCATCAGCGACGCCCTGCTCAAGGTGGGCCTCCAGGAGGGCGATACGGTGGTGATTGGTAAGCAGGAGATGCTCTGGTCGGATACCGAGCGGTTTACATAAGAAGGGCAAAGCCTCGCCACATGATGCGATAGAGACATCTATCGCATCATGTGGCGAGGCTTCGCCCCCCAGGGCGGTTGCAACGTCGCCTCCGGCGGGGGTTTGGGGGGGGCTTCGCCACCCCCGAAAGATCTTTTTTTGTTGACATTTGGCGGCTTCGCCGCCAAAAACCAACAAAAAGCGCGGTCTGGGGCGCAGCCCCGAGGACTTTGCTCATGCCCTGCTTCGCCCCCATAGGTTATGCCACACCCGTATGGTTGCAGG
>CAISPW010000198.1 GCA_903887465.1 uncultured Oscillochloris sp. | reverse complement strand
TCAGACGAACGCACGATGGTGAACATGCAATCCCAAACGCCTATGGCAATGGGATCGGGGGTGTGGTAGTCCACCCCGTAGGGATTGCCCCTGCGAACTGAGTACCTTGCGATAAAACGCTAGGAAAAAGTGTACTATTGCGATCATCCATAAAATCATCAGAAAAAAGCGCAAGACTGTCGATCATGGTTTGCCATGAATCGGGGGTTGTGCGCCCCGCGCATGAACGTCTTTCTGCGCTGTTGCCAAACGGCGTGGTTTTATCGTGAGACCACGCCGTTTGGGCGCGGGCGGAATTGCATTACACCTCGCCGTACTGATACTTCGTGCTGACCTCAATCATCGCGATTTCCTCGGCGCTTAGGTTGAAGAGGTGGTAGACCCGCCGGTTCAACTCAACCTCGCCCGCGATGATGGCGGCGGTGTGCTGGCGGTGTTTCTCGCGCTGGACTCCCAGCCACTCTTCCCAGTCGTCGCGCTCTTTTAGGGCGATGTCGCGTTTGAAGACTTTCTGGATCTCGGCGCGGAAGGCCGGGAAATCCAGATTCCACCAGGCTGTGAGCTTCTGGTTAAGAACCTTCCCCGCCGTGCCCAGGTCGCTCTGGATGCGGTTGCGCGCCCGCCGGTGTAACTGGTAGCGGGCCTTGGCCTCGGCGGTGATCGTCATCGCCAATGCGCCGATGGCCTCGCGCTCTGCGGGCGGGGCGTCGGGGATGGGGAGGGGACGCATGTACTGATCAATCAAGCGATAGCGCATCACACCAGCCCGTTCGCCCAAACTCATTGCCGTGTGTGATATGAGGAACCAAGCGCAGCGGGACGAAAGATACCCTAGTATCCAGGGATCATCTGTAACTGCAATATAGCCGGTGTTGCCGAGGTGGGTCTGGTCGGTGTCCCACGAAAATCGTGGAAACTTGCAGATGTCTGGCCAGAAGATTTTCGGTTTATCAAACTCGGCGTAATAGTCACATGGCCGCAACTCCCACCAGTATTCCCCCTTATCCCCTCGCTTGCGGGTAGCATCGGCAAAGGGAGCAAGATGAGTTGCAAGTGTGGGATGTCGGCCCTGGAGCGCAATCCACGCCGCATCTTCTGATAACCCTTCGCCAAACTGAGTGCGCGTCCAGCGGTTTGGTAATTCGATCAGCCAGCGACCTTCGTTTTCCTGATACCACGGGCGCAAATCTTCACCACGCAGGAAGGGTTTGATCACGCTGGCACAGCTAGGATCGGCCTGAACTATGTGATCGCGGGTTGTCTGATTGATGATAAAGGCATCATTGATTCCAGTTTTGATACCGGAATATATTCGGCCATTGACCACTTCACCAAGAGTTTTTCGCACTACCGCATAAGGCACGCTGTCATCCCCGCCGCCCGGCCCGTAAACGGGCGGGCTAGATTCTGCGAAGGCCGCTGAAGCGGCCTCAGGCAGGCCGCGCAGGCGGCCTTCGTCACCCGTAGCCGGGGGCTTCAGCCCTCCGGCGGGCCCCATCAGCTTGGCAAAAATCTGCCGCCCCGCATCCCCGCCGAGCTGCCAGCCACTATCCTGCTGGTCGTGGATGCTCACCGGGGCCAGTTTCCCGCTGATCTGACTCTCAAATTCCTTCACGCCTTCGCCCCGGCTAAAGGTTGCGGCCTGGGCGGTGTGATCGGCGGGCGGCGTAGCCTTGCGCACAATCGGAATGGCCGGGTAGACATCGGGCGCATCGGCGAAAACCCGGTTGTCGCCCAAGTCAATCACCTGCTCAACCGTGATCTGCTGGCGCATGAAAGAGCGCAGCGGCGTGGCGTAGTTGGCGCGCAGCCAGGAGTTACTGGCGATATAGCCCAGCAATCCGCCCTGGCGCAGCAGCTTCACGCCCTGGTGGAAGAAATAGACAAACAGGTCAGCGGTGCCGCTGTAGGTTTCGGCATATGCCTGCTGGAAGAATGGCTTGAGCGGGCCGAGTTGCTCCTGGCGCACGTAGGGCGGGTTGCCGATCACCACATCGAAACCGGCCTGATCACCCAGCGGACGACCGTGGCGGTCGTAGAAAACTTCAGGGAATTCCAGATCCCAGTGGAAGAAATGGCGTGTGTTGCGCAGGGCACGCACCTCGGCCAACGGGCGCTCAAAGGCTGGGGTGGAGAACGTGCCTTCGGGCTGCTGCGCATAATCGGCGATAGCCCGCCACAGACTGCGCTCGGGGGCCGCGCCGAATCCCGCCGCCGTCGCCAGATCAGCGTGTACCGCAAAGCGCTCCGTCAGCCCGGCCCGCACCGTCTCGTAAATGCGCTCCTGCTCTTTGACATCACTCACCGTGTACCCGGCGCTATCTTCGATCAACCACATGCTGCCCACGGCGCTGCGCATCGCCCCGGCGAAGGCCGCATCATCGAGCAGGCTGAGTTGACCCGTCTCGGCGGCGGATTCCTGCTTGCTGCGCCGAGCTTTCTTCGGTGCGCCGCTAATCACATCCAGCTCGCTGGCACGGGTGCCGACCAGGGCGTTACCGCAGCGCAGGTGGTGGTCGAGGAACGAAAGCGGGCGACCTTTGGCGGCGGTGGACAGCCAAAGCGAGAGCTTGGCCAGATCCACCGCCAGCGGGTTCAGGTCAACCCCGTAGATACAGCTCTGGGCCACGCGACGCTTCCAGTACGCGAGGTCGGATTCTTCGCCCTCACTCGCTGCCGAGGTGGGCGGCGATATGCCAATTTCCACCAGATAGCGGGCGATGTACTCCGTCGCCGCGACCGGGAAGTGTCCGCTGCCCATCGCCGGATCAACGCAGTTCACCTCCATCACCGCTGCAATCTTGTCGGCGTCAGTCTTCTTTCCCGCAACCGCAGCATCCAGGACAGGGCGCAGGGTCTGCTCGACAATGTACTGCACCACAAAATCGGGAGTGTAGTAGGAGCCGGTGCGGTGACGCTCGCCCTTGTCGTTGACAAGGATGAGGGATGAAGGATGAGGGATGAGGGATGAGGGATGGAAGGATGAGGGATGGAAGGATGAGGGATGAAGGATGAAGGATGAAGGGGGCGCTGCCGGATCATGCTCACCCTTCATCCTTCCACCCTCATCCTCCCTCCTTCCATCTTCATCCTTCATCCTTCCACCTTCACCCTTCATCTTTCCACCTTCATCCTTCACCCCTCCACCCTCACCCTTCATCCCTCCACCCTCATCCTTCACCCCTCCACCCTCATCCTTCATCCTTTCCAGATGGTACTCCAGCAAACCCTCGTAGATCGTGCCCAAATGACGTTCGGCCAAATCGCGGTAGTCAATAAACTCCGGTAAACCCGTCTGCGGATTGACGATGCGGGCCAGCTTGTCGAGGGCCAACTGAAGCTGCGCATCACCGATGCTATAGCGTTCGAGGAAGGCGTGATGCTGCGGGTCAAAGAGGCCACCATTAAAGGTAGCCACCTTCAGCGGCGGGCTGCCGAGGTTGATGATCTCAAACAGCTCGCGTAGCCTTGCCCACGTGCGTCCGGTATCAACCAGCAGGCTCATACCGCTATCGAGGCGGCGACCCACATCGCGCACCATCGCGTAGAGACTGTAGTCATCGCGGTAGCTCAGGTTCTCGCGCAGCGGCAGCAGCTCACGGGACTCGGCGTAGAGAATAAACAGCAGCCGGTAAAGCACAATCAGGCTATTGGCATAAATGGTCTGCAAGGACGCAGCAGGGTCGGCGGATCGCGCATCTGCGGTACCCGTACCAACATGAAACCCATTGCGCGGATAATCAAGGAAACCCTGGGCGATATGGCGCAGGGCGTCGAAGACCTGGGCCTTGAGCGACTCAGACACGCCACGGGCGTAATCCACACTCTCGCGCAGCATCCCGTCCAGGGTAAGCGCATCGCCGACAGGCGGATCAAACGCGGCGCGGCGGAAGAAGGCGAAGAAGTACAGGAAGGTCTCGGGGTTGTTGGCGTCAGCCAGATCTTTCAGATCGACCTCATAGAAACGATCCTGCTTTTCGACGGTTTCCTTATGGTAGATCCGCCAGCGGCGGCCATTGGTGAGGATACCCCAAGGCACACCAGAGTGGCGCATATAGAAGGCGATCTGGTCGGAGGGAACCTTGGTAATCTCATCACTCTCGCCCTGGCTAGAGACATCGAGCTTGCGCTCCCAATACTTCGCATCACCCACCGCCAGGGCCGCGCCCAGGTCGGCATCGCTGATCACCTTGCCCTTATTGAGATTGAGCGCAGCCAGATCGCGGTAGAAAAAATAGTCCGGCTTCTTGGTGCCCTTGGGCGTATGCAGCGCAGCCTGCACCTCGAAGGTATGGCCGAGCACCTCCAAGACCGGGCGCACCAGATCGCGCTCGGTCTGAGCCTCATTGGCTGAGGGCGTGAAGGCGGCAACGAGCGTGCGGATCTGCGCGAGGACAGGGACGGCCTCGTCCACCAGGTCGCGCCAGGCGCTGCGGCGCGGCAACGTCTGATCGAGATAGCGGTCGGCGAAGAGTTGGCGGTTATGGTGGAACTGGGCGAGAGCCAGAGGGAGCTGAGAGGCCAACATACGTAGACACCTTCACGCCGCGCCTGCACATGGCCGTCCCGAGTCGGCGATGCGACACTACAGAGGCACAACGCGCACAAACGAGTATTTCCGTACCACATCGGGTGAAGCGCCTTACACACTACCGCAAAAGGTACGCGGTCCGGCACCGCCCGCCGGGGGCTGAAGCCCTCGGCGAGGTCTACGACGGCCGCTTCAGCGGCCTCAGATAGGCCGCTTCAGCGGCCTTCATCGAACCTAGCCCGCCCGTTTACGGGCCGGGCGCTTGGGCTGGCAGCGTGTCTTTTGCGCTATTGCTGCCTTACACCTCACGCCTTACGGTCTTCCAGCTCATCAGCGCCGCGTGGGTCGGCTGATCACGCAGGGCCAGCCACCCGTCATCCCTAGAGGTCAGCAGATCCGCCGCCGCCGCCACAATGCGCGCATCGCGGTCCGGGCGTGGGGTCAGCCGCATACGGTGGCGGATCTCATCGAGCGCCTCGCCCATGTTGGCGAAGCGGAACGACCCTGGGATGGGCACCAGCTCCAAGCCCGCGTAAATGCCGAGCTGGTGCAGACATGCCAGGGCCTCCAGCGCAGCCGGCAGCGGCAGCCGGCGCTCGCCGTGGACGCGCTCCCAGAACGCCGCGAGGGCGTAGCCGGGGTGCTGGATCCCCAGGTAGAGGTGACAGGCGCGCCGCGCCGCGCCGTCCATCGCCAGGAAGAACGGCCCAACCTCGGCCAGGGCATAGACCACGTGGGCCGAGATCAGCACATCGCCAACGACCGGACGCGCCGGTGGCCACTGCTCGGCCAGCACGGTCACATTCGGCAACCCCGCATCGGCGATCACCCGCTCCAACTCCACGCGCATCGCCGCCGACGGCTCGATGGCGATCACCTCGCGCACGCTCGCCGCCAGCGTCGGCAGGTAGCGCCCCGTGCCCGCGCCAATATCGAGTACGGTGTCGGTCGGGCGCAGCTGAGGCAGCAGCGCCCGCATAAAGCTATCGGGCTGGGGCTGCCGCTGGCTCGCCGCCGCAAAGCGGCCCGCCCGGCCCGCCCACGGGTCGGCATCCCGACCAAACTCCGGGTCGGTCGCCGCCTCGCCCTGCGCCCGCTCAGACTCGTACATCCGCCGCCAGATCGCCAGCCAGTCCTGTCCACCCGCCATCACGCCGCTCATGGCCGCTCCTCAAAAAAGGTCGCTTTGTCAGTTGCATCCGCCCGGCTTGAAGCCCCACGGCGACTGCCCAGGGCGGTTGCAACGTCGCCTCCGGCGGGGGTTTGGGGGTGGCAAAGCCACCCCCGAACGATCTTTTTTTGTT